>JASJAT010000003.1 GCA_030066885.1 Arenicellales bacterium | reverse complement strand
GGCCGAAAGTGGTTATCGTGGGGGCGGGGTTTGGTGGATTAAACACCGCAGCAAAATTGTCCAATTCTCCGGTCGACGTAACGATAATCGATCGGTGCAACCACCATTTGTTTCAACCACTGTTGTATCAGGTCGCGACCGCAGGCCTGTCACCTGCTGACATCGCATGGCCAGTTCGAAGTATCCTGAGAAAACAAGCAAACGCTAGGGTCATATTGGGTGAAGTCACTGCGATAGATAGTTCACAAAAAGTCGTCGAGTGTGACGCGGGATCAGTACCTTACGACTATTTGGTGTTGGCTACGGGAGCGCAGCACGCCTATTTTGGTAACGAAAAGTGGGCGGATTTTGCACACGGATTGAAACGCATAGAGGATGCGACTTATATCCGTCGTCAAATACTCCTTGCCTTTGAATACGCTGAGATGGAGGTCGAGCAAGACAAGCGAGAACGATACTTGACTTTTGTAATCGTGGGTGCAGGTCCGACTGGGGTTGAATTGGCGGGTGCACTTATCGAATTGTCGCGCAAAGCACTAGCTGCGGATTTTCGTAGTATTGACCCGCGTCAGGCGCGTATCGTTTTGATAGAGGCGGGAGACCGTGTGCTCCCTGCGTTTCCTGGGCCTTTATCCGTTTTCGCAAGGAGGGCATTGGAAAAATTGGGGGTAGAAGTATTGCTCGGTGCGCCAGTTACTCACTGCGACAAGACAGGGGTTAATTTGGGGCAAACGCGTATCGATGCAAGCACGGTTTTGTGGGCCGCAGGAGTGGCAGCTTCACCTGCGGGCCAGTGGCTGGGTGCAGAATGTGATAATGTTGGTCGAATTAAGGTAAACCGGGATCTTTCCGTTCCGGGGTTCACCGATGTGTATGCCATTGGTGACACCGTGATTTTAAGCGGGCAAGATGGACAACCATTACCAGGTATCGCACCGGTAGCCAAACAACAAGGGCGTTATGTTGCACAGCGCATCGAAGCGAGCGTTACCGGTAAAAACGATCCGAAACCGTTTCACTACCGATTTATGGGCAATCTAGCAACCATTGGGCGCAAGGCGGCTGTAATCGATTTCGGTTTCGTCCAATTGAAGGGGTGGTTTGCGTGGTGGATTTGGGGTCTAGCCCATATTTACTATCTGATAGGTATGCGGAATCGGTTACTGGTTGCGATTCAATGGCTCTGGTCCTATTTTACTTTTCAAAGTGGTGGGCGTTTAATCACCGAACCTGATAACCGGTAGACTCTTGTTACCAAATGAGAATAAATTAATGTCACAAGAAGTGATTGTTACCTGCGCCGTGACCGGTGGTCACAACAATTTCCAGAAGCACCCGGACTATCCGATCACACCTGCACAGATTGCCGACTCATGTCTGGAGGCGAGGCAGGCGGGCGCATCCATCGCACACATTCACGTGCGCGATCCAGAGACCGGTGTACGATCTGGAGATCTGGCTCTATTTAGGGAAGTGACGCAACGGATCCGAGACTCGGGCAGCGATGTGCTGATCAATCTGACTACGAGCGAGGGCGCCCGCTTTGTCCCAGACGATGAAGACCCTAAAGTAGGAGGGACGGGTACTACGCTGAAAAAGCCATTGCAGCGATTGGTTCATATCGATGAGCTGCGCCCTGATATATGCACGCTGGATGTCGGGACGTTCAATTTTGGTGAGCAGATATTCGTCAATACACCGGCTCACTTACGTGTCATGGCCGAGCATATACAAAACTTGGGCGTTAAACCCGAGATTGAGGTGTTCGAGCCGGGACACATCATGTTCGCCCGGAGCATGATTGAACAGGGACTCGTCGATCAGCCACCGATGTTTCAACTTTGTCTTGGCATTCCTCATGCCGCGCCGGCAACGCCCGAAGTGCTCACCTTGATGAGGAGTCTGTTGCCAGCCAATGCCTGTTGGGGAGCCTTTGGGATCTCACGTTGGGAATTCCCCATCGTTGCACAGGCTGTGAGCCATGGAGGTAATGTCAGAGTGGGCCTGGAGGATAACTTGTACCTGTCGCAGGGTGAATTCGCTTCGAATGCGAAGTTGGTAGAAAAAGCCGTGCGCATCGTGCGAGAACTTGGCGCAGACATAGTCGAACCCAAACGCGCAGCTGAGATATTGGGCATTCGATCTCACTAGAACTGGCTTAGGGAGCGCATTGCGATGTTGCCTTGTGCCGAATCTTGTGAACGAAACAAGATTCCTATTCTTAACGTGCTCAAGGATGTCTTTGCGACGACCAAAATTGTGCTGGAGATTGGCGGTGGTACCGGACAACACGCCGTTTATTTTGCGAAAAATCTGCCTCACCTAACTTGGCAGAGCAGTGATCAACCGGATAGTTTGAAGTGGCTAGCGCTAAGACTAGAAAAGGAAGGACCGGACAATGCCCCGGCACCACTGTCTATTGATGTCTCCGACCATCCCTGGGGTTTTCAGGCAGACGGGATATTTAGCGCAAATACTTTGCACATAATGTCTTGGCACCAGGTGGAGCAGTTCTTTACTGGTGTTGGACAAAGCTTGCTTAACCCGGGAAAGTTATGTGTTTACGGCCCCTTTCGTTATGATGGCCGGTATACCAGTCAAAGTAATGCACAATTCGAACAGTCGTTAAAGGCGCAAGGGCAACATATGGGCATCCGTGATTTTGAAGCGGTGGATAAATTGGCCAGCGAGCAAGGTCTATCGCTGATCGCGGACTATTCCATGCCCGCCAATAACCAACTCCTGGTTTGGCGGAGATAAACTACGCCCGTTCTGATTGTATGTATGGGTGAGGATCCCGGACTCGATCCGAGAGACGTGGCGCGGTAAGTTTTAAAGAATAAAGTTGAAAGCTTAAAGAACTATTTTCCAATATGCTGCATTGCGTTTGACACCTCACTTTTTATTTAAACCTTATACCTTTAACACAGTTACTTCAAAGTGATCGATAATGACACGTTAGTTGTCTTTGTATTGGCTGCACTTGTGCTGCTGATTACCCCGGGTCCCGCAGTCATTTATATCGTCGCCCGCAGTTTAAGTCAGGGCACATTGGCAGGTTTTATAGCGACGTTAGGCATGCACGTCGGCACCCTGGTACACGTAGCTGCCGCCGCATATGGCGTGTCTAGATTGTTGATGGCTTCTGCGCTTGCCTTCAACATTGTCAAATATTTGGGGGCGGCATATCTGATTTATCTGGGGGTGCGGAGTTTCCTCAGTAAAAACGAAGCGGTGATCAGTAAATCGCGAACAAGAAAACACCTGTTGATCATTTTCAGGGAAAGTATTGTTGTAAATGTCCTCAATCCCAAAACCGCTCTGTTTTTCTTCGCATTCTTGCCGCAGTTTGTGGACACTACTAACGAAATGTCCGTATCAATGCAGATCTGGGTGCTGGGGTTGATTTTCATCTTGGTCGGTATAGTAAGCGATGGTCTCTACGCAGTTTTTGCAGGCGCATTGGGAGATCGTTTTAAGCAGGCGGGGCTACACTATGGGAAATACATAACGGGGACGGTTTTTACTAGTTTGGGTGTCGCCACCGCCCTGGCACGCAGATAATACGAACGCCACGCCCCAAATGAAAAACCTGCCAACTAGCTGAATGATTTCATCTAAACTTATATACTGGTTGGCGGGGGTAGTAGGTTACAAATCTAGTGTAATGGAAGTTTTATGCGTATTTTTAAGTTATTCTGCACTTTCACGTTACTTTCGGTAACAAGCATTTGTCTGGGAGGAAGTAACGAACAAAATACACCTTTGTTTGCCAGTTTTGGCAATGGCAAAAGTTTCTCGACCACGATCCGGCACTATTACCGTAACAGTCGACATCAAGGGCTAAATCGGTTTAACGGATCGGAGGTCACCACGATGTCTTTTCATCGTTCTTTCGGCTCGAATGTCCTGCACTATGGGACGACCTACGCGTTGAATGAGCGACACCACTACGCAGGATTTTCCGTGGGCGGTGCGACAATTGCTTATTTTGAAGGCAGCGGACGTGCCTTTTCAAAGACCGGATCTACCCTGTACCAGGATTTGAATCACTATTTCTTCCATGGTGGCTCAGGTTCGGCGTTCAGTTTTCAGGGTGCGGGGCTTGATTTTAATTTGTCTAAAGGTACCAGCGCGCAGTTTGCTAGAACCAGAATCAAGGCACCTAATGTGGATGATCGATACGGTTACTACGCTGGGGTATCAACACCCTTCTTCAGGGGAGGTTTGTTTGGGTTAGAGAGGGGGAACGACTGGGTCGGACATGGTTTCAACTTTGCAACGGGTGGACCACGGTTGAACTTTGAATATCAACAAATCAATAGTGAGACCGGTGCCTATGTTAGACGGGTGGGCTTCAGTTGGAAGAAGAATTCAACATCGAGCTGGTCGGTCAATATTGAGGATGTACACAATCCATTGTACGAAAGCGCGGACGAGCAAAGGATTTTGTTCCGTTATCAACGCACTTTGAGTCGACCCAGATCGTTTGCTGCAAGCGAAGATGAAGAGGCGGAAGCCAAGAAAAAGAGCCAAACAAAGTGGGCCACCATTGTGGGTGTAGGCGTCGGAGTCGGCGTTGCCGCTGCAGCGGTAAGTTCGGGGGATGACAACAACGATAACTCGGAAAGATTTGCCACTCAGCACCAAGCGGCGTTTGACGTGTTGAATGAAATAAATCCAGTATCAGTTAGAGAGAACCGCGAGCATGGTGGATGGGTTTACCGCAACGCGGACGGCAGTTTTGGAAACACAAACCCGGTTGGCGGAGGAGTGGCCAGCGTAAACATTGGTAATCCACAGACTACAGTCCCCGGCGGGACGCGAGCCACCGCTACTTATCACACCCACGGCGGTCCCGATCCACGTTATGACAACGAAAACTTTTCACCCCAGGACATTTTGTCGGATAGGCTAGCCGGTGTGGACGGATACTTAGGTACCCCGGCTGGATTCATGAAGTATCATCAGTTGGAAACTGGTCGTATTAGTACAATCGGCAGAATTGCTAATTGATGAACTTCATAGTGTTAGGCAGGGTAATCGTTGCTTGTGTATTCTTATATTTGAGTAACTCTTACGGGGAAGAGATGCAAGAATCGACGCAGAAGAGCATTGAGTATGTAAGGAATCTGCAAGCGGAATGCGTTTTTGATCACGGCTATCGGTGTATTGAGATTGAAGAAGATGACTTCTTAGGCCCGCATTCGGATCAAAATATGATTCCAGGACCCTACCTAAAAGCATGGCAGGCTTGTTATGAAGATTTCAAGGAGATCCCCGAACTAACGGAAGAGCAAAAAGACCTCAAGCATTACAAGATCGGTTTTACACAAAACGACTCCCATATCATTGTACTTTTTCAGGGACTTTTATTGCCGGAAATAGTGGATGGTCAAGCGGTTGGAACCATTCGTTCTGTATTTGGTCTATCCACCAAGTATTGGGTTGACAAAGCGACCTTTGAAATCAGTAAGCGGCTGTTTTTGAAATAGTCATAGCGCAAGTACTGACGCTCGTTAATACACCCGTTTGATCACGGCGAGGACACCGCCCCTACTTAAACCTTTGTTTGATCGTGGCGAGGGATAAATGTTGAGGACGGGCCGAGGGTGGTTGGTACGGTTTAGCGTTGTAGTTGCAGTGTGCGGGATCGCATTGTTCATCTCATATTCATGGATCATAAGCCTCATCGGTGGTGCTTTCGACGACTCGAATTCTGATAAAAAATTCAGCGTCGCTGCGCAAACACTCATTGACCGGGCTTTTTCCGATATCGATGCGGGCAAACTAAAGGATTACCACGTACATGTCATTGGGCTGAACCAGCCGCAAACGGGGGCATGGGTAAGCCCCAGACTACTGAGTTGGTGGGGGCTGCACCACAAAATCAAAGGAGACGTGTTTCTAAACAGCGCGGGGATTACGGATATAGCCCATTTCGATGATCAGTACGTTGGCCGGTTGGTGTCGTTGGTTGAACAAATCCCCATACGTGGAAAGTACCAACTATTGGCTTTCGATTACTATTACAGACCCAATGGTAAGCGCAGTGTAGAAAGCAGTGAGTTCTATGTTCCCAATGACTATGTATTCGCACTAGCTGACCGCTATCCTGAGTTCTTTACATTGGCGGTATCTGTGCATCCCTACCGACCAGATGCCATAGAGCGACTCGAGTACTGGGCACAGCAGGGGGTGCGTTTTGTCAAATGGTTACCCAATGCTCAGGGCATGAAGCCCGATGATCCCGCCCTAGACGACTACTATTCCACGTTGCGGCAAAATCAGATGATATTGTTGACGCACGTCGGTGAAGAACTTGCCGTATCTTCCGACAAGCGGGATCAGGCATTGGGCAACCCATTGCTTTTCCGGCGAGCTCTGGACCAGGGCCTAAAGATGATCATGGCTCATGCGGGCAGTCTGGGACAAAGTATGGACAACAGCAGCGGAAAGTGGATAGACAACTTCGAATTATTTATGCAGATGATGGACACGCCCGACTACCGGGACAATCTATTCGGGGACATCTCAGCCATCACCCAGTTTAACCGTTTGCCTGGGCCATTGAAGCAATTGCTGGAGCGCTCTGATATTCATGATCGCCTGGTCAACGGAAGCGACTATCCCCTACCCGCCATCAATGTTGTCATTAGCACGCAAGTGTTGGCATTCCATGGATTTATTACCGACCACGAGAGACAGGCTCTCAACGAAATATATCGAATTAATCCCCTGTTGTTTGATTTTGTGACAAAGCGGACGTTGCGGCATCCGGCCACGGGTGCGAAGTTCCCTGCGGAAGTTTTCATGATCAACAACAAGCTGGAGGGCACCGTACGCTGAGATATATCGACTCACCGGTGAGTTACTAATTATCAACCGGGTTTCTAATTATGCAAAAAAAGTGGCGAAATCACTCAGAATTCGCCACCGGTTAATCATAAACACCGCCTAACCTTAAAAATAAACGGCGGATAGATGTTTAATGGAGGTTGGAGGAAACAACATGCCAGTGATAGTGGTAACGACACTGCGCTGTTTGCACAGGTTGCGGCTGATTTCTTGCATAGTGCTGAGCACACTTGTGGTCAATCCAAGTTTGGGGGAAGAGGATTCCCATCACCCACCGCTTTTAGGTAGTAACCTCAGAATCCTAGATATTGGATATAAGAACAATTGGAAAACGGCAGACGACCCCATTCGTTGTATGCAGCCTTGTTTTCCGTTTGATTCCGGTGTTTCTACACAATTCAGGTCCGACCAAACGACAAATTATGAGCAAGATTTCAAACTGGAGCTTGGCCAGACAGGCCCGCTGTCGTTTCGACTGACAGGGAGACACCTGAAAATGAAAGTCGAGTTTTAGAAAATTCTTAGGGGTTGACGCCGACTTCATCCAATTAATACTCTCGCCAAGACGCCAAGCTCGCAGAGATTTCATCCTTTGTTTTAGATAGTTATTGTTATTCTTTTCTTAGCGGACTTTGCGCCTTTGCGAGAGAAAATTAAGGCGAGGGGGGCGATCGATTGTGGGGAGGCGTGGTTAATTCGCAGCGAGGGTGCCGCTAAAAACTATTTGTATCTGGTTTAGTTCAGGCGCCAGCGATGGTATTTCTCTAGCCATGCCAATACATTTTGTGGGGCATGCGCGCGTTTCCACTCTCCGGCAACATACTTATTGGCCTCTGACAACGTTGGATACGTATGTATAGTGCGTAGAATCTTGTTCAGGCCAAACCCGTGTCGCATGGCGGTGACAAATTCTGTAATCATTTCGCCAGCATGTTCTCCAACGATTGTCGCGCCCAATATCCTGTCTTTATTAGGGACGGTGAGGACCTTTACTAGCCCTTCGGCAGATTGATCGGCAATGGCGCGATCGAGTTTGTCGAGGTTATAGATGGTTACCTCGTAGTTGACATTCTTCTCTTTGGCTTCCAGTTCGTTGAGGCCGACACGAGCAACCTCGGGTTCGGTAAAGGTTGCCCAGGGAATGACAGAGTAATCGACTTTAAACTTTCTAAAGCTACCAAATAATGCGTTAACGCTTGCGAACCAGGCCTGATGTGACCCCACATGGGTAAACTGGTAGGGTCCCGCAGCGTCCCCGCAAACATAGATATTGGGAAACTTTGTCTGCAGGAATTCGTTTACTTCAACTGTACCGGATCGGGTCGTCGGGATACCGAGTTCTTCTAAGCCGTATCCTTTTGTGTTTGGTGCACGCCCTAAGGCCACTAGCAAGTTATCGAACTCGATTTCCACTTCTTCGCCCTTGTGGTCGCATACCAGAACGTTGCTATCACCTGATCGCCGGAAGGAGGTAGCCCGGTGTTCCAACCGGACGTCGATGCCCTCTTCCACGAATCGATCTTTTATCATTTTGGATATTTCGACGTCCTCACGATTCAGTAACCTGGGCAGCATTTCGACTTGAATCACCTGGGTACCGAATCTGGCGAAGCATTGTGCCAGTTCGCTACCGATGGGTCCGCCCCCCAGCACCACCAGTCGCCTAGGGAGCTTTCGGATCTCCCATATATTGTCCGAAGTCCAGTACCCCATGTCGTCGATGCCCGGTATAGGTGGTACCAGAGGGGAGGCACCAGCAGCGATCACAATATTCCTGGTGCTTAATGTTTCACCATTAACTTTAACGTGGTAGGGCGACGTGATTTTCCCTTCCCCTTGAATGACGTCTACTCCAAGGCTGGTATATCGTTCCACCGAGTCGTGTGGCTCTATTTGCTTAATGACACTCTGAATACGCTCCATCACGTCGGAGAAATCGAATTCGGCACTGGCGGATTTTATGCCGAACTCTCTGGCACGTTTTATGTTATTCATGTACTTGGCCGATCGAATCAATGCCTTGGACGGAACGCAACCTGTATTCAGGCAATCGCCGCCCATTCTGTTCTTTTCTATCAGGGTGACTTTAGCTTTGACCGCGGCTGCAATATATGAGGCAACCAACCCGGATGAGCCTGCACCTATAACAACCATGTTGCGGTCAAAAGACTCGGGTTTCGGATAGTCTCTATACACTTTCTTTGCATTAACAAACTCAATAAATTTTTTGGCTAACAAGGGGAAAATACCAATAAGAGACAAAGAAATGAGTAGCCCCGGCGACAAAATTCCACTTAAAGATTCGATCTGTGCCAGTTGGCTACCTGCGTTCACGTAGATTACGGTTGCGGTTAACATGCCGATCTGGCTGACTACATAAAATACCCAGGTGCGTATCTTGGTCAGCCCCATTAGTAGGTTGATCAGCCAGAATGGGAATATGGGTATCATCCTCAAGGTAAAGAGATAAAACGCTCCATCCTTTTCTATACCTTCATTTACGGCATTTAGGCGATTTCCAAATCTGTCCTGTACCCAATCCCGCAACAAGAATCGCGCAACCAGAAATGCCAAGGTGGCACCGATACTGGAAGCGAAAGAAATAACTATAGAGCCGACAAGGACGCCAAAGATGGCACCGCCGATCAACGTAATCCAAATTGCACCAGGCAGCGAAAGCGCTGCCATAACGACATAGATTAAGAAGTAGATAAAAATGGTTTGCCAGGGATTATTTTCGTAGTAGGTATTGATACTATCCTGTTGCTGTTTGAGGAAATCTGGGCTGACAAATCGGCTCAAATCGAAAGCGAAAAACGCGACGACGATAACTATGATGACCAGTACAAGAACAATTTTTGATTTTTTCATTTGTACTTGTTTACCCGTGGACCATGGCCTTGGTAACGATTTCCTCCACGTCACTAGAGAGCTTGCTTTGACCAAGGATGCGTTGGAGCTGCGTTTGTATTAGCCCTTGACGAACTTCGTCGTAACGGAGCCACCTGTTGAAGACAGTGACCAGACGTGCTGCCACTTGTGGATTGAGTCTATCCAACTCGATGACATAGTCCGAAACGAACCGGTAGCCTCGCCCACTGACATCATGAAAGCGGACGGCATTACCTTGAGCGAAAGCACCAATCAGTGCCCGAATTCTATTTGGATTATGGATATTGAATGACTCATGATTGGTAAGATTTTCTACTTGGTCAAGGGTCGCGGGTAAATGTGAAGTCGCATGCAAACTCAACCATTTGTCTACAACGAGGTTATCGTTTTTCCATTTGGAATAAAACTCTGCCATTAACTTGTCACGGTCAGAGCTGGGTGAGTCGTTCAAGGCCGTCAATGCGGCCACGGTATCAGTCATATTGTCGGCGGCTGCGAACTGCTGTACAGCCAATTTTCGAGCGGCCGGCGTATCTGTAGTCAAAAGATAGTCGAGACAGATGTTCTTCAACCTGCGGCGCCCGATAGACTCAGCACTTATCTCGTATAGATCATTTTCGTACCGGCGATACACCGTAAGGAACTCATCCCAAAGCATCTGGCCGAGCGTCTTCTTTAAATAGGATCGAGCCTGGTGTATGGATTCCGGGTCGATTACTTTCATAAACTCACTAACATAAGTCTCTGCTGGGAGTTTGAGCAGTTGGGCCAGCATGGCGCGATCCGTTTCATCGGATTGGAGCAGTGAACGAATCGCTTCTACAAATCGAGGCTCGATGGTTTGCCTTTGCGCGTGGGGTTCCCCAGCTAACGCGAGTATTAGGTTGGTTGACACTCGTTGTGCAGCATCCCAACGGGAAAACGGATCTGTGTCGTGCACCATGAGAAAATACAAATCTTTGTCATCGTAGTTGACGTTGACTTTAACCGGTGCCGAGAATCCTCTTAGGGCAGATAAAACCGGTGGTGAGGATATCCCCTTATAAACGAAGCATTCTTTTCTTTTTCGAACGTGCAATACCTCTTCTTTTAGGCCGCTTGCGCTTAGGTCGAGGTGTTCCCCCTTGGGGTCCAGCAACGCAATCTTCAAAGGTATATAAAACGGTTTTTTGTTTTTCTGCCTTGGTGTCGGTGGGCAGGATTGTTGCACCTGCAGTGTATAGGTCTTGTTGTCAGCGGAATAGTGGTGCTCCAACTCTAGCTGCGGTGTCCCCGCCTGGTCGTACCAACGTTTAAATTGTTTAAGATCAATGTCATTTTGGCTTTCGATCGAGTCTACAAAATCATCGGTAGTCACCGCTTGTCCGTCAAAGGTTTTGAAGTAGTGATCAGTGCCGCGTCGAAAACCTTCGACGCCAACTAGTTGTTGAAGCATGCGAACTACTTCCGCGCCCTTGTTGTATACGGTCACGGTGTAAAAGTTATTTATTTCTTTATAAGACTTAGGACGAACCGGGTGGGCCAACGGTCCTGTGTCTTCTAAGAATTGATGTTCTCGTATCACGTTGACATCTTGGATGCGTTTAACTCCACGTGATCCCATATCCGCACTAAACTCTTGATCGCGGAACACCGTGAAGCCTTCTTTTAAGCTCAACTGAAACCAGTCACGGCAAGTCACTCTGTTACCAGACCAATTATGGAAGTACTCATGGGCAATAACACCTTCGATCGCTTCATAGTCCGCATCGGTGGCAGTCTCTGGTTTGGCCAGAACATATTTAGAGTTGAAAATATTTAGGCCCTTGTTTTCCATAGCGCCCATATTGAAATCATCAACGGCGACGATCATATATCGATCGAGATCACACTCCCTGCCATAGACCAGTTCATCCCACCGCATCGACTTTTTCAACGATGTCATAGCGTGTCCGCATTTGTCGACGTTGTGGTGTTGGGTATAGATGTACAGATCTACTTTGCGCCCAGAACAAGTAGTGAATTCATCATGGAGATAAGACAGATCTCCCGCCACCAACGCGAATAAATAAGATGGCTTGGGAAACGGATCTTCCCAAACAGCTCGATGCAACCCGTTTTTCATATCACTTTGCGCGACGAGGTTACCGTTTGATAGCAGCACCGGATACTTATTTCGGTCAGCGATTATTGTTGTTTTATAGCGACTCAGTACGTCGGGTCGATCCACGAAGTAGGTTATTCTACGGAATCCCTCTGCTTCACATTGCGTGCAAAAATTACCACTCGAGCAATAAAGACCGGACAAGGTCGTGTTGTCTTGCGGGTGAATACTCACGTCTGTTTCAACCACAAATTTGTCTAACGATATAGGCAAAATCAGTTTGTCGCCTGAAACTGACCAAGCGTTGGGCTGGACCAGTTCATCGTTGACTTTTAAGGAGTTCAGTTCCAATCCTTCACCGTCCAACACTAATGGTCGTGAATGGTCGCCGTTGCGTCTGAGTAAAAGCCTGTTGCGAACCCGCGTGGTCTCCTCAGCCAAAATGAATTCCAATTCGACGGTGTCGATGAAAAAGTCCGGCGGCTGGTAATTCTTTAGGTAGATTATTGGTTTCTTAGCCATGTTCTTTAATCCCCGAGCGTGGTACTAGCTCGGTTCAGTACCTAGTAGGAGAGGTCTCGAGTGGGATCAGACCAGAGAAATCAATACGATAATGAATAAGACCACCAGACCGATAGGCAATAATACCCCGCTCCAGTCCTTGTTTTCGGCCTCTTTGCTTCGCTTAAATGCCTCTTTCAGACCGGGACGGAACAGAAAGATAACGACCAAAGCGATGGCTCCGATAGCAATCATTTCCCAGGTTTCTGGCGGATTCATTGGACTTATCTAAAACGCTTTGAAGAATGGCTGTGGTCTGATTTAATTATGCCCCATGAGTGCCGAAGAGCAAATCGAGACGAGGTTAATCGAGCTAGAAACAGAACATCGTGATTTGGATGATGCCATAAAGCGCATGGCAGAAGGAGTTTACGTAGACCAAATTCAGCTAAAGCGCTTGAAAAAGAAGAAGTTACAGCTGAAAGACACGATTGCTAGGCTGAGAAGCTCTCTAATACCAGACGTTCCCGCTTAACAACATAGTTGGTCGTCACTTCGGTTCACTGAGGTGACGGGGGATTATTCGAGCAAGAATCCTGCAACGCCCCGTCCTTGGGGCATAAACCTCAGTTATTGCGAGCAGGTGTGGCCCCTGGTTTCAGTACCGGTAGTGTTCCGGTTTGTACGGGCCTTGCGGGGAAACCCCAATATAGTCTGCCTGCTGTTGAGTCAATGTGGTCAAGTTCGCGCCGATCTTTTTCAGATGCAGACGGGCGACTTGCTCGTCAAGTTTTTTAGGCAGTGTGTAAACTTCATTGCGGTATTTGTCACCCTTTGTCCACAGCTCTATTTGGGCCAACACTTGGTTGGTAAATGAGTTGGACATAACAAAGCTTGGGTGACCCGTAGCACAACCCAGGTTAACCAAACGTCCTCTTGCCAACAGAATGATGCGTTTGCCATCGGGGAAAATGACATGGTCGACCTGAGGTTTAATGTTTTCCCAGGTATAGCCCTCAACGGATGCGATGTCGATTTCGTTGTCAAAATGACCAATGTTGCACACGATAGCCTCGTCTTTCATCGCTTGCATGTGCTCGTGGGTAATGACGTGGTAGTTACCGGTTGCGGTCACAAATATATCTGCTTTGTCTGCGGCGTCATCCATCGTCACTACCCGATATCCCTCCATCGCGGCCTGCAGAGCACAAATAGGGTCGATCTCGGTAATCCATACAGTTGCTCCAAGACCACGGAGTGACTGGGCAGAGCCTTTACCAACGTCGCCGTAGCCGGCAACTACAGCGATTTTGCCAGCCACCATCACATCGGTAGCGCGCTTGATCCCGTCAACTAGTGATTCTCTGCAACCGTATAAGTTGTCAAACTTGGATTTAGTGACCGAGTCATTGACATTGATGGCAGGGAAGGATAATTCGCCGTTGTCTTGCATCTGGTATAAGCGCTTGACGCCAGTGGTGGTTTCCTCGGTGACACCTCTAATATTGCTGAGTATCTTGCCGTACCAGCCTGGGCTGCTCTCCAGACGCTTTTTAATGGCGGCAAACAACACCCGTTCTTCTTCGCTGGTTGGGTTGTTAAGGACGGAAGGATCACCCTCGGCCTTAGCACCCAGGGTCACCAACAGCGTGGCGTCACCCCCGTCGTCTAGGATCATGTTAGGGGTACCGCCATCCTTCCACTCCATAATGCGGTGGGTAAACTCCCAGTATTCCTCCAAAGACTCGCCCTTGAAAGCGAAAACCGGGATGTTCTGCGCGGCAATGGCGGCCGCTGCGTGGTCTTGGGTTGAAAAAATATTGCAGGATGCCCAACGTACTTTAGCCCCCAGTGCAACCAAAGTCTCGATGAGCACCGCGGTTTGAATGGTCATATGCAGGGAACCTGCAATACGGGCGCCCTTCAACGGTTGTTGGCCGGCGTACTCTTCGCGTGTCGCCATCAAACCGGGCATCTCGGTTTCGGCGATAGCGATTTCTTTGCGTCCGAACTCGGCCTGGGAAAGGTCTGCTACGTGATAATCAGAAAATACATCTTGCGCAACTACACTCATTGTCTCTCTCCTTGCTTTAAGAGTTATGAGTGAGCGCCGTTACTCGGGTTGATCCCGAATCCGCTTGAGCCTGGCCTGCTACCTATTGTGGGTAACGGGTTGCAGCGCTCCTCAAGCGCAGGATTCTAAGCGTGCTGGATTATAAGGATCTATACTGGTTTTTCTAGCTCTCCTCGTAGTTTTTTATCTGTTTCTTCAGCTTGCGATACTCTTTGCAGGAGAGAAAGCAAGCGTCGTCCAACTTTTTCAGGGTTACTTTTGCCTTTTCCAGCTGACCGGTCTGGAGATAAAGTTCGCCTAAATATTCCAAAGCCCCTTTGTGCTTAGGTTTTATTTGTAAGGCTTTTTCATATGCGGCCAGGGCTTCGTCGTATTTTTTTAAGTTACGTAAACTGTAACCCATGTAGTTCCACGCATTTGCATTCTTGGGATTCTCGTCAACTACTGTCTGCAGCAGCTCCACCGCCTGTGCGTAGTTTTCTTTCTTGATCGCCTTTACGGCTTTTCTATACTCGCTGGGTTGCGACGGCGCATTGCCACCCCCATTTCCGGCTGCAAGAGCATTTGTACCCAAACAAAACGACAATCCTATAGCCAACACTATCTTGCCGAACATACAAGCGTCTCCTGAAATATCATCGAGTTAGTACAGCATTTGATAACATAAACATGAGTTTGTTCAATTGTCGGTAAAAAAGTAATGCCCAATTCTGACGAAACGTATGAGTATACTGAGGATTTTATAGCTGCGCTGCAGTGGATGTGGGGCGATGGTTATTTGTCCCCCGGAGGGCCACAAGAGGTGGCAGTGCTGCTGGATGGTTTAGACCTCACCGGCTGCGATGTTCTCGATATAGGCAGTGGGCTAGGTGCGATTGACGTGTTGCTGGTTCAGGAGCATGGAGCGAACAATGTAGTCGGGATTGATATTGAACCACCACTCATTGAGCATGCGAGGCAAAGGGCGGTGAAAGCCGGTGTGGCCGAGCAGGTTCAATACCGATTGGTAGAGCCTGGTCCTCTCCCATTTGAGGATGGGTCGTTCGATGTTGTTTTTAGCAAGGATGCGATTATTCAGATATCGGATAAGGTAGCGTTGTACCAGGACGTGTTACGGGTCCTGCGGGCGGGCGGTGTGTTCGTGGGTAGCGATTGGCTGCGTAGCGGAGAGGGTGAGTATTCTGACCAGTTCAAAGAATGGCTCATAGCTGTCCAACTTACTTTTGACATGAAGAATCTTGAGCAAACTCGCAGCGCATTGGAGCGAGCCGGGTTTGTCGACGTGAAGCTGAAAGATAGGAACGAGTGGTACAGGCAAGAGATCAAGAACGAGCTGGCAACACTGTCCGGGCGGAATTACGCTGAACTAATAAAGCGAATCGGCGAGGAGAAGGCGGCACATCGTTTGCGTAGCAGCACGTTAAAACAAAGAGTTGTGGAGCGAGGGGAACTCAGACCTACGCATTTTAGCGCGCATAAAACCTAATACCGGGGACAGTATACCTTTTTAACTCCCCAGATAACTGCGTTCTCAGCGCCAATCAAACCGCGGCGCTGCTGCTCCTACGATCCTTGTTAAAAAGTATACTATCCCCGGTTTTTCAAGCCGCTGACGGATGCCAGCCTGCGTCAGCCCAGAGTTCACCACTGACGGCAGAATTGGTGATCATGAAACAGATCGCGTCCGCAATCTCTTCTGGTCGTATCAAGCGACCTAGCTGCGTATCAGGTAGCACGTATTTTTCGATGAACTCCTCACCGAGTGCCCGGACCATGGGTGTATCGGTAAATCCCGGATGAATTACACCACAGCGTACACCGTAGAAGATCGCTTCCTTCATCATTGTCGCGGCCGCACCCTCGAGACCGGCCTTCGACGTCGCATAGGCAATCTGTCCTTTGTTGCCTTGCGAAGATACCGAGCCGATAAAAATTATAGTGCCTTGCACGCCTTCGGCTGGATCCCACCGACCCTTACCGTGTTTGTGCCGATACTCCGCCATTCGCGCCACTGCTTCTAAAGCCCAGTAGATGGGGGCGATCAGGTCGACCTCTGTTACCAAACGAAATGTCTCTTCCTCATACATGTGGGCCTTGCCGGTCTCCTTGTTAAGCCTGACGGCTAGAGCATCACGCGTCAGGCCAGCTGCTGGCACACAGATAGATACCACACCGTGCGCAGCACAGACCTGGTCATAAACGGCCTTGCGAAAGTCGGGCGCGGTCACATCGCCTTTAAACGGCAACGCCACTTGACCCCCAACTCTGCTGTTGATCTTGTCGGCAATGTTGAATACATCGTCGCTGAGATCCACAACCCCTATAGCCTTCGCCCCCCTTTGGGCGAGCTCATAGGTCAGCGCTCGGCCGATACCACTGGCAGCGCCAGTCACCATTGCTACTTCATTATTGATTATCATTAACTCCCTCCAGAATCTAATGATCTAATTATACTTTATTTTTGTGCAGTGCAACATAGACTTTTGTCTATCGGTCTGTGCCTTGTAACTGATTGATTTATGCTGAAAAATTGGCACACTGGTATCCCTATTCATTGGCTCAGGTGGAGATAGAGCAATGGGAGGCACAGTATCTTTAGTCGGGGTCCCATGTGACGTGGGCGCGGCGCGGCGCGGGGCGGCGTTGGGGCCCGACGCCCTGCGTGTGGCGGGAATAAAATCCCACCTCAATCGTTTGGGCATGGACGTAGAAGACCGGGGCAATATCGTTGGTCCGGAGTATCCTGATGGTGCGGTCGAGGATGGTTACCGACATCTGGATGAGACTGTTCTTTGGTGCCGCTACGTACACGATGCAGTATTAGACACGGTACGCCAGAACCGCATCCCGCTGGTCATGGGGGGCGACCATTCCATCGCTATCGGCTCAATAGCAGCAGTCGCGCGACATTGCGTGCAACAAGGTAAGAAGCTATGTGTACTGTGGTTCGATGCCCATGCGGATTTCAATACACCAATTTCCAGTCCCAGCGGCAATATTCATGGTATGCCGGTGGCAGCCCTAACGGGAAAAGGCCCCGAAGGACTACTCAATATCGGATTGACGACACCGATAATAGAGGAGTCGGACGTATACCAAATCGCAATTCGATCAGTTGATGACGCTGAAAGACGAGCCTTGGCCAGCAGTCAAATCAATATTGTTGACATGCGCATGATAGACGAGTTGGGCGTAAGGCAAGCCATGCGCAGGATCTTACTTGACATGGAGAGAAAACAGGCCCACCTGCACGTCAGTTTTGATGTGGATTGCCTCGATCCCACTGTTGCACCGGGTACGGGAACAACTACACCCGGCGGTTTGACATATAGAGAGGCCCAGCTATGTATGGAAATGATACACGATTCAAACCTGCTGGGTTCACTAGACATTGTAGAGATCAATCCGACCCTGGATCATTGCAATAAAACTGCACAACTCGCAGTGGAATTGGTCAGCAGTATGTTCGGGAAGCAGATACTACTCTCAACCTAATCGAGTGTGTGACCATGACTTCACAGCAAAAGATCATCGCGACAACTGAGAAGTACAGTGCGGCCAATTACCTTCCTTTACCGCTTGTAATCAGTCGCGCCGAGGGCGTCTGGGTTTGGGACACCGATGGCAATAGATACCTAGACTGCTTAAGCGCCTATTCTGCGCTCAACCAGGGCCACCGGCACCCACGTATCATCCAGGCGTTGATTAACCAAGCCAACCGTCTGACTTTGACATCGAGAGCTTTTCACAACGATCAGATGGGTTCGTTTTTACAGCAACTTTGTGACCTGTCTGATATGGAAGTGGCCTTGCCTATGAATACGGGCGTGGAAGCCGTGGAGACTGCAATAAAAGCGGCCCGAAAATGGGGTTATGACAATAAGCCCATCGAGCGGGATCGAGCTGAGATTATTGTATTTAGCCACAATTTCCACGGGCGCACCGTCACGGCCATCAGCCTTTCCTCGGAACCTTCATACCGGCGCGGATTCGGGCCCTTTACCCCTGGTTTCCGGCAGGCCGACTATGGTGACCTAGGTGCCGTTAAAGATGTTTTAACAAACGAAACGGTTGCTGTGCTGCTTGAACCTATCCAAGGTGAGGCCGGAATCAATATTCCGCCCGAAGGTTTCTTATCGGGTTTGCGTAAGCTCTGCACAGAGCACGGTGTGCTCATGGTGTTGGACGAGATCCAGACTGGTCTTGGACGAACGGGCAAAATGTTTTGTCATGAGCATGAACGTGAGGCAAAACCAGATATTCTGATTGTGGGTAAAGCACTGGGAGGTGGGGTATATCCGGTTTCTGCGGTTCTAGCATCGCATGAGATATTGAGTGTGTTTGGACCGGGCACCCATGGTAGCACCTTTGGTGGAAATCCCTTGGCAGCAGCGGTCGCGAAAGCCGCACTGGATGTTGTAGAACAAGAGCAACTCCCGGCCCGTTCGGCCGAATTAGGTGACTATTTAATGGGCGAGCTCAATCGTTTACCGCAAAACGATATCGCCGAGATTCGCGGGCGTGGTCTTCTCATCGGTATCGAGCTTAAGAAAAGTGTAGTTTCGGCTCGACCTTATTGTGAACAGTTAATGCGGCGGGGGATACTGTGTAAGGAGACACACGATCGAGTGATTAGATTATCTCCTCCATTAATCATCGAAAAGAATGAAATCGATCACTTGGTTGAACAATTGAATAGCGTTCTAACCGGAGACTTTGCCCGTCAGAGTAGCGAGAAACTAGTGTCTAGTAGCTAGTAGCCTCGCACCGATTATCTAAGCGGACCTCTCCTACAGGAATCTCTTTTTAGACAACGTCATTCCCGCATGTCGTTAGCGGGAATCCAGGGTGTACCTCAATAGACTCGGGCTAAAAGCATGCCGCACGACGGCTTTTTGCCGCACCTACGGAGCGCCGTGGGTGGCTTCTGTGCTGCGAGGTCTAAACAGCTGAATAACGTCTTCCAGCAGAAGGTAACACACCGGGACCAGAATCAAAGTAATAAAGGTCGCAAACAATATGCCGAAGCCCAAGGACACGGCCATGGGTATCAAGAACTGTGCCTGGGTGCTTTTTTCGAAGATCAATGGCATGAGGCCGGCAAAAGTAGTTAGCGAAGTAAGCAAGATGGCCCTAAAGCGAGCAACGCCGGCGTTACGTACCGCGTCTACCAGGTTTGTACCCTCTCGACGACGTTTGTTAATCCAGTCCACCAGAACCAGGCTATCGTTGACGACCACCCCGGCCAGAGCCAAAAGTCCCATGATACTCATGATGCTGATGTTCATGCCCATGATCATGTGGCCGAGTATGGCGCCTATGATACTGAACGGGATGATGCCCATGACGATCAGAGGTTGTATATAAGAGCGGAAAGGTATGGCAAGCAGCGAATAGATCACAAACAGTACGAATAACGCGCCAAAATATAAGCTACCAAACGACTCACTTTGTTCACGTTGTTCCCCTTCGAGGGTATAGCGAATATCCGGGTACTGTAGCCTTATCTGGTCCAGATAAGTTTTCAAGTCTGAGATGATTTGGTTTGTGTTGCCGAGCCTTTTGTTGACGTCGGCACGAACATTCACCACCCGGTTCCGATCCACCCGTCGTATGGTCGAGTAGCCTTGGCCCACTTGCGCCTCGGCAACATTAGAAAACGGCACCTGGGTGCCGGACGGTGCCCGGATGCGCATCTGGTACAAGCTGTCGACCGACTGGCGTTGCTGTTCCGGGTACCGGACCATCACCCGCACATCTTCTCTGCCCCTCTGGATGCGCTGGGCTTCGGCACCGAAGAAAGCATGCCTGACTTGCCGGCCCAGGTCTTCGGCGGTTAATCCCAGCAGCTCTGCCTGAGGCTTTATGCTGAGTTTTATTTCCTCCTTGCCGTCTTCAAAAGTGTCTTGTATGTCAAAAACGCCGGGATATTCTTGCAGTCTCTGCTTCACTAAATCTGCGACAATCGCCAGTTTGTCAAAGTCCTGTCCGGCAAGCTGGATGTCAATGGGGTCACCACCGCGGCCTATTTCGGCGCGGAAGCTCAGCTCTTTGGCACCGGGTATCGGCCCAGCTAAAGTGCGTAGCTCGCGCAACAGATCGGAGGAACCCACCTTTATTTTTCTATCTTCCGGTGGAATCAACTCCATGCTGATTTGACCCAAGTTAGGTTGGCCACCTGGAAGAATCTGGCTGGTTGTTGCGGTCCATCCGATACTCAATAAGATTTGCCGAATGACCTGCTCGCCGGTGCCCGGATCGCTGTATTTTTGCTGCAGTTGCCTAGCCGCCGATGCAAGCTTCTGGATATGCCTGGTTGTTTCGGTTACCGGCGTACCTTCCGGCATGACCAGGGTGACACGGGCGGTTTCGCTCTCTATGCGTGGAAAGAACGTGTACCCGTATCGTCCGCTTATGACTACGCTGGAAATGATAAAGGCGACGCCGACAAAGATTGTAAAGGTAAGAAAACGACGCTCCAGCGCTTTGGTTAGAACGGGCTGATACACGCTCTTAATAACACTTTCTAAACCATCGGCAACACGACGCTGAACACGTTGTAGCCAATTCAGGTGCTCTTTACCCCGGCCCACCTTAATGTGTTTCATGTGTGCTGGCAGTATGAGTTTGGACTCCACCAAAGAGAACAACAACACAGGAATGACGATCGCCGGAATCTGGGCGAACAACGGCCCGCGCCGGCCTTCGATTAGCAGCAGCGGGATAAACGCCGCCACCGTAGTGAGGACGCCAAAGGTAACCGGCACGGCGACTTCGTGGGTGCCTCGAATTGCCGCCATAGTGGCGTCCTGACTGCGCTTTAAGTGAGTATAGATATTTTCGCCGGTGACAATGGCATCGTCGACCACGATCCCTAACACCAGAATGAAGGCAAACAGGCTGATCAAGTTTATGGTTACACCGACTTCGGGCATGACTATCAGCGCGCCCATAAAACTTATCGGGATACCGATGCAGACCCACACCGCTACTGAAAAACGTAAGAACAGGGCGAGCAGTAAAAAGATAAGCAGACCACCCTGCAAAGCGCTTTTCAGCAAGGTGTTCAACCTAAGTTGAACGATGCGGGAGCGATCCCTCCAGTAGTCTAGTCTCACCCCCTCCGGCATGGCGGATTGGTTGTCACTCACATACTGCTTCACCACCTTGCCGATTTCGATGGCGCTTTGGTCACCAATCCGGTATACCTCCAGCAAAACGGCCGGCTGTCCATTTAACAGGGCATACAGGGGTTCTTCTTCGAAGCCATCGTGGACGGTCGCAATGTCGCCTACGGTGACACGCGTCCCATCCGGACGGCGCAGCACGACAATTTTCTCGAACTCAGACTGAACATAGGCCTGACCCTTAGTCCGCAGCAGGATCTCGCCGCTTCCCGTTTTGATCGACCCGGCGGGCAGATCTACCGACGACCGCTTGATCGCATTTACTACGGCGTCAAACGTAAGTTGGTAGCGATCCAGATCGTGTTCCGATATTTCGATAGAGATCTCGTACGGGCGCACCGCGGTAAGGTCGACCTGGGTGATCTCGGGCAATGCGATCAAGTCTTCGCGGACCCTTTCACCGAGCTCTCTTAACTCTCTCTCGGGCAAGTCGCCAGACACCGCGATACTGATGACCTCTCGACGGAACTGTTGAACGCTGAAAGTTGGCCGTTCTACGTCATCGGGGAAAGTGTTGATTGCATCGACTCTGTTCTTGATATCATCCAGCGTAGGTCGTGGATCAGTTCCGGATTCTAGCTCTACCCGAATGCGGGCAATGCCTTCGTTGGCGCTAGAGATAATCCTTTTGATTTCCTGCAGGTCTTCGATTGCTTCTTCGATTCGAATGACAATACTTTCTTCGATTTCGATCGGCGTTGCGCCACGATAGCGCATTTCGATATTGACGACTTCGCGTTCAATTTCCGGGAATACCTCGAGCGGGATACGGGATGTCAGCGACCAAATTCCCAAGAAAAAGATCACTACCATAAGCAGGTTGGCCGCGACCCCGTTGCGGGCGAACCATTCAATCATGCCCTTCATGGTTATCCCGACGGTTGCGTGTTGCTGACCTGAACCTTGGTTCCGGAGATAGCGAAAGGCAGCGGCGTTAAAGAGATCCTTTCACCCGCAGTCAGGCCCTGGCTTACAACGATCTCATTGTTATCACTCCACACAACCACGACCTGTCGACGGTCCACGGTATCGTCATCGCTTATCACCATGACCTCATTGTTTCTGCGCAATACACCCCGTGGCAATATAAAGACGTCTTTAAGAACACGTCCCGCGATATTGGCCCGCACGAACTGTCCTACCTTTAGGGGAAAGCCATGGTGCTTGGCGTAGGGATCATCCACCTGTGCGATTACGAATATCTGCTGACTTTGTGTGTCGATAGCGCCCTCAGTGCGCACAATTCGTCCCTGCCAACGATGGATTTGGCGACCGACTTGTGCCGTCAGCTCCACGGTTGGAAATACACGTTCGTCTACCGGTTCTGGGTCCCCTCGATAAGACTCGGGTAAGTCCAGGAAAGCGAATTGGCTATTGGTGAGGGGAAGGCGAATCTCCGCAAAGTCAATCGCATAGATCTTGGCCAGTACATTCCCAGGCGAGACGAACTGGCCTACATCTACTTGCTTTTCCAAAACCAGTCCGGCGTAGGGTGCTCGAATCTGAGTGCGTTCCAAGTTAATGTTGGCTTGTTCAAGCCGCGCCTCAGCGGCCGCAACCGCGGCCTGAGCACTCTTTAGCTGGGGTTTGCGAAGGACCAAATCGCTGGGTTTCTCAGACAGTTTCAGTACCTCCCAATCTCGAAGCGCCTGCTCGGCACGCGCATTTTCCTCATTGAGGGCAGCGTTAGCCTGGGCTAAATCCGCTTGGGCGACCACGACCGAGTTTCTATAGTTGCGTGGATCTATCTGCAACAGCACTTCCCCTGCTTCAAAAAAGCCACCATTCCGAAAATTGGGTGAAGCGTTGACGACTTGCCCGCTGACTTCTGGAATTAGCGTACTCTCAGTGCGAGGGACCACAGTCCCTTGGCTATTAATGATCACAGGATAAGCAGATTGCTTAGCGCTGAATACTTCGACGGTAGGAATAACTGGTGGGGGCTGGCGACGTTCCGCTTTCGGAGCCGTTCGAATAAGGGTTACCCCGACAGCCAAACAAACTGCCAGTACGAATACGGGTAAAACCAGTCGAAAAAACTTTCTCATTTCCAGGACAAACGTTTAAGTGCTCGTAAAACCACCGCCTAACGCCAAATGTAAGTTGATACGATTCTGTAACTTTTGGTTGAGTGTGAAAAGCCATGCGCTCTCAGCATTAAAAGCGCGCCTTTGTGTCTCAAGAAGAGTGATAATACCCACTAAGCCGCTCTCATATTGCTGCTGCGCGATTAACAGAGCCGCCTTTTCCTCTTGGACAGATGTAGCCAGTGCACGTTCCTGTCTTGCCAAGAAATTCTCTGCGGCTAAAGATGTCTCCACTTCATTAAAAGCAACCAGTACCGTTTGCGCGTAGAGGGCGAGGATTTCCCGTTCACTGGCGCGAGCCAGGTCGATGTTCGCTCTAATCCTACCCCCCTGAAAGATAGGCTGGGTAATGTTTCCGACCAGATTCCAAACCAGTCGGTCCCAGTCCAAAAGATCCGTTAAGCTGCTGCTGGCCTCGCCACCGCTGCCGGTCAACACGAAGCGTGGCAACAGTCTTTTTTCGGCGGACTTGACCAGTTCACTTGCGGCCAAGACCCGCCATTGCTGCGCGTTAAGGTCCGGACGCCTTAGCAATAACTCGGAAGGCAGTCCGGCGGGTACCCGGCTGGTAATCGCCGGGAGTCTATTCGCCAATTGTATTTCTGCGTCCGGATAGGTTCCGAGTAAAACCTTGAGAACACGAATAGCCTCGTCCCGCTCACGTTGATTGAGGTACAGGTTGGCCTCACCGGTAGCGACGTTACCTCTTGCCAGGCGGACGTCCAAGGCCGTACCGATGCCTCGCTGAAAACGTTGTTCGATAATTCTCAAGCTATTTTGGAAGCTTCTTAAGGTGTTTTCCGCCAACATGACTTGTTGGTCTGCCTCAACAGCGTTGAACCAGGCCCGCGCAATGTTGGCGGCTAAAGACAATCTGGCTGCTGCGAGATCGCTTTCCGCCGCCTGATAGTCAGCAATAGCAGCGCGGGTTGCCGCACGTAGACGGCCCCATACGTCCAACTCCCAGGCCAGTTCTAGACTCAAACGCAAACTGGTCGTTGGATTATCCAACACACTTTCACCTACCTCTTCGCGTTTAGTGCGAGAGCCTCTGAATTCAAGATCTAATTGTGGCAATCGGTCTGCACCCGTTATCCGCGCCCTGGCGCGTGCCGCATCGACGCGAGCGATAACCGCTTGCAGGTCGAAGTTTTGCTCTAAGGCGGTTTTGATCAACGACCGTAATTTTGGATCCTTCACGTCTAATATCCATGGCATGACTTCACCGTCATCACCCGAAGTCCAGGCGCCCGGCACTGCGACCGGTGCCTGAATATCCGGCTGGGTAGGAAGATCCGTGGCACAGGCGACCAGGGCCAAGGACAGCACGAGCAGTGATGTGCGATTCAACATGATTAAATTGCGGCAACAACGGATTTAACAGCCGCGAGCTGCAGAGCTTATACGAATTTCAGCCGACCAATTGTAACAAACAGTTGCAGATCGGGTTTGCTGATGGAAACCCAACATCTTGTGGTTCCCAACCTCAAAACCCCCAATTGAAATGTTAGACCGCGTATAGTACGAGGGCAGACCAATAGATGTTAGGTAAATGCCAAAAGTTATCTAGCCTTCAGGCAAGGACCGTCTTTTGTATTGCACGCAATCAAGCCAAACGAGAAAGTTAAAAGACGTGCGAGAAAACTAAAATCAATAGTGACTGTTTAGGCGGCTTGTTTGGTGCGCATGTTAACTCGGTAACTACGCAACTTTAATATCTGCCGCCTCACGTAGAAGATCGGCCTTGTCAGTGTTCTCCCACGTAAACTCAGGTTCGGTGCGTCCGAAGTGGCCATAGGCCGCGGTGTTTCTATATATAGGTCGAAGTAGGTCGAGGGTTTGAATTATTGCTTTGGGACGCAAATCAAAATGCTCTTGAATGAGGGCCTCGATCTGTTGTTCCGACACCAGACCTGTTCCAAATGTGTTTACCATCAAGGAAACCGGATTGGCTACCCCAATGGCGTAGGCGACTTGGACTTCACAACGTTCTGCCAGGCCCGCTGCCACGATGTTCTTGGCGACATAACGAGCCGCGTATGCAGCGGAACGATCTACTTTTGATGGATCTTTACCCGAGAAAGCACCACCGCCGTGATGTGCGGCGCCGCCGTAGGTGTCTACGATAATCTTGCGCCCAGTCAGACCGCAATCACCGACTGGACCACCAATGACAAAACGTCCTGTCGGATTCACCAAGAATCTCGTTTCCTTGTTCAGCGCGTTGGCTGGAAAGACGGGTTTAATAATTTCTTCGATGACGGCCTCGGACAATTCTTCGTGGTCTATATCGGGATCGTGTTGAGTGGAAAGGACTACCGTATCCACTACTGTAGGTTGACCATCTTCGTAGCGGACGGTCACTTGGGATTTCGCATCGGGCCGCAGCCAGGGTAGTTTGCCATCCTTACGTACGATGGATTGTTGCTTAACAAGCTGATGGGCATAGTGAATAGGGAAGGGCATGAGTGTGTCGGTTTCATTACAGGCGTAGCCGAACATAAGCCCTTGATCCCCGGCGCCTTGGTCCAAGTCCAGACCCTGGCCTTCGTTTACGCCTTGTGCGATGTCGGGAGATTGTTTGTCTAAGGAGACGATCACTGCGCATGATCCAAAATCAAAACCCATTTCGGATGAAACGTAACCAATCTCTTTTAGGATGTTACGTGTAACTTCGGTATAGTCCACAGTCGCTTTGGATGTGATTTCTCCGGAGAGAACAACCATTCCAGTATTTACCAAGGTTTCGCAAGCAACCCGTGAATGGGGGTCTCCCACAAGTAGTCCATCCAAGACTGCGTCCGATATTTGATCGGCGACTTTGTCCGGATGCCCCTCGGACACGGACTCCGAAGTGAAAAGATAGTTACGCGACATCAGTACTGGCTCCCTTACAGTTTGATCAGCTGAACCGCCGGATTCTACCAGGAATAGCAATGATAGATAGCGCAAAACTAAAAGTGACGACGATCATTAAGAGGCTCGAGTCGCATGGACACCTAAGACATGGTTAATCATCGATGCAAAAATCTACAAATTTCAAACGGTTAGAACGCCGGTTAGAGCGCCTGGTCGGTAAGGCAATTGAGGACTACGAGATGATTGTGCACGGCGACATCATCCTGGTGTGCCTGAGTGGTGGCAAGGACTCCTATACATTACTTGAAATCCTACAAACGCTTCAGCGTCGGGCGCCGATCTCATTTAAGTTGATCGCTATGACCTTAGATCAAAAACAGCCCGGATTCCCCACCCACGTCTTACCTGAATACCTGGAAACCAAACGCATCCCTTTTACCCTCATTGAGGAAGACACCTATAGCATAGTCAAGGACACAGTCCCAGAGGGTAAGACCATGTGTTCGCTCTGCTCCAGGTTGCGCCGAGGCATCATCTATCGGGTCGCGAGTGACCTTGGTGCGACCAAGATTGCTTTGGGTCATCACCGTGAAGACATTCTGGAAACCTTTTTCTTGAATCTAATGTTTGGTGGACGCTTAAAAGCTATGCCACCCAAATTACGTTCCGACGACAAACGCCACATAGTAATACGACCTCTCGCCTATTGTGCGGAAAACGATATCGCCAGATACGCCAGGGCAAAGACCTTTCCTATTATTCCCTGCAATCTGTGCGGAAGCCAAGATAACCTGCAGCGCCAATCAATCAAGGCCATGTTGGATCAGTGGGAGAGGGTATCACCTGGAAAGAAACAGACGATTTTTCAATCGCTGACTCGAGTGACACCCTCGCACTTAATGGACACTACCTTGTATGACTTTGCATCTTTGTCGGCAACGACTGCGGCTCATGCTACGGGGGTGAAATATGACACCATCGTTCCGGCCGAAGCGCGGAGTGTAGACGTCTAGCAGGAGCAGCGCTCCCTCCGCGATAATCGGCGCAAACCTCATCGCCATTACGGTCGTATTAATCTCTCGCAAAGGCGCAAAGCCCGCCAAGGAAGAGGTATTCAGTTTTATATCTCACTGGATTCCCGCTAAAGGCATGCGGGAATGACGACTTTATAGTTTTTGCAAGCTTGGCGTTTAGCTGTAGGAGCGCGTCCTCGCCGGGATAATTCGGTCCCGGGGTCGGGCCAACTATATGACATAGTTTTTTGCTAGCTACTAGGTACCAGCTACTCGCTACTTTTTCTAATCTATCCCCAGTTCCTTCAACTTCCGGGCCAGGGTATTTCGACCCCAACCCAGGTATTTGGCCGCTTCTTGTTTATGCCCGCCGGTGTGTTTCATAGCTGTTTCCAGCAAAGTTTTTTCGAAATCGGTGCCCAGCGTCGCGAGCAAATTGGTTTCATTGTGTTTGAGTTTCTTTTCAACCAGTGTACGTAGCTGCTCTTGCCAGTCGCTATTCTCATCGCAAGCTACAGTGGGCTTTATTTCTGCCGGGAGTTGGTCTGCACTGACAGTTTGCCCCGGTGCCATGACGGTGACCCAACGACAGACGTTCTCCAGCTGGCGTACATTACCAGGCCAGTCAAAAGCCGATAAAGCGCGCATTGCGCCGGACGACAATGTTTTTCTGTCTACTCCAAGTTCGCTTGCAGATCGGTCCAGGAAGTATTTTGTCAATAAGGGGATGTCCTCACCGCGCTGCCGCAGTGGCGGTAACGCAATATGGATTACATTGAGACGATGGAAAAGATCTTCTCTGAATCTGCCTTCACTGACTCGCTTGCTCAAATCTTGATTGGTCGCAGCAATAATTCGCACATCGACTTCGATCTGCTCATGGCCCCCTACCCGGTAGAACTTTTTGTCTGACAGTACCCGTAACAAGCGGGTTTGTAACTCTGCCGGCATATCGCCAATTTCATCGAGGAACAACGTACCTCCGTGAGCTTGTTCGAAACGGCCCCGGTGTTGCTTGACGGCACCGGTAAATGCGCCCTTTTCATGGCCAAAGAGCTCTGATTCGAGCAGGTCTGCTGGAATTGCAGCCGTATTTATCGCTATAAAAGGCTGCTCCGACCGCGGACTGTGGCGATGTAAGGCACTGGCAACCAATTCCTTACCTGTGCCCGATTCCCCCCAGATCAATACATTGATATGCGAATTGGCCAGGCGTCCGATGGCGCGAAATACTTCCTGCATGGCCGGAGCTTCACCGATGATGTCTGTGGCGGACCTGACAGCGTCGATGTTTACTTCACTCTCTTTTTCGCCAAATTCGATTGCTCTGCGTATGAGTGTTACTGCGTCGTCCACATCGAAAGGTTTCGGTAAGTACTCAAAGGCACCACCTTGGTAAGAAGCAACGGCACTATCTAGGTCCGTGTGTGCCGTCATGATAATCACTGGAACGTCGGTCGCTTGTTTCCGGATTACGTTCAACAGCTCCAGACCATTTATGCCTGGCATACGGATATCGGTAACGATGGTCGCTGGCTTCTCGTTGTGCAGTCGGACGGGCAGGTCGTTACCGTCTTCGAATAGCTCGACATCGATACCGGCCTGATCGCAGGCTTTGTGTAAAACCCAGCGAATAGAAGCGTCATCGTCAACAACCCAAACTTTAGGATTCATTTGCCTTGCCCCGGGTGTTAAATGGCAGGAGAAGTGAAAACCGGGTATATCCCGGTTCGCTGTGTAACTGAATCGATCCTTGGTGATTCCTTATGATGTTCTGGGCAATAGAAAGTCCCAGCCCCGAACCTTCAGGACGTCCCGTAACCATCGGGTAGAAAATACGTTCATGCATGTGTTCCGGGATCCCCGGTCCATTGTCTTCGATATCCACTCTGATCACGCACCGGTACCATTGTTGACCGACGTATACTGATCTCTCGACCCGTGTGCGAAACTTGATAGTTCCCTTCTTGTTAATTGCATCCACAGAGTTGCGAACGATATTAAGCACTGCCTGGATAAGCTGGTCTTTGTCACCGTGGAGCTGGGGCAGACTGGGGTCATAGTCCCGCTCGATAGTGATACCTTCTTGAATCTCCACCAGTATGAGTTTGCGTACGTGTTCCAATATCTCATGGATATTGACCGCAGTTGGATCTGCCGAGCCATATGAACCCATCATCCTGTCGACTAGATTACTAAGCCGATCTGCTTCATGGATGATGATCCGTGTATATTGTTTAACGTCTCGATCCGACAGCTCACGCTCCAGTAGTTGGGCCGCGCCCCGAAGACCACCCAAAGGATTCTTAACCTCGTGGGCCAAACCACGTAACACGTCGCGATTAGCGGAATATTGGTCCATGCGGTATTGATCGCGGGCAATTTCGAGAAAACCATCTACCTGTAACAACTCGATAAGCAAACGGCTGTCGTCGTTTTCCTCTATCGGGGTAACGGTATAGTCCACCTTAATGCACCGGTCCCCTGGCAGTTTTAAAGTGACGTCATGGACAGTAACCGGTTGGTTGCTCTCGAGGGCTTTTTGCGCAGGCCAGGTGAAGGTTTGTGTTTGTCCCGGCACAAGTGCGCTGAGCGGTTTAAGGTGGGCTTGTTTAGAGCTCGTACCGAACATCAATTCGCCGGCGGGGTTCATTTGGGTTACGTTCAAGTCCGGATCACAGGTCAAAATAGCCGTGTTCAGCCGGTCCAGGATCATATGAGCCTGACGTTCAGAAATCACCGGAGTATCCTGGGGTTGGATCAATCATTGCACTATTTTAGTGCAATATGCCAGCAGCAGTACATTTGTCGCCCCGGCACTATATTCTCTTGGCAGATCCAACCCACCCTCTGCCTCCAGGTTGTGGAAACCGGCGCCCTCAACCAGTTTCCGGTTCGACTCCAGCTAAACGCTATAGTACAGATCAAACTCGAGTGGATGTGTTGACAGGCGAAGCGCGGTCACTTCCTCCATCTTGAGCTCGATATACGCGTCGATGGCATCATCGGTGAAGACCCCGCCGGCCTTAAGAAATTCACGATCCTTGTCTAGGGCGTCTAGCGCTAGGTCCAACGAGCTGGCCACAGTGGGCACTTTTACTTCCTCTTCAGGCGGTAGATCATAGAGGTCCTTGTCGAGTGGTTCGCCAGGATGAATCTTGTTTTGGATTCCATCTAAACCTGCCATAAGCATGGACACGAAAGTGAAGTATGGATTGCCGGCAGAATCGGGGAATCGGACTTCTACTCGTCTGGCTTTTGGATTAGCTACATGGGGGATTCGGCAAGACGCTGAACGGTTCCGAGCTGAATACGCGAGCAGCACCGGTGCTTCGAAACCGGGGACCAATCGTTTGTAGCTGTTGGTCCCGGAGTTGGTAAAGGCGTTGATAGCACGAGCGTGTTTGAAGATTCCACCAATATAATAAAGCGCAGCTTCACTAAGCCCACCGTATTCATCCCCGCTGAAGATATTCTCACCATTTTTGGTGAGTGATTGGTGAACGTGCATACCGCTCCCATTGTCACCCACTAACGGTTTGGGCATGAAAGTAGCCGTTTTACCGTGCTGGTGTGCCACATTGTGGACACAGTATTTATAGATCTGCAGCTCATCTGCTTTACGAACCAGGTCGGCAAAGACCGTACCAATCTCACCTTGGCCGGCTGTGCCGACCTCGTGGTGGTGGACTTCGACATTGAGCCCCATTTCTTGCATGGCAAGACACATAGCCGAGCGAATGTCTTGCAGCGAGTCCACCGGTGGTACTGGAAAGTAACCGCCTTTAACTCCCGGGCGGTGTCCAATATTACCTTCTTCGTGAATCCGGCCGGTATTCCAGGCGGCTTCTTGTGAATCTACTTCGTAAAATGCCCCACTCATCTCAACATCCCAGCGCACATCGTCGAACACGAAGAACTCGGCCTCGGGTCCAAAATACGCAGTATCTGCGATACCGGTTGATTTCAAGTACGCCTCTGCGCGTTTGGCAATAGAACGTGGGTCTCTCTCGTAGCCCTGCATGGTAGCGGGTTCTATCACGTCGCAACGCAGCGATAGTGTGCGGTCTTGCATGAACGGATCTAATACAGCCGTATCGGGTTCGGGCATCAGGATCATGTCTGACTCGTTGATCCCCTTCCACCCTGCAATCGAAGAGCCGTCAAACATTTTACCTTCTTCGAATGTGGACTCGTCTACGACACGGGCCGGCACTGATACGTGCTGTTCCTTCCCTTTGGTGTCAGTAAATCTGAAGTCGATGAAATCTATTTTTTCATCCTGAATAGTTTTTAGTACGTCAGCAGCGGACATTTTCATTTCCTCTTAATCAATGAGATAGTTTTGGACTCGAGTGTTTACAATCCCGTCAATGCAAGCAGAATTCATGCCAATCTGGTGGCGACCGTCAACATGGGGGATTTCGCTCCCATAGCAAATCGGGATGCACCGTTTCGGTGCGCCGGGCCACCCGAACGCCTCTTTATGGTGCAATAATAGTAACGAGACGGCTAGTAGCGAGGTGACTACCTAGCTCCTCGTTACTAGCCACTAACAACTTTCCATGGGCTTACAGACCTGGATAAGGATATGGTATTCGTCGTCCGTTTGTTCGCTGCTTCTAACCTGGTGACCGTGCACTCGGCACCAGGCTGGTACATCATGCAAACTGCCGGGGTCCGTGGCTAAAACCAGCAGCTCTTCCCCATCACCTAGGGACTCTATCTTTTGCTGCGTTCGAATCACCGGTAAAGGACAGATTAGACGTCGAGCATCTAATACATGTGTACTCATACAAACCAGTGGTCGGGAATGTCTGCGGATCCGAAGGGGGTCACGTTGAACTCGTGCTGCCTCCCATTGGGTTTTACCACCTTAATTTTGACTTCTTGTTGGTCTTTACCCCGACTGTAGCGCGCAGTTATGCGGGCAGCGAGCTCCAAGTCGCGGTACTCCGTCTCGCCGTCAATGAGCGTTATTGGTCCCGGGTGGTCTACCGTGTACAGGTAGGTAAATTCCTTACGGTAGCCGCTTAAGAAATTGGTTTCGCCTTCGTCCCTGGCTACGATGAGTTTGAAATGAGCGTGGGGTCTGATATGCCTGCCAATTTTAAGCAAAACTATATCGTCAAAATCGTAATCCCTCTTCCCACGGGCACGCCACAAGTCGCGTAGTTTATTGCTGTAGTAAGCGTCGGTAAGAAAGCAACAGCCACCAGCGGGTTGTGCGTAGTCTACAAGCTGGAAGTTATTGGCGAGCTTAATCTGCTGGTGACGGCTGCGTCCAGTGATAGACCCCAACTTCGTCCGGTCTACCCAGCCTTCACGTTCCGGAAGTGTGGGTGGTAGTACGTTAGCGCTCAGTGGCCGAAGTAATCGATCCAACGCGCCTGATTCCCGCGCGACGATAGGCATACTCACTTTCCGCTGTGATTTCGGTCTCTGCCCTACGACTTCGCCGGTAATTATAAAATCGAACTCATTGGCTTCCATCCATTCCCGTGCTTTTTGTACCATGAACGCCTTACAGTCGAGGCAGGGGTTTAAATTGGCGCCGTAACCGTGTTTAGGATTGAGCACAATCTCCTTGTACTCTTCAATGACATCGATGATGTGGAGTTTCATCCCGAGCTGTTCCGCTACCCATAAGGCGTTATTTCGCTTGGTTTTGGAACGATCCTTTGTACGAATAGCGTGGGTATGACCTTCGACGCAGAAACCGGTAAAGAAATTTAGCCCCTCGACATGGATGCCTTGATCCATAATGATCTTAGCCGCTAGCATTGAGTCCAGTCCGCCTGAGATCAGTGCAACCGCTTTACGCGATATTGGGTTTTCAAGCGGTATTGGGTTGTTCATGATTCAGCTGAAACAAATAATCAAGAACACTATCATGTGACTAAAATACGGCAATCCAAGCACAAAAAAACAAAGGGGCCCGCTATGGGGCCCCTTTGATTTTACACCTCAGGCGCGAACGCCTGCTCCTCCTCGGTGACTTGGGCTTCTGCCCTGTCAGCTAAAGGAACCTTATAACAAAACCGGTGATGTGTCTAACCCTTTTGTCGTTTAGCAAAAACAATGCCTATCGTTAAACAGCAAAAACAATGCCGACACACCAGTTAGTAAAAATCCCTTTTAAATCAATAGCCAGGGTATAATTCGCTGCCCCTAACGGATCACCAAACTCTAACATAACGCGCAACAATGACCTTTCAAGAGCTCATACTCTATTTGCAACAATACTGGGCTGAGCAAGGATGTGTGTTGATGCAGCCTTACGACATGGAGGTTGGTGCAGGCACGTTTCACCCAGCTACCTTTCTGGGTGCTGTTGGACCGGAACCATTGAAAGCTGCATACGTGCAACCATCGAGGCGTCCAACCGATGGGCGATACGGCGAGAATCCAAATCGCCTGCAACACTATTTTCAGTATCAAGTGATCTTGAAACCTTCGCCAATGGACTTTCAAGATTTGTATTTGGGTTCATTGGCAAGACTCGGCATAGATTTTCTCAAAGATGATGTTCGATTTGTTGAGGACGACTGGGAATCTCCTACCTTGGGAGCGTGGGGACTGGGCTGGGAAGTTTGGCTGAACGGTATGGAAATCAGTCAGTTCACCTATTTTCAGCAGGTAGGTGGGCTCGACTGTCGTCCAGTTTCGGGTGAGATTACCTACGGACTTGAACGTATTGCTTTGTATCTACAGGGTGTGGACAGCGTTTTCGACTTAACATGGACTAAAGGATTCACTTACGGCGATATATATCACCAGAATGAAGTTGAACAGTCGGCGTTTAACTTCGAACACGCTGGGGTGAACGATCTATTTCAGCAATTTGACGCTTACGAAAAAGAATGTGAGCAGTTGGTTGAGTTGGGATTACCCTTGCCGGCTTATGACAAAGTCCTTAAAGCTTCACATACTTTTAACCTACTGGATTCACGTCACGCCATTGGGGTCACTGAACGGGCACGCTATATCGCCAGGGTGAGGGGATTAGCACGTGCCGTGGCGGCAGGGTATTTCCATAACCGCGAACAACTCGGGTTTCCCCGTGGCGAGAACGCAAGTGCCAACTAAACGCGCTGCAAATCTACTGATTGAGATAGGTACCGAAGAGCTGCCCCCGAAGGCGTTACGGACCTTGGGTGATTCGTTCTCGCAGGGCTGTGTCACCGCTTTGCAGAAAGTTCATTTGCTGGCTGCTGGCGCTTCTTACAGATGGTTCGCTACGCCACGTAGGTTAAGCGTATTGATAAAGGACGTCTCTTCTAAACAACCTGACCAAACCACGGAACGCCGTGGGCCTGCTTTGCAGGCCGCTTTCGATGACGAAGGCGAACCGACCCAGGCGGCTTTGGGATTTGCCAAGTCATGCGGTGTCGACTTAAACGGATTGAAACGTGCGAAAACAGATAAAGGGGAATGGCTGGTATTTAGAAAACGGCAAAAGGGAAAGTCCGCCAGGTCACTGATCCCCGGTTGTATCGAGCAGTCGATCAAGCAGTTACCAATACCCAAGCGGATGCGTTGGGGACGGTTCGAGTCGGAGTTCGTTCGCCCGGTGCATTGGTTGGTAATATTGCACGGAACAGAGTCCATAAAAGCTAATCTACTTTCTGTGCGGGCCGGAACATTTACCATGGGTCATCGATTTCACTGTCAGGGCCCATTGCATTTATCCGACGCAGACGAATACGAGCAGACTTTGCTTGTACAGGGGACGGTGATCGCAGACTTCGAAAAGAGGAAGGAACGAATTCGAAAACAAGTGAAAACCTTGATCCGAAAAAAGGACGGTGAGCCTTTTATCGATGATGATTTATTGGAACAGGTTACCGGTCTGGTGGAATTCCCGCAGGCGATGCTTGGAGGATTTGACCCGATCTATTTAGATATGCCTGCGGAAGTCCTGGTATCTGTAATGCGAGATCACCAAAAGTATTTCCACGTATCGGCGCGCGATGGCAGATTGTTACCGTATTTCATAACGGTCAACAACATCAAGTCTACAGCACCAAAAAGAGTGCGTCAGGGCAATGAGAGGGTATTGCGAGCGCGGCTTGCTGACGCTCAGTTCTTTTGGAATACCGACAGGAAGAAGACTTTGGAAGAGCACGGGAACAGGTTGTCCGAAGTTCTGTTTCACCAGCGACTTGGCAGCGTCGGCGACAAAAGACAAAGGCTAGAACAACTGGCGCGTGAACTGGCACCGTTGTGCAATGTGGATAGAGAGTTGTGCGTGCGCGCGGCACATCTGGCTAAGGCGGATCTTGTCACGGACATGGTTGGTGAATTCCCTGATTTGCAGGGCGTTATGGGGTACTACTACGCCAAGCACGACAACGAGCACAAGGACGTGGCAGAAGCTTGTTCGAGCCACTATAGACCAAAATTTTCCGGAGACGAACTGCCGCCTCCTGGAGTCGGCCAAGTCGTCGCCCTGATAGATCGTCTCGATTCTTTGGTGGGTATATTTGCCACTGGTGAAGAACCTACCGGCGACAAAGATCCTTATGGATTGAGGCGATCTTCACTGGCTGTTTTGCGTTTGCTGATCGAAGGCAAGCTCGATCTCGACCTAAGGCATTTGTTGAACGAGGCGGTGCAGGCATATCGACGCAGCCCAGCGACGGATTTGGACATCGGTGATAAAACAGTCGATCGCGTTTTTGGGTTCATGATGGACAGACTGCAGGGATATTACTTCGAACAGGGTTTCAACGCCGATGAGATCGCATCGGTGATGGCGGGTAATCCCACTAGACCCTGTGATTTCGATCGGCGGCTACGGGCCGTGTCAAAGTTCCGACAGCTCGATGCGGCCGCCAATCTGGCCGCGGCCAACAAGCGCATTAGAAATATACTGAAAAAAGCCAACAGGGAAGTATCTACCGACTTTGATCTTGCCTTGGCCAAAGACCCCGCAGAACAAGCCCTGGCGAACAAGTTGCAAGCCTTAGAGCACACCGTTCGCGCAGGCTTCGACGACGCACAATATGAAAATGGGTTAGGGCAACTGGCGTCACTGAGAGAACCGGTAGACCGGTTCTTCGACGAGGTGATGGTTATGGTCGAAGACGATTCTGTACGAGAAAACCGGTTGGCCCTGCTCAGTAAACTGCAAGATCTTTTTTTACAGGTAGCGGATATATCATATTTACAGGATTGAAGACCTGAGTAATTAATCTAAGAAAGCCCTGAATATTTGCGACTCGATTGCCATATTATTTCGACGAGCCGTAAAGCACTTGTCATCAAAGGCTTTCTTGATGGAAACAACATATTGGTGCCATTATTGGCCATATAGTCCCAGGGGGACGGGTGTAGTGAATCAAGATTCTTACGACGCAATGTTAAATGCCGTCAAGGCATTCCACCAAAAACATCAATTTAAGGAAGTGGGTGGTGAAGATTTGTCATATCGAGTTGCCTTGATGGTCGAAGAACTTGGAGAGATTTCGGCATGTGTGACAAAAGGCAAAAGTAAGGAGTGTTTGGCCGAAGAATGTGCAGACCTCATGATCCTGCTTATCGGCAATGCTATATCGGCGGATTTTGATCTAAACGATGCGTTCTGGAAGAAAATACAAGCGCTGAGCAAACGCACGAGTCGCATTGTAGATGGCAGGGTACGCGTTTCTGAATTTCGTGGAGAGCAAGGATAGTCTGTTGTGCGTTTGGTGATACTCGATCGAGATGGTGTAATCAATCAAGACTCTGACGATTTTATAAAATCGCCTGAGGAGTGGATACCGATTCCGGGCAGCCTGGAGGCCATCGCCAGGTTGTGTCGAGCTGAGTTCAGAATTGTAATTATTACAAACCAGTCGGGTATTGCGCGGGGAAAGCTTACGATCGACACGTTGAATAGGATTCATACTCGAATGTTGGAGCATATTCATCAGAAGGGGGGGGAGATTGACGCTATCATGATTTGTCCACACGGTCCGGATGACAACTGCGAATGCCGGAAGCCGAAACCCGGGATGTTTCTGGAATTGGCACAGCGCCTCAAAATTAACTTAAGCGGTGTTCCCGCAGTTGGTGACTCGGTAAGGGATGTGGAGGCCGCACGAGCCGCCAAAGCTTTGCCTGTGCTTGTTAGAACCGGTAAAGGAATGCGAAACGCTAAACTGTTATCCGCAAGCGAAGACTTTGACGACGTTCCGGTGTTTGAAGACTTAGCCGCCTTTGCAAATGATCTTCTGCGTAATACCCGACAAGTCTAGTTAGTTTCTGTCCATGTCACGAGCGTAGTGACCTGACAATCCTAGGTAGATTCAAAAGTTTAAAGTAAAAAGGAAAACACCAAAACCTAGTTTTCCAAGCGGTGGGTTATGGGTTCTTTATTTCAAACTATCAGATCGTTATTGTTTCTAGTAGGTCAGCTAGTAACTGTAGTCTTGTACACGCCCGTCGCTTTTATTGCGTATCCACTGAATCCGATAATTCGGTCACAGGTAATTGGTTACTGGGCACATTTCATAATATGGTGGCTTAAGCTTACTTGCGGTCTTTCTCACCACGTGGAAGGACGCGAAAACATTCCAGACAAACCATGTGTTATCCTGTCCAAACACCAGTCAGCCTGGGAAACCATAGCCTTTCAATTAATCTTTCCTGCTCAAGCCTGGGTGCTCAAACGCGAGCTGTTGCGCATACCTTTCTTTGGCTGGGGTCTGGCCATGACTCAACCCATAGCAATAGATCGCAGTGAGGGCTTGAAAGCATTAGACAGTGTAGTTAAGCAAGGGCAGGACAGATTGAAGCAAGGTCGGTTTGTCGTGGTTTTCCCCGAGGGTACTCGAATGCCTGTCGGACAAAAAGGGCGGTACAACCCGGGTGGAGCTATGTTAGCAGTTAGAGCGAAAGTGGGAGTACTACCGGTGGCGCACAACGCTGGCAAGTACTGGTCCCGGAAAGGATTCATAAAACGGCCGGGGGTCATAAAGGTCAAGATAGGTCCGATAATCCAAGTCGCAGGGAAGCGTGCCAAGCAGGTGAACGAAGAGGCCGAGCGGTGGATTGAAGATGCAGTGTCAAAGATTAACTGAAGCTCTCGACTATCCAACTAGAGTGCCACGTATTGTATGAAGGCAACGGCTAAACGATGCCGAAACTCTTCGACCAGTCACTACTGACTGGTTTGGTGGCACATAGTCTCTACCGGAAAATGAATCACAGCATCGTTAGCGGCTTCGAACACTGCCTCCCCTGATTCCGGATCGATATTGTGTCGTAGGTCTACCGTAACGTTTTCTTGGCCAGGCGTTTGATCAATTCGACTGTCGTATTGACCGGTATCAAGGTCGAGGCCAAATCCGGTTTTAACCCTGAAAGGCCCAATTCGTTTCGGTCCATAGCCATCTTCCACGCGACCAAATACGGTCGCCTGTTCAATTACCAGATGTGATTGTCCATCTATTAATGGGTCGCTCCACCGAAACAGTAGCTTGCCACTTAAGTTTTCATTGGTACGAAAAATCGCGATACCCATGTCTGCCCGCTCCTCATACACCAGAAACTGACCCTTTTGCAGAGTCTCAAATTCCGATTTGGTTAGGCGTTGACCGATTGTCGATATGAAACGATCCGGTTCCAATAAAAATTCTTTGTTCATCAGGCTTTCGAACTCGTCATATATCACTGAACAATTAAAATACCCGGAAATAGCGGGCACTGGCAGCAAGCATAGGACAACGAAGCCGAATCGGTGCAGCAAGGATGTTACCTGAGCGTTAAGGTTGAAAGGAATTCGCAGTATACCCAATCATTACAGACTTTATGCTTTACACTTTAAGCTACTAACTCACTGAGTTTAATGAAAGCCTCGATGCCCAACTGTTCGGCTCGCAGTTTAGGGTCTATTCCAAGCTGAACAATTTGCTCTTCTTCGACTAACGATTTGAGTGCGTTGCGCAAAGTTTTCCGTCGTTGAGAGAATGCCACACGGACAACCTTTGCAAAAGCCTGCTCGTTTCGAACCGGGTAAGGCGGGTCCTGGTAAGGTGTCAAACACAAGACCACCGAATCTACTTTGGGGGGTGGTTTAAACGCGCCTCTGTCAACGCGCATAATCAATCGCAAATCACAAATTTGTTGGACCATTACCGACAGGCGACCGTACTGTTTACTTCCCGGTTTTGCCCGTAGGCGCTCCCCCACTTCTTTTTGCAGCATAAGGTACATATCTGTAATGCACTGACGCTGAGCCAACAGATGAAAAAGCAGTGGTGTCGAGATGTTGTATGGCAGATTTCCAATCAACCGGACATTTCGTTCAGCCAGACTGCAGAAATCCGTCTTTAGGGCATCCAAGTTGTGAACGTGCAGATTGGGGAATTTTCGAGTCTGTTTTTTCAGCAACCAGGCGAGTTCTCGATCGAGTTCCACTACGTGTAGATTTTCCACCAGGGGTAGCAATTCATATGTGAGTGCACCGAGACCCGGGCCTATTTCGACCACTGTATCCTCTGCCTGTGGTCTGAAGCTCTGTACAATTTGCTTGATCACTTTTTTCTGGTGCAAAAAGTGTTGTCCAAGCCTTTTACGTGGTGTGTGATTGATCACGAGTCTTGATTGTTACTACACGAAAACTACTGCCGGTTTCATGCCTCTAAGTTTGCTGCCAACGCGAGCTCGAGAATCGTTGCTCAACGGAACAACGACATGAAATTGAAGGGTTTACCATTTAGCTTTACTGCACCATTTGCAATGGTTGCACGGAACCGATAACGGTCACCGAAACGAGTGAGGAAATTGTTGTCTAACCAAGACTGGATTCTTGCAGCTACGGCAGCATCACTCATTTCTGCGGGCGCGTCCGTGGGCCGCGACCGGGCAATCATCTCTACAATAGTTGCAGGCATATCTACATCAACGCTACCGTCCACGGTGCTTAAAAGCATCAATGGATTGTTCGACCCACCACTATCTGAGAATGTAATCCTCGCATCGGCAGTAAACGGCCCAGAATCGGTGCCGAGTTTGAACGAAGATTCAGCTTTTGCGTTGCGTTTTGATAGCAATCCGACGAGGTCGTTCAAGGGGATAGCTGCGCCCACTTCCATCTCATTAAGCCGGGTGAGTGAGTCTAAATCCAGGTTTTCAACACGTGCAGACCAATCCCCGCTATTTATTTTAAGGCCATGCAGATCAGCCGAGACTATCTTTCCGTCTACTGAATAACTGACATTTGGACCCCGCTCTGTTGCAGTAGACTCAAAGGTTAGGCCCGTAGCTGTAAGATAACCTTGTGACCCGGGCAGGTGAGCCCGCATTGAGTCGATAGTGAGAGCCGAATTACCTAATGCCAGGCCTGTGCTACCCGGGTACGAGAAGAAATCAAGTTCGGATGAGCCGACCTGGGCGTCTGTATCGCCTTGTTGCCAGGCGATGCCGTCAGTAGTTATCACACCTTGCCAAGATGATTCGTTTGGCACAAAGTCGACATGACCTGCAATGTGTTCCCACAAGAGGTTGGCCGATTGATTCATTTGAACATCAGCGGCCGGAATGTTGATTTGGGTATGCGTAGTACCGTCGATGCTTACTATAGTCAACAGGGTTCCGACCACAAGGTTTTCATTTTGTTGTCCCCTGCTTTGCAACGATAAACGAGAATGGATCAATGCTTGTAGTGGTTGCAAAGAAGCAATGTATTTCAACGGGTCTCCACTTGGAATAGGACCATGTTCAATGGTGTGTTCGGCCAATATGACAGCCGGGGTTCCGTCGATAGACACCCTGGATCCGGCATCCGAGCTTAACCAACCGCGTTGGAAACTATTTTCAATTACGGTGATCTTGTTGTTCGATTCGAGCGCGTCTATTTGCTGCTGGTAGATACGTTCTGCTTCGACTCCAAACCAATAAGGCGTCGCCGCAGCAACCACTACGAGTGCGATGAGGACGGTGATGAATAGAATTCGTTTCACTTTAGAGCCCGGTATATTGCACCAAGGCGGCGGTGTTGTACTGTTTAAGTTCCCAAATTAAAGGCTGAAACTAGTCTAACGCTTTATCCTTCGATGGGTACAGTTTCTTGAGTGCCTGCCCGGCGTCCAACGCCATCATCCGGGATCCTGATGCAACATACGGGCTGTGTCGCCTCAGTTTTGACCTAAGCTGCGTTCAATATTTATAAAAAGGTGAGACAATAACCTGATCAACTCGGACTGTCGGTTAGTCGCTGTTTTTCTGTATATGGACTTGAGGTGAGTGCGCGCAGTGTTCGAGCTGATAAAAGTCTGCTCGCAATATTCATTAATAGTCAGCCCGTTGGCAAGCCCATGAGCAAGTTCACTTTCTTTTCGGGTGAAACCATAGAGATTCTCGAGTAGAGTCGACGGTACTATGGTTGCCTGTGATGGATCAAAAACAGCCATAATCGCGGATTGCTCGGAGTCCTCACTCAGCGCAGGCAACGCCCTCCCTAACACCTGAAGACCTAACTCGGTAGACGGATTTGGCAAAGTAATCGCTGCCAGTGGCGAGCTTTCAGTGTAGCTCAAGCTTTTATCCAACATGGTCCGAAATTCGTTAGCTTTCGTGCGCGACCGCAGTTTACCGTTTTGTTTGGTGAGCACACCTCCCGACGCGATAAGTTCACGAGCGAAACGGTTGGCGTAAACGATGTGGTGATCTTTATCTACTATGATAATACCAAAAGAGAATTCGTCCATGGCTGACGCCAATTGGCGGTCGGTCATAGCTTCGTCGCCGAAATTATTCGCGATACGTTGATTGATCTCACCGAACCTGGCTAAAGCGGTTTCTATGCTGGGGATAAGTTGTTGTGCAGTGATCGGTTTGACCAGGTAACCGATAACCCCAGAACCGATCGCTTGATTAACCCACTCCGGTTCACTATGTCCCGACAGAATCAAGATAGGGCGGTACTGGTGCTGTAGTAAAGATTGGGCCAACGCGGTACCACGCATGTCTGGGAGGCCTATATCCACTATGGCAAGGTCTGGAGTCGAATCTATGTATGTGGCTAGTGCCTCCGCTGCAGTCGAGCATTGCGCCACAATGTAATTCGCTTCACGCAAACCATGACTAACGGTGCTCAGAACAATCGGGTCATCGTCGACCAGTAATACGCGACCTCGATGGGTGTGGTAGATCATGTCCTATTCCCCCTTTTCCTATTTCCTTTTTTCAAACCATATATTACTTACCTAGCCCGCATATTGCATCAATGTCCTGTACAGCGGCCCCAAAATAAAAAACCCGCACCCTTCGCAGGATGCGGGTTCATGGTTGCGCCGAAGCGCACCAGAGGGCACTTTAAAAGGGAAACTAGGCGGCGGCCTCTACTGCTTTCTTGGCGACGCTTTTAGCAGCCGTGTCGGCAGTTTTAAGACCCTTCTCGAGCAATGCCTTGTATTCGACACCGGCTTCTTGGGCCAGACTGACATTTGCCTTTGCCAAGTCGACGAATTTGCTGCTGTACTCTTCGAACAGCGCCGTTTGGTTGGCGAAGTAGTCTTTCATGTCTTTGGTTTCTTGGATCAGTTTGGCTTGCCGTAAGCTGCCTTCTACATAAAGATCGGCCGCCTTCATTTGTTGCTTGAGAGTCTTATCTATAAGCTTGCTGTTGACCTCACCGAGCGCTTTGGCCACTTCCAGTGTTTTGTTACTGAATTCATTGAAAGATTTAAGGATATCCTGCTGCATTTGATCGTTACCTCGTTAGTTTAATAGGGTATTTCCAGCGCTTTTGTGCACCGCAACAATTATGTTGCAGTGCAGCATAGTGTTTTGGGGAGGCCTTGTCAAGCCCGAATTTCAGAATTATTTGCAGCCCGTATGAAAGGCCGCGGATGGTATTACTTGTCCTTGTTTTTGGTGTCTTCCGACATACCCGCAGCCTTGAAAAAACTGCTTTGTACGTCTTGCCAAATCTCCAAGTTTTTTTTCGTCATATCAGTGAACCAAGAACTCATCGGATTGTCTTCCACCGCCCCTCGAAGCTGCTCCTGGAATGCCTTTTGTTGGTCTTCGAACAGGCTCAAGCTCTGCTGTAAATACTGTGTTAGCGCATCTTGCACAGAATCTCCGTAAAATCGAATGATCCCTAACAATATGTCGGTGGTAAACATGGGTTTACCGCCACTTTCCTGCTCCGCTATTATTTGCAGCAAGATGTTCCGGGTCAGATCCGCATCTGTATTCGCGTCCTTGACTTGGAACTCTTGCCCTTCCATCACCAGCTGCTGTAGATCGACAAGAGTAATGTAACGGCTTTGTTCTGTGTCGTACAACCTACGGTTCGGGTACTTCTTGATAATTCGCATACTCACACGCTCTTTGGCAAGGCGTTTCGTTGGGGTTAAGCTTAATACATATGCTGGCCACCGTTAATCGACAACGTCGAGCCAGTGATAAAACCCGCGTCTTTAGACACCAGGAAAACGACTCCACGTGCGACCTCTTCCGCTTCTCCGAGGCGGCCTACAGGTATACGCGCGATGATTTTCTCCAATACTTTCTCGGGTACTGCCCGGACCATCTCCGTGGCGATGTAGCCAGGCGCTATGGCGTTGACTGTAATTCCTTGGCCCGCACCTTCCTGTGCCAGCGCCTTGGTGAAGCCAAGGATACCGGATTTCGCGGAAGTGTAGTTGACCTGGCCAAATTGACCGGCTTGCCCGTTGACTGAGCTGATATTAACAATGCGGCCGTATTTTCGTTCACGCATGCCTTCGATTACCGCCCTGCTCATGTTGAAGCACGAGGTCAGATTAGTCCTTATTACGTCGTCCCAATTGCTAAAATCCATCTTGTGCAATGTTCCGTCACGGGTAATACCGGCATTGTTTACCAAAACGCCAACCGCACCGAGTTCCCCTCCGATTTTTTCCACATTGTTCTGGCAGGCCTCAAAATCACCAACGTCCCATTTGTAGGACGGTATGCCAGTGGATTCGCTAAAACGACGCGCGGCTTCATCATTCCCTCCATAATTCGCGGCAACCTGATAACCCTCGTTCTTAAGGGCAATAGAGATAGCTTCCCCAATCCCGCGGGTCCCGCCTGTGACTATTGCAGTTTCTGGCATGATTCTGTCTCCTAATTGCTTTTCATTTGGTACTAACGTTCAACAGCGATGGCAACACCTTGCCCTCCGCCGATACAGAGTGTAGCTAGACCTTTATGGGCATCGCGGCGTTTCATTTCGTGCAGTAGCGTAACTAAAACGCGCGCCCCAGATGCACCTATTGGGTGTCCCAACGCGATCGCACCACCATTTACATTTACTTTATCCGTGTCCCATCCGAGTTCCGAGTTCACCGACATCGATTGTGCTGCAAACGCCTCGTTCGCTTCAACAAGATCCAGATCGCTGACTGCCCAACCCGCTTTGTTTAAGCACTTCTGGGAAGCCGGAATAGGACCTGTGCCCATTATCGCTGGATCGACTCCGGCGCTGCTGTACGCCGCTATGGTGGCAAGTATGTCTAATCCAGCCTTGTTGGCCATATCCTCGCTCATCACCAATAATGCTGCGGCCCCGTCGTTAATGCCGGATGCATTACCTGCAGTGACCGTCCCCTCCTTGTCAAATGCCGGGCGTAACTTACCCAGTCCCTCGGCTGTGGTACCGTGACGGGGAAATTCATCCCGATCGAAGACAATAGGATCCCCTTTGCGTTGTGGAATTTCCAGGGGCGCAATCTCTTCGTCAAATGAACCCGCTTTTTGGGCAGCTTCGGCTTTAGTTTGCGATGCTGCCGCGAACTGGTCTTGGTCCTCTCTGGGTAAATTATATCTACGTGCGATATTTTCCGCCGTGGTGCCCATATGATAGTTGTTGAACGCATCCCAAAGACCATCCACGATCATACTGTCCGCCAACTTCCAGTCTCCCAAGCGTTGGCCTTCTCGGGATCGAGGTAAAACATGCGGAGCCAGGCTCATATTTTCCTGCCCGCCGGCAATAACAATATCGGCGTCGCCACACTTGATCGATTGTGCTGCCAGATGGACAGCCTTGAGACCGCTTCCGCAGACCTTGTTTATCGTCATAGCTGGGCAGCTATATGGTAAACCGGCCGCAATTGCGGCTTGTCGTGCCGGGTTCTGTCCGGATCCAGCAGCCAATACCTGGCCTAAAATGACTTCATCTATCTGTTCCGGCTGCAGACCGGTGCGTTGCAGCAGTGCTTTGATAACGTGCGCACCGAGCTCGTGGGCGGGGATGTGGGACAGTGTGCCTCCAAAATTTCCAATTGCTGTGCGAACTGCGGCAACGATGACGACGTTATTAGCCATCAACGAGTCCTCCTTATGTATTGGATAGTTTTCTAGGAGCTACGCGTGTGCACTACCAGCGCTCTCGCTCCAGCTTAAAAAACCTAATATTTACATAATGATACCCCATTATGTTGCGATGCACAATTATCTTTGCTAGAGTTAAAAATCAGCCCAATCACCCGACACAACACTAAATTCCTACGATGACAGACTGGTCGAACCCATGGTTTGACCCCTGGAAGGATTTGACTTCCAGTCAACCGTGGCAATCCGCATTGGAAGACTGGTGGGGGCAGTTCTCCAAGCAACCCTCATCACCCCATATGAAAGCCTTTGAGAACATTGTGAGCCAAAGCCGCATGTTCTTCGAGATGGCTGAGAAAATGGGTAACAAGCAGGCGTTGACGGGTACCGTAACTGATTGGCAGGCCGGCCTGGAACAGGTATTCAATAGCCTGAAAGAATCATTCGACCATCCCAACACCACGCAGGCGCCCCAGTTGTTTTGGCAGATGCCGCTGGCCAACTGGGAAAGAGCGGCTTCTTCGATGTCTGGTCTACCGGGTGAATGGTTTTCCACACATGCTGCTTTCGATCCAAAAGCTAAACTGGATCAGTTTCTGTCGACCCCGGGCCTGGGATACACCCGCGAGTCACAGGCAGAGCAGCAAAAACTTGCCCGTTTGCTCGTGGACTACCAAACAGCTTATCAGAAATACGCTTCATTTTTTGTGGAGGTCAACAAACAGTCCCTGGATTTATTGCAGCAACGGTTGGTTAATCTTACCCAAGTTGAACAGAAACCGATTACGACCGTTCGTGAGCTCTATGATCTGTGGATTGAGTGCAGCGAAGAGTCATACACACAAAAGGTTCTGACCGATGAATATTCCGAAATACATGGCGCAATGGTTAATGCCTTGATGGCCCTGAAACATCAAAGTGGTCAGATGATGGATGATTGGGCCGGGGCATTGAATATGCCCACACGCCAAGAGATGGATACCATCCACCAGCGATTCCAATCGAGTCGTCGTAGCAGCGCAGCGCTAAGGCAGGAGGTGAGGACCCTGCAAGCCATTGAGAAAAAGCAATCAGACCAGATAGACCAGCTTCTGAGCAAGCTAGACCAACTTGAAAAAGGTGGAAAACAAAAAGGGAACAAGGCCAAAAAGAATAAAAGAAAAAAACCCCCGAAGGGAAAGCAGAAATAGGCAGACGATCCAATCGACGCAGGAATTGAACCATGACGAATCCAGTACAGTTGCGCCCCGATGCCGTTGCCGAGGAAATGGCAAGTTTCGCCCATAAGCTGGGCGACAGTCTGGCGACATTGACTAAGTTGGATAGGCTGGAATCAGGCGTCACTGATCGAGAGATCGTCTACCAGGAAGACAAGTTGGTGCTATATCGGTTTAAGGCTTCGCATGCACCGTCAGCTTCCGGTGGTATTCCAGTGCTAATCGTCTATGCCCTGGTCAACCGGCCCTACATGACGGACTTGCAAAAAGATCGGTCCATGATACGTGGCTTGTTGGAGGCCGGTCTGGACGTGTACTTGATTGATTGGGGCTATCCGGACCGGGCGGATCGTTTCCTGACCCTGGATGATTATATAAACGGTTACATTGATCGCTGCGTTGACGTGATCCGTGAATGGCGTGGACAACCGCGCATCAACATCTTGGGCATTTGCCAAGGCGGGACATTTAGTCTGTGTTACACCGCGATGCACCAAGATAAGGTCAAGAATTTGATCACGATGGTGACCCCCGTTGACTTCAAAACGCCCGACAATATGTTGGGCAAATGGACCGAACACGTGGATATCGATTTGCTGGTGGACACTCTAGGTAACATCCCAGGAGAACTGCTCAACTGGACTTTCCTAAATCTCAAGCCTTTTCAACTCATGGGCCAGAAGTACATCGATATGGTCGAAGTGCTTAAGGACGAAAAAAGTGCTAAGAATTTTATGCTCATGGAAAAGTGGATTTTTGACAGTCCAGATCAGGCGGGGGAGGCGTTCCGGCAATTTGTTCGAGATTTCTTTCAACAAAACAAGCTTGTCGACGGTGGACTCAAGATCGGCGAGACCCTGGTTGATTTAAACAATATCCATATTCCGGTCTTGAATGTCTACGCTACCCAAGATCATCTGGTACCACCGGATTCTTCACGAGCGTTAAAACACCATATCGGTTCAGAAGATTATCAAGAAGTTACATTTGATGGTGGTCATATCGGTATCTACGTCAGCAGCAAATCGCAGAAAACAATTCCGCCGGCTATAGGTCAGTGGCTGTCGGAACGATCCTAAACCAGGAACAGTATACTTTTTAATTACGTTTCTCCCATTTGGGTCTTGTATATACCGTTAAAAAGTATACTGTCCCCGGTATAATCACTCGACATTGGTTGTGCAAGTGGCGGATTAACCTGGTGACCAAAGCGAAACAAGACCGCAAACAATGGCTTGATCTGGCTAACAAGGAGCTGCGGAGTAGATCGGTTTCTGATCTAACTTGGGCCACCGCCGAGGGGATAGCAGTTGAGCCCTTATATACGGCGGAAGATCTCGCTGAACTGGAACACGTAAACAGTCTGCCCGGTTTCCCGCCCTTTGTGCGTGGGCCGCGGGCCACCATGTACGCGGGAAGGCCTTGGACCATAAGACAGTACGCGGGCTTTTCAACTGCCGAAGAATCCAACGAATTCTATAGAAAAAACCTAGCTGCAGGACAGACAGGATTGTCCGTGGCCTTCGATCTGGCGACCCACAGAGGTTACGATTCCGATCATCCCAGGGTAATGGGGGATGTGGGCAAGGCTGGGGTGGCTATCGACACGGTGGAGGACATGAAGGTTCTATTTGATGGAATTCCACTGGATCGCATGTCCGTGTCGATGACAATGAATGGTGCCGCATTACCCGTTATGGCGATGTACATCGTGGCGGCAGAGGAGCAGGGGGTCAAGCCGCAAGCACTGGCCGGTACCATACAGAACGACATCCTTAAAGAGTTTATGGTACGGAACACCTATATTTATCCGCCACAACCTTCGATGCGCATTGTCGCCGATATCATCGCTTACGCGTCTGACTATATGCCCAAGTTCAATCCGATTTCTATTTCCGGGTATCACATGCAAGAGGCCGGGGCCACATGTGTGCAGGAATTGGCGTTTACCCTCGCGGATGGGATTGAATATGTACGCGCAGCCCTGTCCAAGGGAATGAATGTGGATAAATTCGCTCCGCGCCTGAGTTTCTTTTTTGCGGTCGGTATGAACTTTTTTATGGAAATTGCAAAGTTGCGCGCTGCCAGAATGCTTTGGGCCGAGCTGATGGAAGAATTTTTCCACCCTGAGGATCCGCGCTCGCTGATGTTGCGCACCCATTGCCAAACATCCGGCGTGAGTCTTACCAGCCAAGATCCATACAACAATGTTGTGCGTACTGCAGTTGAGGCAATGGCAGCAGCTTTAGGTGGGACCCAATCACTGCATACCAATTCTTTTGATGAAGCGCTGGCGCTACCGTCGGAGTTTTCCGCTCGAATCGCCCGAAACACCCAACTTGTACTACAGGAAGAAACAGGGATTACCAAAGTTGTGGACCCGTTGGCCGGGTCGTTTTACATCGAGAGTCTGACCGCATCTTTAGCCCGGGAAGCACGTATCTTGGTCGATGAAGTAGAGGAAATGGGCGGTATGACCAAAGCAGTGGAATCAGGCATGCCGAAACTACGCATCGAGCAAGCCGCGGCGCTCCGCCAGGCACGCATCGATAGGGGAGAAGAGGTTATCGTTGGGGTTAACAAATACGAAACCGATAGTGAATCGGAAGTGGAGATCCTTGATATCGACAATACTGCGGTTAGAGAGGCACAAATAAAAAGGCTTAAGGCGTCGCGTGTCAAACGAGACGCTAAAAAATGCAAACAAGCATTGGATAAAATGGTCGAAGCTGCCGCAAACGATACGGGAAATCTACTCGCACTTGCTATCGATGCGGCTCGTCATCGGGCCAGCGTAGGAGAAATATCCGATGCCCTGGAGGGGGTATGGGGACGACATCGAGCGGTATCCCGCTCCGTCAGCGGTGTATACGGATCTGCCTACGCTGATGACGAGGACTTCAAGAAGATCATCGACCAGGTTGAACAGTTCGCGCAGTCCGAAGGTCGACGGCCTCGCATCCTGGTGTGCAAGTTGGGGCAGGATGGCCACGACCGCGGCGCCAAGGTCATCGCAACAGCTTTTGCGGATATGGGTTTTGATGTTGATATCGGACCGCTGTTTCAGCTGCCAGAGGAGGCGGTTCGCGAGGCGATTGAAAACGATGTGCACGTCATCGGTGTGTCTTCACAAGCTGCCGGGCACAAGACTCTGGTTCCGCAACTCATGGATGAGCTAAAACGGCAAGGCGCTGATGACATACTTGTCGTGTGTGGTGGAGTCATCCCACCAAAGGATTACCACACACTGTTCAAGCAAGGTGTGTCCGCAGTCTATGGCCCTGGAACCAATATCACCAAAGCGGCCAATGAAGTTTTAGCCTTAATCCGACAGGTCAATCAGAAACAAAACATAAAAAGCTCGATCGACGGCCTATCGTAGCCCAAGTCCTGCGCTAATCGATCACGGGAGGAGTCCCATATGCAAGAAATTATTCGCCAACTAGAAGAGAAACGTGCTGCTGCGCGGCGCGGTGGTGGACAAGAGCGCATCGAAAAACAACACGGTAAGGGCAAGTTAACTGCTAGAGACCGCATTGATTTGCTTTTAGACGAATCGAGTTTTGAAGAATGGGATATGTTTGTCGAACACCGGTGCACGGATTTCGGTATGGCTGATCAGCAAATTCCCGGCGATGGGGTGGTAACCGGTTACGGCACTATCAACGGACGCCTGGTATTCGTGTTTAGCCAAGACTTCACTGTCTTTGGAGGTTCTCTGTCGGAGGCACACGCTGAAAAAATATGCAAAATCATGGATCAAGCCATGAAAGTCGGGGCACCGGTGATTGGTCTCAATGACTCCGGTGGCGCCAGAATCCAGGAAGGAGTCGCCTCACTGGGCGGGTACGCTGAAGTCTTTCAAAGAAACGTTCTGGCTTCCGGTGTGATACCTCAGATCTCCCTTATCATGGGTCCCTGTGCGGGAGGAGCGGTGTATTCCCCCGCAATGACGGATTTTATCTTTATGGTTCGAGACAGCTCTTACATGTTTGTTACCGGACCGGACGTTGTGAAAACGGTTACTCACGAAACGGTAACGGCTGAGGAGCTGGGGGGTGGCATCACACATTCGACTAAATCTGGTGTTGCCGACCTGGCGTTTGCCAACGACGTCGAAGCTCTATTATCTTTGCGCCAGTTTTTTAACTACTTACCCGCCAATAATAAAGAGCCTCCGCCGGTATGGCCCACTCACGACGCGTCAGATCGCATAGAGCCTTCCTTAGACACATTGATCCCCAACGATCCGAATACGCCATACGACATCAAGGAGGCCATTTACAAAGTTGCCGACGAAAACAGCTTTTTTGAAATACAGCCAGACTATGCACGTAATATTGTTATTGGGTTTATACGAATGGGTGGCGCAACCATAGGGGTAGTTGCCAATCAGCCGATGGTGCTCGCCGGTTGTCTGGATATCAGTTCCTCAATAAAAGCCGGTCGCTTCGTACGCTTTTGTGACGCCTTCAACATTCCAATCTTAACCCTGGTAGATGTTCCCGGGTTCATGCCGGGTACCGCTCAGGAATACGGCGGCATCATCAAACACGGTGCAAAGCTTTTGTTTGCCTATGCGGAGGCGACGGTGCCTAAAGTAACGGTGATCACACGAAAGGCTTATGGTGGTGCCTATGACGTCATGAGCTCCAAGCACTTGCGCGGGGATGTCAATTTTGCGTGGCCTTCGGCGGAAATCGCCGTAATGGGCCCGAAAGGTGCGGTGGAGATTATATTTCGTAAGGATATCGGCGATGCGAATAAGATCGCGGCACGCACCGAGGAGTACAGGCGTACTTTCGCTAATCCGTTCATCGTCGGGCGCCGGGGATTTATCGACGACGTGATCATGCCGCGCGATACCCGGGCCAGGGTGTGCCATTCCTTCTCTATGCTGCGGCATAAAAAACTGGACAACCCCTGGCGTAAACATGCCAATATTCCGTTGTAGCCCACAGTTTGTGCCAGGTGGATGGCCGCTCCATGAGCTGTGCAAGTCAATGCTTTGTTCGATTATGGCATCACGATTGGTAAGGTAATGTTTAAGAAGATCTTGGTTGCTAATCGCGGCGAGATTGCTTGTCGTGTTTTCAGAACCGCGAAAAAGATGGGTATTACGACAGTTGCCGTGTATTCAGAAGCGGACCATGACGCATTGCATACCGAATCCGCAGATGAGGCGGTACATATCGGGCCCGCTCCATCCACACAAAGTTATCTGCTAATAGAAAACATCATTAAAGCCTGTAAGCAGAGCGGGGCGGATGCTGTTCATCCTGGTTACGGATTCCTCTCTGAAAATAGGGATTTCGCTGAAGCTCTAGCTGCACAGGGCATTGTCTTTATCGGTCCCAATTCTGCTGCCATCGAGGCGATGGGTGACAAGATTGAGTCCAAGAAAATAGCCGAACAAGCGGGGGTCAATACCATTCCCGGTTTTACCGATGTGCTTAAGGATGGCAAACAAGCGGTTATCGTAGCCAACAAAATCGGTTATCCGGTGCTGCTCAAAGCCAGTGCTGGAGGCGGTGGAAAAGGAATGCGAATAGCGCGTAATGATACCGAGTGCAGGGATGGTTTTGAACGTGCAACCAATGAGGCGCGAAGCAGTTTTGGAGATGACCGTGTCTTCGTCGAAAAATTTATCGAGCAACCCCGCCACATTGAGATTCAGGTCATCGCGGATAATGAGGGTAATACGGTTTATTTAGGTGAGCGTGAGTGCTCAATACAAAGACGACATCAAAAAGTCATCGAAGAGGCACCGTCGATATTTATCGATGAGCAGAAACGTAGAGAAATGGGTGAGCAAGCAGTTGATCTAGCTCGGGCTGTGGATTATCGCTCGGCGGGAACCGTCGAGTTTATAGTTGATGCGAATAAGAGCTTTTACTTCCTCGAGATGAATACCCGCCTGCAGGTCGAGCATCCCGTGACTGAGATGGTTACTGGTTTCGACCTGGTTGAACTCATGATCCGGATCGCAGCCGGGGAAAAACTTCCATTTACTCAGCGCGATGTAAGGATCAGTGGTTGGGCAATGGAGAGCCGAGTCTATGCAGAAGATCCCACGCGCAGTTTCCTGCCCTCGACAGGACGCTTGGTTCGATATCAATCTCCTACCCAAGACGCGCACGTACGCGTGGATACTGGGGTATATGAGGGAGGCGAGGTTTCGATGTACTACGACCCGATGATCGCCAAACTGGTCACCTACGGGACGACACGAAACGAGGCGATCGATCGTATGCGACGAGCCCTGGACGAATACTATATTCGCGGCGTGTCGCACAACATTAGTTTCTTAAATGCCGTTATGGCACATCCACGGTTTAGGGCAGGCGATTTAACGACCCACTTCATAGAGGAGGAGTATCCAGAAGGATTTGACGGCTTGACCATTGATGAATCGAACAAAGCTATCTTTGTTGTTTCAGCTGGAATAATCCATCATCGTTATGCGAGGCGGGCAAAAAAGATAAGTGGACAAATCACAGGCCCTGTCGGGCGCGAACATGAACGTCTAGATCGAGTCGTTGTAATAAACCGTCAAGAGTATGAGATTCAAATCATCCCGGTCGAGCATGGTTATGACGTAACCCTGAAAGGCAAAGTATACCGAGTGATTAGCGATTGGGAACCCGGCCAACCGTTGTTTAATGCGGAGATCAATGGTGTCGGTATTTGCATGCAAGTAGATCTCATAGGAATTTCTTACCGCCTGATCCACGCCGGTGCCGAAATAGACGCATTGGTTTTAACCCAGCATGGAGCACGACTGAATCGACACATGCTTGATAAAGCACCGGCTGACCTGTCCAAGTTTCTATTGTCTCCAATGCCGGGGCTATTAGCACAGCTCAAGGTATCTGTTGGAGATGAGATTAAGGAGGGTGAGGAGCTGGCGGTAGTCGAGGCCATGAAAATGGAGAACGTTCTGCGCGCCACTCAGGATGTGGTTGTAAAGGCGATGTTGGCCCAAGAAGGTGATAGCCTTGTTGTTGATCAACCGATCATCGAATTTGAGTGACCTTGATGAATCAATCGGATGTGGAGGCACTCGTTCAGAAGTTGCGCC
>JASJAT010000072.1 GCA_030066885.1 Arenicellales bacterium | reverse complement strand
GCTGATCGCCCTTGGTCACCAATGTTCCTGTATGACGTGTTGTGCTCAACTTTCGACTTGGTGTCGGTCGAACAAACAACACTCAATACCGACCAAATCGATCACAACTTAAATGCGCTTAACCCTTCTGTTTCCAACAGATTGGCCGCCTAACCAAGTCTAACATCGCTCACAAACTATTAAGCGGGGGTGTTAACCCGGGCCAGAGAGCCATCTCTGCCCGGGTTTTTTTTAGCTGTTAAGGACTTTCTGAGTCGCCACTTCCGTAACTTCATCGAGTGCGAGCTTTAAACGACCGCACGCCGCTTCGACGGATTCAGACCGAGTAATTGTCAATGGTTCACCAAATACGATAGCAACCTTGCTCATAGGGTAGGGCAGGTTGAAGCGATCCCAACTGGCGAAAACTTTCTTATTACTGGCATCGAATGAAATCGGGACGATTGGACAATCCAAAGCTTGGGACATCTGAACTACGCCGGGTTTTACTTGGAGAGCGGGACCGAGTGGTCCATCCGGTGTAACAGCGACAATGCCTTTGGATTCCAGAACCCGCATCATCTGTTTCATCGCTTCGAAACCGCCCCGGGTAGTTGATCCTCTGATTGACGCCCGGCCAAACAAGGCCGCGACACGAGAAATATATTCCCCATCGCGACTAGATGAGATGAGGCAATGGATAGGTTCGTCCCGCCTGACTATTGGAAGTATGATCTGCCGGTTGTGCCAAAAAGCATAAATAAAACCGATGTTTTTTTTGCGTAACTCGTCGGGATACTCAGACCCATAGACCTTGAGTGTGCAGGTCAAGCTTATAATCCACAGGTAGGCCCAAACAATACGTGGCAGCACCACCAAAGCTGTTTTGTCTAGGCATGTCTTTATCATCTACATAAAATCAACCCGACGATGTTGCATCCACGGCTCATCTGGATAAGCACATCGGTACCACAAAGATACTAAGTTATAATGCAGCTAAATTCTAAAGGGAGAGTATATGGGCGATTATCAGGCGATAATTGAAGAACTTGCAACGATTCTCACCGAAAAAACCAAAATCAAGCGTGAGAATCTCCAACCTGAACTGCACTTAGAGGAAAGCGGATTAGATTCGTTCGCTCGCATAGATCTGGTCTTGGCGATTGAGGAGCGTTTCGGTTTTGAATTGTCAGATAGTGAAGCGGCGAACCTTGCGACAGTTGATGATTTGGTCAAGATCATCATGTTGAAGCGGACGGAAACGGGCAGCCCGGCGTAACACGTTCCTATGACTGTTACAACGGCCAATCTGGTCGAGGTCATGTTGGACCATTCGGATCGCAAGGACAGCTCCAGCGGAACCTTTTTTTGGAACACCTCATCGCGAAGTTATGATTCGGTCCCCTATGTGGATCTGGTGAGACGGTCTTTTGCGTTTGGCGCGAGATTAGTAGATAGGGATCTTGGTGCGGGGACGGTCTGCATGATCGCCTGCCATTCACCGTATGCGACGTTGATTGCCTTCTATGGTGCAATATCAGTGGGGGCCATACCGATGATCTTTCCCATGCCCAGGGCGCTGGGCAGCCATCAAGCTTTAGTGGAGAGAATTAACTATTGGGGTTTCAAATTTAGTCGCCCATCAGTTCTGGTGCTTGAAGAAGACCTGCAAGAAAAGTTCCACCAGTCGATTCCTGAAGAACTGGCGACGATTCGCTTGAGCGATTCACCGCTGGGAAATTGGGAGTCTTTAGAACGTCCAGCTGAAGACCACATACCGGATAGCGAAGATATCGCTTTTTTCCAGACCACCAGCTCGTCGACGGGTGACCACAAAGCAGTCGCTATTTCTCACTGCAACATTTTGTCCAACGTAAACGGTATAAAGGCCGCGGTGGGTATGGACAACATGGAAAAGATGATTGGATGGTTGCCCTTGTTTCACGATATGGGGCTCGTTGGGACAGTGCTGTTTAGTTTCTGCAATAGCTATCCTTTGTTTTTAATGACCCCAACCCAATTCATAAAACGCCCTGTGTTGTGGCTAAAAGGCATGAGTGAGCAACGGTGTACGATCACCACGGCGCCTAATTTCGGCTACGACTATTGTTCCAGACTCGTCTCGGACAAAGATGCGGAGGAACTGGACTTATCCTGTGTTAAGCACTTCTTTATAGGCGCCGAACCCATCCGGACGTCGACGATACAATCCTTTTGTGCGAAGTTTGAGAACTCAGGTGTAACCGCCGCGATGATGCGACCGGCCTATGGATTGGCGGAATCGACAATCATCACCACTATTTCACGTCCCGATGCCATCGCCGGTTTCGTTCACCTGGATGCGGACAGTATTGCGATTAATAAGAAAGTAAAGATCACCGGAAAGACTGCTTTTGACCAGATTTCTACCGACACAACAACTTCAAACAACAAAGTGGCGGTGTGCACGGCCGGTGTACCTATCGAAAATATGGAGGTCACGCTGGTGGATGAGGATGGTTCAGTTGTTACCAGTGAAGGTTATGCCGGCGAAATCGTGATCCAGGGACAGTCCGTGGCTCTGGGCTATGTGGATGGGGCGGTGAGCTTGATAGATAGATTTCCCAGCCACAAAACGTTTACGGGCGATATAGGAGTGATGGTAGAAGGTGAGCTTTATATTATTGAGAGAATAAAGAATGTAATCATTCGTAATGGCGAAAACTTTCTGGTCAGCGCGATGGAAGAAAGACTGGCAAATTTGCTGCGGATATCACATGAGAACGTCGCGGTATTTGAGTCTAATATACATGACCCAGACAGTGATATCGTGGTTTTAATCGAGAAACACAGTAGCTTGGCGGCGGATCAAGTGGATGCCCTACTGGCGAGTCTCCCGCAGGAGAATTTTCCTATTGATTTGATCTTATTTCATCGGGCCAGGGTGATCCCCAGAACCACGAGTGGTAAGAAGAGACATTTCTTTTGCCGTAAGCTCTTCCAATCGGGGAACCTTAGTTTTCAGCAAAAGATCGAAGTGTCTCCAGACAAGATCGCAAACGCCAGGGGACAGTATAGTTTTTAATATTCCACACAGAGGCGCGCCTCGCGCCGATCAGTCGCGGCGAAGAGCTCACCCCGTTCCGCATTTAAACGAAAGAAAGACTCTCGCCAAGACGCCAAGCTCGCAAAGTTTGATCTTTATGTGTACAAAATATTGTTCTTTCTTGGCCGGCTTTGCGTCTTTGCGAGAGAAAAATACCTTTTTCTCGACGGGTAAAGCACACTTTGTCCTCGTGGCGAGGGCGCCGCTCCTACTAACAGTTTCGAGAAGCTAGATTGTAGTCTCTTGATGTCGCTTCGATGTTGCACCACACGCGGCTAGGACATAGGAACTCGTTACTTTCCTTTAGGATTGTCGATCTTACGCAGTGTAATTCTGTAGAGATCCAGTCCACCGACTTCAAACATATAGGCCATTAACCTCAGGTATTGTTCAAACTTCTTAACCTCTTCTTCGCCCTGTATTGAAATCGCATCGGCCCTTCGTGATTTCAATCTGGAAAACCAAGCCCGTAACGTTCTTCTGTAGTCGTCCCTGTCGTTGCGCAGTTGTACTACCTCGAATAACCGTTCAGCACCTTCAGCAATTTCCTTGAGCCGAGGTGTATCGGTCTCTGGGAAGATCTGTTTTGCGATGAATGGATCGAAGTCCTTTGGCAAAGAATTACCATAAGCCACTGTTTGCAGGGACATCCAGCCGCGAGAGTGTAACCACTTTTGACATTTCCTGAAAAACTCTCGGTAAATCTGCACCTTCTCATCACTGGTCAGGCCAAGTTTTGCGAAATGTTCAAACGCGCCGATAGAAATTATCGAATCGTATGAGCCGTCAGGAGCATCATGATCATTCCAACTTTGTAACTTAACGCTGATTCGAGGGTCACTGTTCGTTCGGACAATCCATTCGGCCTGACTTTTACTCAGGGTGAGACCGACGGCGGATTTGCAATTGAATTGCCTGATCAGCCGGGACAAAACGCTGCCCCAACCGCACCCAACGTCTAAAACACGCGCCGCGTTTTTCGCCCGTGCCTGCTCAATGTGATAGTCAATCTTGCATAGTTGCGCCGCATCGAGGGTTTGTTCTGGATCAAGCGGGTCCCACATCGCGCACGAGTAAGTCATGGTCTCGTCGAGCCACAGCTTGAAATATTCATTACCAGTACCGTAATGGTGCTCGATGGCCTCGGCAGACGCACCTTGTACGGGCTTAGCGGGATCGTTCATATATGTATCCTGGCGAATAGATCGATTGTCCTATCGCTCCTGTTGAAAGACAAGGGGATTGGTTAACCACACTTCAGTTTGAAGAAATCAAAATGTGCGGAGGGTTCCGGCTTGTATTTTTTTCATTTGCTATCACTCTGTACAATACGCTGTGATTCGAGAACCGACAAGCACTGTACCGAAGCGGCGAAAGGTGGATCGTTCCGGGTAGGGGACTACTTTTAGCAGTCCACAGGTCAGCCATCATTATCATTATTTTTCACCAAGCGTTAGCCAGAAAAACGGAGCAAGGGTGTGATTTTCAGACAACTATTTGACGGGGTTTCCAGTACTTATACCTATCTCATCGCCAGCAAGCTCGGAGGAGAGGCGTTGATCATCGATCCGGTATTGGACAAAGTTGATCGTTATATTCAGCTACTAGAAGAGCTCGATCTCAAGTTAGTCAAGGCGATGGATACTCATATTCACGCTGACCATATCACTGGATTGGGTGCTTTAAGGGATAGAACTCAATGTATCACTGTCATGGGTGAACAAAGCGATGTTGACGTTGTGTCTTTGCGAGTCAACGACGGGGATATTATTGATATAGAAGGCTTAAGTTTGAAGGCGATATATACACCCGGACATACTTTAGACTCTTACAGTTTTCTTATGGATGATCGTGTGTTCACCGGTGATACGTTGTTCATACGTGGCACCGGGCGAACAGATTTTCAAAACGGAGATCCAGAGGCACAGTATGATTCGCTGTTTAACAAATTGTTAAAGCTACCCGATACTACCCTGGTGTACCCGGGTCATGACTACAAAGGTGACACGGTGAGCACAATAGCTGAGGAAAGAGCCTTTAATCCGCGGCTGCAGGTCAAGTCCAAGCAGGAGTACGTGGACTTGATGAACAATCTTAATCTGCAAAATCCAAAGATGATGGACGTGGCCGTTCCCGCCAATATGAGTATCGGTTTATCACAAGACGAAGTTGATCGGAAAGGTTGGTCGATCTCCGTCCATGATTCGAGCCACCTCATCGAGCAACCGGATATTTTGCTGGCAGACTTGAGGGACAACAGGGAACGCACGCAAAACGGCGTGATAACCGGTTCGGTCCATGCCCCCTACAACGAATTGGTGGAAAACTTAAAGCCGGGTGGTATGTTATATGAACTGATTTCATCTACCGGCAAGCGTTTGTTATTTTATTGCGCTTACGGGGAACGGTCCGCTATGGCCGTCAAAAGAGCCCAGGAGGCCGGGCTGACCAATACAGCTCATATCAAAGGTGGAATAGATGCCTGGAAAAAAGCAGGCCTGCCTCTCGAAACCGAAACATAAGGAGCAATGGCAAAAGGGTTTGTTTGAGCTCTGAGCCTTTTGATTTCAGCCATGGGCGATCGATCTCTGCACGACCACAATACATGGGTATTTGGCGATGTGTTATCAAAACAGGCCGCGCGATACGGTGACCGTACATGGATTCAAATGGTCGATGGGCAGAGTTTGAGCTTCAGGTGTGCCGACGAAATTGCAACTCAAGTCGCGCGTTTTCTAATTGATTTGAAAGTCTCGAAAGGCGACACAATAGCGGTATTTATCCCCAACAGTCTTGAATATTGCTATGCATGGTTCGGGATTGCTCGCGTTGGGGCGATTCACGTCGCGGTCAATATAGACTACAAAGGTGTATTCCTAACCCATGTCCTGAATAATTCGAGGGCGAAGTTCATTATGGTACAGGCCGAATACCTCGACAGGATCAAAGAGGTGGAAAGGGAGCTGGAATATCTTGAAAAGGTGCTCGTAGTTGGTGCTGTGGAGAATAGCCACGGTGCGGACACTCAATTTACTTTTCACCTATTCGACGACTACAAGAGATATAGTAACGAACGGACTACTATACCGGTCAGTTATCGTGACCCGGCTTGTGTTATGTATACCTCCGGGACTACGGGACCATCAAAGGGAGTAGTTATGCCCCATGCACATATCTATTTATTCGGGCTGGGTACCATTGAGAACATGCGTCTGACCGAAGAAGACGTTTTTTATATTGTGTTGCCCTTGTTTCACGCTAACGGCATGTTTATGCAACTTTATGCAACTTTGATCATTGGGGCAAAAGCGGTGTTGCGCGGGAAATTCAGTGCCGGCCGTTGGATCCATGACATAGCGGAGTACGATGCAACTGTCACCAATTCACTAGGAGTGGTTATCGCTTTCGTATTGAGCCAAGTACCGAACGACTTGGATAAGAGGCATAAACTGCGTGCTATTGGCGTCGCACCCAATCCAGTAGAACTGGATGCTCAGCTCCGGGAGCGTTTTGGCGTCCGAGACGTATTCGGAATGTATGGCATGACTGAGGTCAACATCCCTCTTTATACTCAGGCAGGTATTCCGCGACCAGGCAGTTGTGGCAGGGTATGGGAACGATACTACGAATTGCAGATAGTCGATCCGGAGAGTGACCTGCCGGTTCCACCAAACACGGTAGGAGAAATCGTAGTCAGGCCAAAGTTGCCGTTCGGTTTTATGTCGGAATACATGAACATGCCGGAGAAGACCGTAGAGGCCTGGCGTAATTTTTGGTTTCACACCGGGGATGCGGCAACGATGGACGAACAAGGCTTTGTTTATTTCGTCGATCGCATTAAAGACTGTATTAGACGGCGTGGAGAAAATATTTCTTCATTCGAGATCGAACGCGTTGTTGGTCAGCATCCGGCAGTAGCGGAAGTTGCTGCAGTTGCGGTCAAGTCTGAAATCAGGGGGGGCGAAGACGAGGTAAAGGTGGTGGTTGTATTACAAAAGAATATAGACTTTAAAACCTTAACGGAATATTGCCAGCAACACTTACCGCGGTTTGCCGTACCCCGTTATGTTGAGTTTGTTGAATCTTTGCCCAAAACACCGACCAATAAAATCCAGAAGAACCTGTTACGCGAGCTAGCCATCACCCCGGGGACTTGGGATCGGGAGCGTGACGGTATTGGTTAATATTCGAACGAAAAAGGTGGGCTATGAACAATAGTATTTTTCGGAATTATTCCATTCAGCAGCTGGATGAGCAGTACAACAATCGAGCCAGAGTACCGGAGTTTGAGGAGTACCTGAAGCGGTGGGAGCACGACAGTGAACGCGTGCGTCAGGCATCTAAGGTTAGGGAAGACATCGCTTACGGAACCGGCGAGCGTGAGAAGCTGGATATCTTCCCCGCACGGCGACCGGACTCACCGGTAATCGTTTTTATCCATGGCGGTTATTGGCAGCTGTTAGATAAATCCAGATTTAGTTTCATTGCACCCCCCTTGATAGAAAAAGGACTCACCGTAATAGTCCTGAATTATCCGCTTTGTCCCGCGGTCAAATTGAAGGATATTGTACAAAGCCTTCGCTGGGCAATGGTTTTCCTCTACCGGAATCTGAGAAAGTACAACGGTGACCCAGAACGAATAAATATTGTGGGTCACTCTGCAGGCGGTCATTTGGTGGCAATGCTTCTGGCCACTCCTTGGCGTGAGCTCGACAGCTCACTGCAAGACGGATTTATCGAGAACGGAGTCAGTATCAGTGGACTGTTCGAGCTCGAACCAATCCGACATACTTTTGTTAATGAGGCATTAAAACTGGATCAGTCTGAAATCGATGAACTGAGCCCGATCAGCCTCGCTGCACCATCGAAGGGAAAGCTGGACCTTTTCGTTGGGGCAAGAGAAAGTGAAGAGTTTAAACGCCAGTCGGCTGACTTCGCCAAGACCTGGTCGACTGCCGAGTTTCAGACGCACTACGAAGAGCTGGCTGGCCAAGACCATTTCAGTATTGTTGATGAAATAGTCAATCCAAAAAGCAGTATTCATAAAGCCCTTTGCTCGGAGCCGGGGTGAACGATAAAGACGGGTAAATAATGATTCGGTTGTATGACTTTTGGGAGTCCGGAAACGCGTATAAAGTCCGGTTATTGTTATCCCAGCTCGGGATCCCTTTTGAGCGGGTTAATATCGATATCCTTAAAGGCGAGACCCGAACAGAAAGATTTTTACAGAAAAACCCCAATCACCGAGTACCTTTGGTGGAATGGCCGGATGGACGAATACTGACCGAGTCTAATGCCATCTTATTTTTCTTTGCCCAAGGCACAGATTATCTATCAGAAGACCCATGGCAACGTGCACAAACGTTACAATGGATGTTCTTTGAACAGTACAGCCACGAACCTTATATTGCCGTCGTCCGATTCTGGACCTTTTCCGGACAACTGGAAAGCAATAAGCAGTTCTTGGCCGAGAAAATGGACCGGGGCCACGATGCGTTGCGCGTGATGGAAACGCACTTGGAAAACAATGATTTCTTCGTTGGAAACTGTTACTCCATAACGGACATTGCACTGTACGCCTATACCCATGTGGCCGGTGAAGGTGGTTTTGACCTCGGTGACTATGCTGCTATCAATCGTTGGCTGGATCGAGTCAGAAACCAGCCCGGTCATAGAACGATAACCGATGATGTCGGTGTTGTTGTCGACTGGTAGTCTTACTATCGTATAAGAGCGATCGGCGAATCATATCCAATGAATAAGTTTGCTGGGATCTTAGCTTTACTATTGGTCTGCCAAGCCCCCGTGCTTGTATGTGCCCAACCCACACAAATAGATGAGGAAAGGTTCGCCAACATGGTCTCGCGATGGAATGCCATTCTCGATTTCCCAGAGCGCTTGTTGTTGGACCCGGAGATTAATATCCAGGAGCTGGAACCCTTAAGTGAAAACGTCAATCTGGTTAACAGACTAGCGTTGCAAGCACGGGAAGAAGCCGAAGAAGTGTTGGAGCGACAACAGAAACTTTTAAACGCTTTGGGTCCACCTCCTGCAGACGAAGAGGCCCCAGAAGCCGAAGAGATTGCGCAGAAAAGAGAAACATTGCAAGCGCAAGTTGCTTCCCATCAAGCTCGGATTAAACAATTTAACCTTATCATTGCGCGCTCTAAAACCATTCTTAAAGAAATAAGTGAACTGGAAATCAGTATTATCACCGAAGTACTTCGCCGAAGATCGGCCTCACCCCTGTCGCCACGCACTTTCAGCAAAGGCATTGAACAGCTGCCTGACCAACTTCGGGAACGGGGAAACTCAATCAGGGCGTGGTGGCGAAACACCCGGTTCGCTGTTGGTTGGGATACTATCTTCATAACAGGCTTAGTGTTGGTGGCAGGGCTGGTCGCTATTGCTACCGCCCGCCGTTGGTTAGTAGGGAACTATGGAATGGTGGCAAGTATTGAGACTCCGAGCCTGGCCAGACGCTTCGTTGCTATCATTGTAGAAACCGTTGCTCGGATTATTTTGCCAATTGCGGCCATTAGTGTCGTGGCATTGATAATCATCTCGAACACACCAGCTAGTCCAGAGCTCGAGAGTATGTTTGTAGTGTTGGCTTTATCTGCGGTCGAATTTGTACTCATCACCGGTTTAGCTAGGACAGCGCTCACACCAGAACGGCCGCAATGGCGGATTACCGGTTTCACCAACGAAGCAGCTGCAAGCCTCGAACAAGCAATTCGCTTATTCGCGATAACAGTTTTCATTGTCAATATCTGTCTCGTACTAGTCAGTCCTGTTCACAATGTCTCAGGTTGGATGCGAATCGCAGATCTCGATACGACTACAGAGGCGCCAATATTAATTGGCATGATCGGCCTGATTGTCGTGGCGTTGGCATCGTTAAACGTGTTGCGATCAAGTAATTGGCGTTTTTATGCACAGGTCGAAAGTGAGACCGGGAGGGTCGAGGAGGGGCTCTCGCTCAAAGTCCGGACCCTTTTTATTTTGGCTAAGGTTGCTATCGCGTTTGGCGTACTACTTTATTTGATTGGGTATTTGAATTTAGCAATATACATCACCAGTCGAACCATATTTACGCTGTGTTTTATAGCCCTGGCTGTAATCGTACATGGCCTTGTTAGAGAGGGATTACGGCAGGCAACTTCCGAATACAACGTAGTAGGACAGTGGGTAAGGAATCGCTTGGGATTAGATGACGTCGGCGCGAGCCGTTGGGTTTTTTGGGTCGTCTTATTAGTGGATGTCGTTTTGGTTATCGCGTTGACTGCACTCCTCCTCAACATGTGGGGCATGCCGTGGACTGAGATAAAACGGATTTTTACTGCGTTGATCCAAGGTGCAGAGATAGGTGGGCACACTTTTTCGTTGATCAATGTTGGTATCGCGCTTGGAGCCTTTATTCTAGTCCTGCTCGCGATCAAACTGTTTCAGCGATTTTTATCCGACCGAATCCTGGTCCAGACCAGACTCGACGTGGGCGTCCGTGATGCAGTAACGGCAGGTGTGGGGTATGCGGGTGTAGTGGTTGCCGTACTGGTGGCACTTTCCTTAGTTGGTCTTAAGTTCGGTGAGATCGCCCTGATATTCAGTGCATTGTCGATAGGTATCGGCTTTGGCTTGCAACACGTTGTCAATAATTTTATATCGGGACTGATACTTCTGGTGCAACGCCCTATAAAGGCTGGAGACTGGATAGTATTGGGGCAAACTCAAGGGTACGTTAAGAGGATTAATGTCATTTCTACGGAAATCACTACTTTCGACAACGCCACGGTGATCGTGCCAAACAGTCAGTTGATGACGACAGAGGTGATGAACTGGACACACCGGAGCAGATTGGGGCGTGTGGTCATTCCCGTCGGTGTGTCTTATGCCTCGGACCCGGAGCAGGTCAGGGAGATACTGCTCAAATGCGCAGAACAAAGCTCAGAGGTTTTGACTCGTCCTCCATCTAGTGTCGTGTTCAGGAATTTTGGTGAGAGTTCACTGGATTTTGAGCTTCGGGTTTTCATCCGCGATATAGATTACACACTCATGGTTGCGAGTGACTTGCGCTTTGCGATCAAAAAGGCCCTGGATGAAGCGGGTGTTGAGATTCCCTTTCCACAGCGGGACGTTCATGTCAAAAACATACCTGGGGATTTGCAGGGATCTCCTGCTTGAGCTTTGGTCATTCCCGCCTTGTAGCAGCCCACGGGCGAATAGAATCGCGGCGAGTGCGCCGCGTCTAGATAAGAGTTGCGAGTAACTGGCGTCTAGTAGCTAGGTGGTGCTTCGTGGTGTGGTCCACTGTAACTATTGAGTAACAGGATTTGTAATCTCAGGTGCAGCCAATCCATCCTGCTGTGAAAAATATGCTGCGATATCCTCCATATCTTGTTCAGCCAAACTGGCCGCAAATCCTTGCATGATTGGATTCTGGCGTACACCAGACTTGTAGTCTTTGAGCGCCCGTACAATATAGTCAGAGTACTGCCCTGCAATAATCGGTGCTTGTGCTGTTTCATATGCTGCAACTCCTGTCGTGCCATGGCATGCCGCACATACTTGCGCCTTCTGTTGTCCTACTAAAGCATCGCCTCCAGCGAGTGCTGTGCTACTCGTCACTAGAACTACACAACCCAAGATTATTTGTTTCATCGCTAATGCTCCTTGTTATTGCTGCTCAGGGTTTATTTTTTTCAACGACGAAAAATAAGCCGCGATGTCAGCCATATCTTCGTCCGTCAGATCTGCCGCTTGTGCGCGCATGGTTGGGTGAGAGCGCTGTTCGTTCTTGTACGCCTGTAAAGCAGCGACGATGTACCCGGGATGTTGGCCCCCGAGTTTCGGGACTCGATAGCCAGGATAAGCGTTGCGCATTCCTGGTGCTCCATGACATCCCATACAGGTCTGTGCGGTTAGGCGCCCTTTTTCAATGTCACCTTCCGCCATCGTTGGCTGGGTAATCCCGATCCCAACAGACAAGGCGGCGCACAACATAGCGAGCTTCATAGAATAGTCTCCTAGGGATAGATGTGATTTTCGTGAGGCCGGACTTTAAGGAACCCGGGCTCCTGGTGCAAGTTTAACACGAAAAAAATCTACATATTCTGTCGCAAGGCAACAAGGCAATGCCCTTGCGGCTGGTGACTAGGATTGAATGTGGCCATCCGTTTGTTGTTTTTGCCAACTGCTGGATACAAGCCACTCGCAATTGTGATGTAGGAACGGCGCCCTCACCGCGATATTCTTTCATGTCCGGCACGACTTATCTATTTCCGCTCGAGGACAATACCTAGCTCATAGAACCCGGGGGAGTGGGGTGACTCTACTGGTTCAGTGTCAGGCCAGTGCCAACAGTCGTCAGTGAACAATCTTCGCATCGCCCCAAAATCGCAATGAAATGGCGGACCACCTGCTTTGTCGGTTTGCATGAAGAGGATAAGGAGTTGACCTTTCGGTCGAACCCATTTGGCCAGGTGGTTGGCGTAACTCCGCCATTGTTTTGGCAACAACGCGCACAAGCAAGTTTGCTCATAGACGGCATCAAAAATAGCTTCGGGGGTCCAGGTGAATAGGTCGTCTTGGATCAATTCGGCGTTGAGGCCGGACGCATTGAGTTTGCTCTGGATCGAGCTGATTGCCTGTGGTGAAAAATCCACGGCTGTTACATCGAAACCACGACGAGCAAGTTCAACCACCTCATATCCGCGTCCGCAGCCGGGGACTAGGATGCGACAGGGTTGCAAAATTTTGTCGTCCAACCAGCCTACCAAGGCTGGATTGATGGCGCCCCGATCCCAGGGGGTGACGTCATGTTGGTAACGCACGTCCCAAAAATCACGCGCCCCCTGGACCGTTAGAGGAGTAGTGGCATGCCACTTGAACGTCGTCAATAATAATCTCGTCTGCGGATAACTTTAACTTAAGGACACTCTGAATATAACAGAGTCGAAAGAGTGGACAATCGGTGCGAAGCCGCCTGCTACTTGTTTTGTCCGCTACTTAGCGATAGCTCGTACTGAAATGGCACCGAAGGTTTGGCTGAGTTAGTCAGGCTTTGAAAGAGATAATTCTCCCTTTTATAGAATCCTTCGGTATGAAACGACTCCCTTAGTCTGAAGTATTCATAGTCTATATGGTGAATCATTTCATGTAACAGCGTGCGCAGATAAGTTTTAAATGCTACTACCTGCTTCCGTTTGGCAGTGCGCATCCAAACCGTAATGCGAGCAGTCCCACTTTTTTCTGCTGGTTCATACAAACCATGCAACTCCCCCCAGTCGTCGCTTGGTCGACGTGCCAAGACCTTGACTTGAAGAGTTGGAATTTTGAGCTGGTGGCTTATGCCCTGCGCAAGTTGGTTTGATAGTCTCTGGATTAGGGCCCGATCTTCTTCCTCCAATGCCCGCTGTAAAGCGGTGACCGTATCGTGCAACATTTCGACGCAAGGAAGCTCTACCTTAACGATACCGTCGCTTTGCTGGTAAATTCGTTTTTGCCACTGGTGCAGGCGGCGATAGTAGTCAAAAGGCATTACAAAGACTCAATAAAGTTTTTTATACCATTAATGTAGTGTTCACCACTCACAAAAAATCCATCGTTATGCCCACCTTGCATCTCTACGAATGATTTGTTGCCGGGTAGGGCCTCATAAAGCTTCAGGCCCAGGTCGAAGGGCACAATGTTATCGTCCCGGCTATGCAGCACAAGCGTGGGGGTATCGATGTTCGGAGCTAGTGATAGGCTATCGTACTTGAAGCGCGACATATAGCGTACGGGTAAAAACGGGTAGTGGTGTTGTGCCATATCGACAATGGAAGAAAACGTTGATTCGAGGATGAGCCCTCCTGGGTTGACTTCATTAGCCAACCACACGGCTACCGCTCCGCCTAAAGAACGGCCAAACAGGATGACGGATTCGGCATCTGTTCTTTTTTCGATGAGATGTTCCCAAGCGGCCAAAGCATCTTGATAGGTGGCTCGTTCTGAAGGTTGCCCCTGGCTCTGGCCATAGCCTCGGTAGTCGATGATGAGGGTATTTACACCTATTTTGTTCAATAGACTTAAAGTTTGTAACCGATGAGAAATATTTCCGCCATTACCATGTAACATCAATATGGTCCATTGGGCATTCTCTTCCGGCAAATACCAGCCGTGGATGCGATCACCGTTTTGGGTCTGCAACCACACATCTTCGTAATTTAGGTTGATTAGGTCCGGTGTAGCGTCGATCGAACTCAAAGGAAAATAAACCAGACGTGATTGACCCAAGTAGGTTACAGCTATCAGTGCGACATATATGAAGATAAGAAACCCAATAATTGATAGAAGCTTGCTAGTCATCTGATGTAAAGCATGTTAGGGCATTTAATGCACATTACAGGTCAAGCGTATATACTATACTGCTTTTATAGCCAGTGAATCCCTCGAGTCTTAGTCAGTGAGACTTTCCTGCCCGCACATATAGGTTTCCATCATGAAAGATAAGCTGTCAACCTTCCTGGTTTCATCGTTAGTGTTTCTTGGAATTTGGATAGTTTCGGGCTCATGGTGGGTTGCTGCAAGAGATGTTGAACAGCCTTGGGCGGCGCCGGAATTTACTCATACCTCTGAACGAGACTGGATCAATACTCGGCCTTTAAAGCTTGCTGATCTTCGAGGGAAAGTGGTGCTTGTCGACTTCTGGACGTTCGGCTGTTGGAACTGCTATCGATCTTTTCCCTGGCTTAAACAGTTGGAAACACAGTTTGAAAGGTCAGATTTCCTGGTCATCGGTGTGCACAGCCCGGAATTTGACCATGAAAAAGATCGAGAAAAAGTATCCGCAAAAGTGATCGAGTTCAGGTTGTCTCACCCGGTGATGGTCGACAACGATTTTTCGTATTGGAAGGCTATGAACAATCGTTATTGGCCAACGTTTTATTTGATCGATAAGATGGGGCGTGTTAGGGCGTCGTTCATAGGTGAAACCCACGCTGGTGACAGTAACGCGAAAGCTATAGAGCAGAAGATTATCGAATTACTCAAGGAAACAGCCCCCGCTTGAGTATTCTAAGAGATTTATTCATAAGGTGGTCATCAATCTGGTTCAGTTTACTAACTAAAAGAGATCAATATGCAAATCATTTTAGTGCGACACGGTGCTGCTGAAGATTTTGAAGTGGGTTCATCTCGGCCCGACTCAGATAGACAACTGACTAAAAAGGGCCGGAAGGAGATGAAGCAAGTAGCGAAAGGGTTACGCCGTATTGTCGACACCATAGATGTTATCGCGACCAGTCCCTATATTCGGGCTGTGCAAACTGCTGAGGTACTGTCAAAGGAGCTAAGTAAAAAACATTCGATAAAAATAAAGAAGGTGGATGCCCTGAGTTCCGGTACTGGCCCCGAAACAATGTCGGAATGGCTGGCTACACTGGATCCCGCGGCTACGGTTATGTTGGTCGGGCACGAACCGGATTTTTCAACCTTGATGGCTTACCTGACAACCAGCGACAGCAGCAGCTACGCTAAATTCAGTAA
>JASJAT010000071.1 GCA_030066885.1 Arenicellales bacterium | reverse complement strand
TTCGTCGAAATGGGTCTGTGGTGGAGGAAGGTCGACATTCGGTGTCTCCCTTAACTGGGAATCCTTTCTGAGTCGACCGCCCGATACGGTGACAAAGCTCGGGCAGAAACCCTTCATACACGAGAAATCTTTGTTGCAAGAAGATTGATCTATGGTTCGTTTTCTCCCGAATTCCGTTTCAACCGGGATAACCGACAGGCAATTGGACTGGGTACTGCAGTCGCCGCAACCCTCACAAACTGCTTCGTCAATAACTACCCTTTTCGGTGGATCTGTCAACAGACCTCGTTTCCGCCGCCGTCGCTTCTCAGCCGCACAAGTCTGATCATAGATTAGGGCCGATACACCTTTGACCTTACTTAAGTTCTCTTGTACTCGATTAAGCTCATCCCGGTGATGAAACGAGACACCTTTCGGGAATGCTCCCTTGCTTGGATATTTGTCTGGCTCGTCGCTCACCAAAGCGATGTGCATGACGCCTTCGCTGCGGAGTTGATGGGCGATATCCTGTACATTTAAGGTGCCGTCCACTGGCTGTCCGCCGGTCATCGCTACTGCATCGTTATATAAAATCTTATAGGTGATGTTTACACCCGCCGCGACCGCAGCACGAATAGCGAGATGACCTGAATGAAAATAAGTTCCGTCACCCAAGTTCTGGAAAATGTGTTGCTGCTCGGTGAACGGTGCGCGGCCGATCCAATTGGCGCCCTCCCCACCCATATGGGTAAAAGTGTTCGTGTTTCTGCCCATCCAGGTAACCATGTAATGGCAACCGATACCGGCTCCCGCCTCACTGCCCTGCGGAAGCTGGGTTGATATGTTGTGTGGACACCCGGAGCAAAAATGCGGTGTGCGCTGAATCACTTCCCGTGGCTTTGCCAGCGTCTCTTCTTTTCTTTGGAGAAACCTGAGTCTCTGTTTGATGTCTTCGCTGGTATGGAATCGCTCGACTCGCTCTGCAATCACCCGCGCGATACGCGCAGGGGTGAGTTCGCCGGTTGATGGCAGAATCCAATCGCCATATTCATTGTATTTGCCCACTACCCTGGGTCGATGGGCTGCGTCCCAGTTGTACAGCTGTTCCTTGAGCTGGTTTTCCATGACTGCCCGTTTTTCTTCCACCACCAATACTTCTTCCAGACCACGGGCGAATGTACGCATCTGTTCTTTATCCAGCGGCCAAGTCATCCCAACCTTCAAGACCCGCAACCCGATCTCCGCTGCCTTGTTATGATCAATGCCAAGATCTTCCAACGCCTGACGGACATCAAGATAAGATTTGCCCGCTGTGATAATCCCAAAACGAGGTTTGGGACTGTCGATCACCAAAACGTTGAGTCCGTTGATTCGGGCAAAGGCCATTGCAGCGTACAGACGATGGCGATGCAGCAGATCCTCTTTTTCCAATGGCGCTGCCGGTAAGCGGATGTTCAGACCACCGTCCGGAACCGTGTAGTCATAGGGTATATCAATGTTGATTCTGTCGGGGGAGACATAAACCGATGCTGAGGAGTCCGCGGTCTCCGCGATTGTTTTGAAACCGACCCAGCAGCCACAGAAGCGTGAGAGGGCCCAGCCGATGATTCCGAAATCAAGTATCTCCTGGACGTTGGCGGGATTCAGCACGGGCATCATGGCGTCCATGAAAGCATATTCACTCTGATGCGGGAGTGTAGACGACTTGCAGGCATGATCGTCACCTGCTACAGCCAGGACACCGCCGTAGCGTGAGGTGCCCTCGGCGTTGGCGTGCTTGAATACATCGCCACAGCGATCCACGCCGGGTCCTTTGCCATACCACATAGCGAAAACACCATGGTAACGTGACCCATTAAGCAGGGGTACCTGTTGGCTACCCCAGACCGCTGTGGCCGCTAGATCTTCATTCACACCCGGTTGGAACCGAATGTGATTTCGTTCGAGGAAGCGCCCGGCACTCCAGAACTGTTTATCTAAACCGCCGAGGGGTGAGCCGCGATAACCGGATATAAACCCCCCAGTGTTCAGTCCAGCCGCAGCATCGCGCTGGCGTTGCATCAGTGACAGACGCACCAGCGCCTGGACGCCGGTCAGGTATACTCGACCGTTATCGAGTGTGTATTTGTCATCAAGCGTGACATTTGGATTTGCAAGTACCATTTAGTGGTCTCCGGGTTTCATCGAGTGAAAGCGCCTCCATGACACGACAGTGCGTCATGGGATATTCCGCCGTTTTTAGTCTCTCAGACTAGATAATTACGGCGTGGTCTAAGTGATGGAGACCGTGAGTAATGACGTTCGGTCCGATTGGTATAACCCAATCGAAAAGAAGACTTAGAAGCTCTGATTAACAACCTGGTCATGTTTGATCTCCCTAAACAGGATCGCTGTTTGATGTTGGTACATCGTTAGGGGTGCGGTGGGACTCTTTTGGAGTAACCGCACGGTTAGCTCTAGGGATTACCTGGAGTTACAACAAACCTATAAGATTAGTGACGTTAGGTCAAGTTCCGGATCAAGCAACTACTTGATATTACGCGCCAAATTGATGCTCTGGGTGGACTATAGCAGCTGTTAACTATAGGCTTATTGCTGCCCTAACCACCACGGAGTCCAGATAAAGGCTCGTCTTCTCCCGCTTCATCACAGAAAGGCTCTACAAAGTCGAGAAATTCCTGCATTGCCCGTAGCCTGAATTGTTGCCGCTTATAAACAATAGAGAAAGGTCGTAGTAGAGGAGGATCAAGGGGGATCGCCCGCAAGGTACCTAATTTTAACTCCTTGTCTAGTGTGGCTTCAGAAATAATGGAGATCCCAAGGCCGGCCTTTACCGCACTCTTGATCGATTCCGGGCTCCCAAGTTCCATGGTAGTTTGCAGGTCGCCTAAACTTAAACCATGTTGGTCCATATAATCTGAAATCACTTGCTGTGTTCCAGACCCTTCCTCGCGAACGATAATAGGATGGGGTTGTACTTGCTTTATTTTTATCGATGGCGCATCGGCAAATTCATGATTCGGCGGACATATCACCATCAATTGGTCACGCCAACATACTTTAGCCACCAAATTTTTATTGTTAACAGGCCCTTCCACAATCCCAATATCAATATCATTTGTATCGAGCATGTGAACAATGCCAACCGTGTTGGACACCTTGAGTCTTAGTTTTCCATCGGTGAAGTGTTTCTGAAACTCTCCGAGAAGTCTCGGTATTTTATATTCCCCTATGGTGGTGCTGGCACCTATTAGTAAAACACCGATGTTGTCACCACTGCGGTTGCGGACTGCATTATCCATCTCACTGTATAAAGCGAGTATCTGTTCAGCGTAGGAGAACACTTCTTCTCCGACTCTGGTCAATGCTATTTTGTTTCCTGTGCGGTGAAACAATTTAGTATTGAAATAATCTTCGAGTGCACGGATTTGGAAAGTGACGGCGGGCTGCGTCATATGAAGGGTTTCCGAGGCTCTGGTGAAACTTAGAAGCCGGGCTACTGTATAAAAAACTTGGAGTCGACGGTCTGCCATAAGTTTTGCTCGGGGACAGGCCAAGTATTATAAAGAGTTTTTCCCGTTTAACCCGTATATTGCATCAGGACCCCCCGGGGCCCTCGCAATGACTTGCTCTTTTTTAAGATTGGGACCAACATGGTTCATGTTAAATGCAAAACACGGCCACCTTGATGCAATATGCGGGTTAAAGCTGTATAGAGAAATATGAGCTATTCAACAGCCTCGGATGTCAGGAGATCACGTATATCGGTCAAACTGTCAATGACTGCATCTGGGTTGGACTCTCGAATGTCGCGGCCGCGGTTATATCCATAGGTTACGCAAACTATTTCCATACCCGCTGCACGGGCAGCGCTTACGTCATGCTTCGAGTCACCTATCATTAAACAGGCCCGCGTTGAGGTATCTAAACGGCTAGCTGCATGCTCTAGCACCGCCGGGTCTGGTTTTTTCTGAGGAAGGCTGTCGCCACCAACGACCACCGAAAAAAAAGTTAGTATGCCTAGATTTCGCAGCAACGATTCCGCAAGACGTTCGGGTTTATTAGTGACACACCCAAGTCGATAACCCGCCTCTTTAAGGTAGACCAATCCAGCCCTTACACCGGGATACAGATGGCTTCGTTCACAGATACCCTCTTCGTAAGCCTTTAGAAACACAGGGTAGGCACGGTCGAAAGTGTCATTGCTTAATCCTGTTTTACATGCGTTGGTGAGGGCTTGACTAACCAAGCGTTCAGTTCCGCTGCCGACCCAGGTCTGGACTTGCTCTTCGCTGTAATCTGGCAAAGACAAGTATCTCATCGTTATGTTTACGGCGTGCGTCAGATCCGGCACGGAGTTAACCAAAGTGCCGTCTAGATCTAATAGTACGGATTGTATTGGTCTCCGGTTCATCCAGACACTGTACGTAGAATGCAGATCAATAGCTCACGTGTCACTAAAAACAGAATCCGCTAAGCTGGAATACTTAGAGCTGCCTTTGTGGTAGTAGTTTGAAATCTGCAAAGGTTTGATAAAGAGCTTCTCCAAAGCCGACATCCAGCATGTGGTACTGCATTTTTATGGTAAACGCTGAGCCGGCGATGATCGAAGCCAAGGCCATGAACGAACCCAGGGCCAGCGTGGATACGCCGGTTACCCCTTGGCCAATGGTACAGCCTGAGGCCAGCAGGCCGCCGAAACCCATCATGAAACCGGCCAACATGTGGTTAATGAGGTCAGCTCGGGAAGCAAAGGTTTCGATGCGAAACGTTTTGGACGCAATCGCATAAATAAATGACCCGGCGATAATTCCCAGCACCACAGCAATACCGAAGTTAATAGTGGCTCCGGTATATGTCATTATGTAATTTATCGTATTGCCTGTGGGTGAAATGATACTGACGGATTCCAACGGGACTGGTTCGAAGTCGTCTTTACCGATAACGCCAGTGATATACCAGCCACCGGCCACCAACCCACCTAGTGCGACCGCCGCCAGTATGTTGTCAAAATCTTTGCGGTAGGTGCGATCTGTAAAGGCAAACAACACCGCTCCCATCGCAATGAGCGCCGTCAGTACCACTGACAGTGTTCCTGCATCACCGCCAATCAAGCCGGCCAGGAGGGTGCCAATGCCCTGATCAGTAAAGCCATGCTTCGTAAGATCGATAGCAGTTTGCTCGGATAGTTCAACCCGAACCGGGGCAAACAATCCACGACTTGTTGTGTAAGCCGTAATACCCATCACCAACAGCACAACAACGGACTTCAAGTTGCCAGCTCCCGCTCGTACCAGCGAACGTTGCCCACAGCCGGAACCAATCGTCATGCCAATACCAAATATCAAGCCACCTACTATGTAACCAGCCCAACCAAAGTTAGAGGTCAAATAGAATGCCTCGTTGATATCGATCCAGCCTAACGCAGCCATAGTCTGGGTCCCGACCATTGCGATGGCAATGGCGAGCATCCAGGTGCGGAAGCGATTCTTTGTCCCGATGTTAATCCAATCGCTGATAGAGCCCATGGTGCAGAAGTGGGTTCTATGGGCCACCGCACCAAATAACATAGCCGCTAAAAAACCATACAAGGCAACCCGTTGTGCAACTTCGAATTCCATAACCTACGTGTAATCGGTAATAGTCAAGCGGTCCGGTTTGGAACCGCTGATCACATTGTTGTGGCGTAGATACTCAGCGGCAAGGTCAAATCGCGCAGAGAAGGATACACCTCATAATGAAGATCCTGGTCGAACTGCATATCTTGCAAAGTCCTCCAAGTTCAGCCCGGCTTACTTGACGGTAGCCTCAGCACTACCGGTCTCTCCCTTGCTGTCTTTCCAGTTTACCGTGATTGTGTCCCCTGATTTTGCACCCATAATATGGACGCCGATCAATGGATCTTTCGATACACCGCTACCCAAAATAGCCTCTGCCACCGTATTCCCGTTTAGCTGAAAGGTCATAATTTCAATCCAATGAGCTGGGACAACTTCGCCGGTGCTGGTGTCCTTACGTCTACCGGTTTCCATCGGATGCTTGACCAGACACAATATATCGTGACCGTCCCCGGCTTTCTTGATCTTCATTTTTGTTACAAATGCCATAATCTTTTCTCCAATTCGCAGAAACAGTCGGCTCAGCCGCCGCACCCGCCCACGGTAACTTTAACCTCTTGCGAAGCCATGTGTATCTTATCCCCAGCTTTTACATAGGCTCGGACGAGGGATGTCTCTCCCATCTTGATACGGGCGCTATAAAATCCACCACTGGAACCCGGTTGTAAATTAACCACGGTGACAAATGGGACTGGATTTTTTTCAACCGTGATAGCAATGGACTCTGCGTCAGCTAGGGTCGTACTTACTTTGATCGGTACAACCGCGCCGTTTTCTGCCTGTAACGGTGCTTTAATCTCGACATCCGCGCTTTCGGCGATCGGTGTGTCGCCAAAAAACGCTTTTACAGCGTCGGTTTCGGTTTCGCTGTCGAATACAGCTTTAGGCCACTCTACTGCTAAGGCGACAACGGATTTTAAGAAACCGAATCCGGCTGCACATGCGGCCATCCCTTTAATAAACAATCTGCGATTCATCTTCGGTTTGCCTCTTTGTATATTGTTAAGGTACGGTTTATATAGTAAGCAGAAATTCAACAATGTTGTCGATATCTTGCTCCGAAATAAGTTTATATTTTCCGAACGGGGGCATCATCGAGTGCGGATTCCCCGACTGAGCGTTCCAGATCTGTTCACGTAGCTTAACCTTGTCTGGATAGCGGTGTTTCATGGCTGTGAGTGGCGGTCCAATAGCCCCGCCCTGCGGCAAAGCCAAAGGCCATTTTTCAGTCACAATTCGATGGCATGCGAGACAGTTGCCTTTTTCTCGATCTATAACAATGCACCATCCTTTCAATGCAGCATTGGGATTTTCTAATTGGGTGCATTCTTTTTCGGTGGGCAGGACATCATCAGCAATGGCCAAATTGACAGCACCCCAGGTCAAGGCGAGAAGGACGATCGTTATGTATGCTATGCTGGCGCGGTAGCGTAATATCGTCATTAACTGCAACCTCGGGTGAAAAATAATCTATGCATCACAGTTTATTGTTAGATGACGTAAGGTTTCAACATTCCATCCATACAGAGAAATAAGTCATCTGGGATAAAATAAAATACCCCTCATGAGATAGTATTTCGTTGAAATACCTACCTTTCCCTTATTTTGGAGGGAGTGTATCAAAACGTGTGTTCTCAGTTTTTTGACACAGCTCATCTTTTGGGATGATTATGTTTTAAGTATGATGTTTTTCAGGTATCTGGACTAAATAAATCTAGTGGTTTAACAAATTTGCAGCAAATGCGTTGTTCTATTCTTAGCTTTTGGAGGTAACCGATGTCGGAGTTTGATCAAGAGTTGGATGTACGTGGGCTGAACTGCCCCTTACCTATTATCAAAGCGCGAAAAGTGCTCAACGGATTGGAAACCGGACAAATACTGCGGGTGGTGGCTACAGACCCCGGTTCTGTAAAAGACTTTGAGGCGTTTGCAAAGCAAACCGGCAACGAGCTTTTAGAGTCAACCGAAGGCAATGGTGAGTTCGCCTTCAGGCTGAAAAAAGGGTAGGGGGTCTCTAGATGTAGAAGCGACCCCCCGCCGCGGTTCGATCGGCAAAAAGCATTCATGCTGTAACCAGTTGTTATTTGGTTCGTATTGTACTCTCGCAAAGGCGCAAAGACCGCCAAGAAATATTTAGTCCTTGCGAGCGCAGAGACATATCCAACATCGAAAGCACGTGATTCGCTCACACGAAGCCCAGTCCGAAAAAGCAGAACCGGCCATTCGAGGACCCAGACTTGATCCGGGGGATGTACCGATCTAGATAGTAAAAAGAGTGAAAGTTCAAAGTTTAGAGGGTCTAGTTCAATAGACGCCTCTAGGTGTTATTTTTTGCTTTTTACTTTCAGCTTTGTACTTTTTACTTTATCACTGCTAGACGAGCTAGCGCTTCGATGCTTTTTCCTGATGGGCTAAATCAACAACTTGATTGGCAAACCCGGCATAGTCCCCAGCGTATTTTGCCAACGGATGATCTGCGGAAGGTGCGAAATAATCTTTTACATTTAAACCTTCTTCGTGTTCGAACTCGATGAACTGTTTCTGCATGTCAAGCATGCGCTGAATCAGTTTTTGTTTCTCATTCACTTGTATAACTCCCATCTGAGATAGCCAACATGGTTAATAGCCCCCTTTTCGCTTGCTTTCTGGCAAGCCGGCAATCAAACCTGCCTGTTTGCTGGGATTGCCTGGGAATAGATCGTACATTTCTTTACTTGTAACGCTCGTCCCCCACTTCGACCCCAGTGCCTTGAGCATAGTCCTGTTGTTAGGTTGATTCCCGCCGTGATTAATGAATTCATCGCGTAGGTAGTTGATGACATCCCAGTGCTTGTCACTCAGTTCGATGTCTTGTGCGCGAGCCATTTCTTGCGCGAGTGATTCACTCCAGTCTTCCATATTAACTAGGAATCCTGATTCCGTTGTTTCGATAGATTTGCCTTCAAACTCAATTGCCATACCCAACCTCATAGTGCTTGTTGTTGCTGCCTGTGGAGGCATATTTCAGGACCTGTCTCGTACACAGTTAACTTAGTCATTTGGTCTAACCGAGCCTATGGACTTGTGTGGGATGAACAGGCCGCAACCGAATTTACGATTTTCACCCAGCCCCCTTTCCTGCAATTTGACTGAGTCTTCAACGGTCACATCCGCAAGCAATAAACTCCGTGTGACCAGATGCCCACCAGGTAGTTTTATCTGGTGTTTTCGTCCCGGAAGTATCTTAGGTGCCTTTATATTCATCTTTTTTAAACTCTCGTGGGCTCGTTCGACAAAGGTGTTTTCCGATTCTCCGGTATCGGTCAAAACACCCCGCGCAAATAGTGTGGGTGTTGGATTGATCCTCCGCACTTTGTAATTGTTTACCGTGATTTGTTGATCCGACACATTTAACGTCTCACCGCACAATACTGAACATTGATCCAACCGAGTGGCAGGCACTCTAAGGATTAATCTGACTCGTTTGGATAGCTGCATGTAGCTGCCGTCCTCTTGTTCAGGCCGATACCAGCCGTTACCCGAATCGGCGCTGCGAATGGAATGGATTCCCGCCAGATCCTCGTTCGCAATCCAGGGCAACTTTTCGGCAACGGCCTGGAACAGATCGTATGCATGGTCCACGGGAAGACAGGGGCATCGGATGCGGAAAGCAACATCTATAACCTTTGCCAGGCCTTCGTACTCATTTTTTCCGGAAGGTTCTTGCCAATACATTACTATTGGTCCGGTATTTCAGCCTGCACCGCCTCCCAATCGAACCACCAGCCATCCTGGACCAAGACGTCTACGATATTTCTCAAGCGTGGCAGAAACTGTTTAGGTTCGTGTAGTTGCAGGCGGTCTAACCAATTTTCCAGGTCGAGTTGATTTTCGATCCCACCATGCCGGCGTGCCACCGTTGTTAACATCTGTCGAGTATGGACACTGAGATCATCATAGAGTTTACCTTCCGCGCGCAGATCGACCACGTAGACCGCGGAAATCGCAGCCACCGCCGCACCGTCAGAGTGGTCAGGGGTCTCCTCAATAACATGGTTCAACATACATACCGTGAGTTCCGGGTCTACCGGAAAGGTGACGGCTAACCAGATACCCTGTCCCAAAGCGGGTAGTGCGTTTTCAAGGCCGGTACGAAATAATAAATCGCACGACCTAGCGGCCTTCTCCCACATTTTTTCTGCCACACTGATATCGAACGCTCTCCTGGCGCTATCCCATGCTTCTGACATTCGATTGAGTTCGATCAGCAGATTAGATTCATCGAGCAGCAAACCGAGCAGTTGAACGGGCTCGGCTTGCACTGCGACTTCGCTAATGCGTTCCCGGATTGCGACTAAACGGCCCTGCAAAGCCTGCATGGACGCCTGCGCGTCGCTACCAGTCTCGGCACCTAAATCTATTCTAACGTCGAGGTATTTTACCATGGCCTGCGACGTCCACACTCAGCAAGCAGGAATTCAGGTCCCCAATACACGGTCATAATACCGAGCGCGATACAACAATCGTTGTGTGTCAACTGAACTGCCATTTACGAATCCGGTTCGTTTGTGCAGGCTATTGTTGCAAATGACACCCTGGCCGGATTCGAGCTTATGTGTAATGGCATATTCTACTGCCTGTTCGATTACTGTTTTCAAATATTCCACCGCTTCTTGTATTTCCGTTGCCGAATTCCAGCTGATGTTTCTCGACCGGGCGCTGTAGCGCATATGCAGACAGCCGTTGGCAGGATCGATCGAAAATACTGGACCGGTATACAGCGGTCTTAATTCCCGGCCGTCTTCGATGTTAGCGGGCACGGAAAACACATTTGGTTGGGTTAAGCTCGCCGCGTATTCCGCGTTGCGGTGTTTGACCAATAAATAGACGATCTCGGGATCTAGGAAGGTATTAATGCCTCCGCTATGGGCTTGATGGACGCAGTGTAAAGTAAAACTTCGGATCGTCCGATCCACGTTGTTGTAGTAACCGTCGGTATGCCAACCTAGGGGCTGGTTGGTATACGGGATATAACGCGTTTTTGCGGTTGACTCCGCTACCCGTACCGAAGAGATGGATTCACCATCGGCGCATAAATTCCTGTCCAATCGGCTGAGCCCGAGCTGCAGGCCGAGGACTTTCAAGTCCTTTTTTGTGAAATCCCGGCCCTGGCATCGGTAGACGACCACGTTGAGCTTGCGCAGCCTTTCTAATAGGGCGCTCCGCTCAGGTAACGTAAGATGGGTGGGATCTTTGATATCGACAACGACATCCCGCATCGTTTCCTGGTAACCTGAAAGCTTGCGTTCGGACCAGAACTGAAAGGCCTCGGGGTCGACGAACTGGTTGTCCAATACAGCTGGATTGGTACTACTCTCGGGATGTTTGTCTTGAGAACGTAAGAGACTCACAATGTACGTATGGTAATTCCAAATACCACAAGCGGGAGTACCCTCTAAAGATAGGCCGGTTTAAAACCAATGGGATATATCCAGTAGGACGCATTTAACGTAAGAATTTCCCTATATCCCGAAAGTAATAAAAAGTGCGCATTGGAACCCTCTACCTAAGGAGGGTGTATACAAACTAAGCTGAGCTTAGAATCTGGATCAAGAATCCTTAAGTTGACAACACCCAGAGGCACTAAACATGGCGGATCAAAAGCACCCTACTCAAATGCTGGACGAGCTCGAAAATGGCCCTTGGCCCAGCTTCGTGTCTGGAATTAAGCGGCTTCGTGATCAGCACCAAGACGAACGGATAAACGGCGTCGCCAACGACTTGTTGGGACAGCTCGAACATTCGTATGAGACGCGCAAAGGATACTGGAAAGGAGGAACGGTGAGCGTGTACGGATATGGTGGGGGCATCATTCCGCGTTTCTCTGAAGTAGGCCAGCAGTTTCCCGAATCAAAAGAATTTCACACACTGCGGGTGCAACCCCCGGCCGGAAACCATTACACCACGGACATGCTGCGCCAGCTTGGTGACAGTTGGGAGAAGTGGGGTTCCGGTCTGGTAACGTTTCATGGCCAGACTGGAAACATCATGTTTATCGGTGCGAACACCGAGAACACGCAGCATTTTTTCGATGAGATCAACGACTATGGGTTCGACCTCGGGGGGGCCGGTCCTTGTGTTCGAACGGCGATGTCATGCGTCGGATCGGCACGGTGTGAACAGTCGTGTGCCAACGAACATAAGATCCACCGCAAGCTCGTCAATAACTTTACCGACGACGTGCATCGTCCTGCGTTACCCTACAAGTTCAAGTTCAAAGTTTCAGGCTGTCCCAATGACTGCACAAATTCAATTGAACGCGCCGATTTTGCGGTCATCGGCACCTGGCGGGATGAAATTAAAATCGACCAAGAGGCGTTTAAAGAGTATGTCGACGCCAAGGGACGGCAACACGTCATCGACAATATCATTACTCGTTGCCCGACTAATTGCATGTCATTAAAAGACGACGACACATTAGAGATTGATGATCGTAATTGTGTTAAATGCATGCACTGTCTAAACGTCGTACCCAAGGCACTTTCGCCCGGTGACGATAAAGGCGTGTCTTTATTAATAGGTGGCAAACGAACGTTAAAAATTGGTGACCTTATGGGCACTGTCATCATCCCCTTCATGAAACTCGAAACAGAGGAGGACTACGACCGCCTGGTAGAAATCGCGGAGGAAACGATCGATTTCTGGGCCGACAACGGCCTCGAACACGAGCGTTGTGGAGAAATGATTGAGCGTATAGGGCTGGTGAATTTCCTGGAAGGGATCGGCGTAGACGTTGACCCGAATATGATTAGCTATCCTCGCGAAAGCTCATACGTGCGCATGGATGGTTGGGATGAAGAGGCGAAAAAGTGGTTCCAGCGTAAAGCTGAAGAGCACCGGGCAGCCACTTGAGTGTTTAGCCCATGAATATTTATAGCAAGAACTCGTCGGAGAAGTGGAATGGCTAAAAAAGAGATGCGACAACCGATCGAATCCGGTTGCCCAGACGGATTCCAATATATGCATCCGGTCATGCTCAAGAACTTTGGTCAATGGAAGTATCATGACCATCCTCGCCCCGGTGTGCTCCGCCACATTGCTCAAAGCGGAGAGGTCATGTGGACCGTGAAAGCGGGCACGCAACGCATCCTGGATGTATTCACCCTGCGCAAGCTATGTGACATTGGCGATCAATACGCCGACGGGCACGTCCGATTCACCATTCGATCCAATATAGAGTATATGGTGGCGGACGAGCAAAAAGTCGAACCTTTGATCGATGCGTTGGAATCCGCCGGTTTTGTAGTCGGGGGCACGGCAAACTCGGTAGCCATGATTTCACATACCCAGGGGTGGCTGCACTGTGATATCCCGGGAACAGATGCATCGGGTGTGGTCAAAGCGATGATGGATGAGCTCATAGACGAGTTTAAGAACTGCAACATGCCAAATCGGGTGCACATTACCACTTCCTGCTGTCAGATCAATTGTGGTGGCCAGGGTGATATCGCCATCAACGTACAGCACACCAAACCGCCCAAGATCAATCACGACCTGGTTGCCAATGTTTGTGAACGGCCTTCTGTGGTCGCTAGATGTCCGGTTGCTGCAATACGACCGGCTCAGGTCAACGGGAAACCGTCACTGGAAGTGGACGAAAAGAAATGTATTTGTTGTGGCGCTTGTTATCCACCGTGTCCACCTATGCAGATTAATGACCCCGAGCATTCCAAGCTGGCAATTTGGGTGGGAGGAAATCACTCTAACGCCCGATCCAAACCCAGTTTTCAAAAACTGGTAGCTGCTGGTGTTCCGAACAACCCGCCACGGTGGCCGGAAGCGACCATGATCGTGAAACGTATACTCAGGGTATATAAAGAAGATGCCAAGGATTGGGAACGCGTCAACGACTGGATAGACCGAATCGGGTGGCCAAGATTTTTTGAACTAACGGGTTTGCCGTTTACTAAATATCATATCGACCACTGGCGAGGTTCACGTAAGAGTTTGAACGCCTCCACCCATATACGTTTTTAAATCACACCAACGGGAATCTGTCGATGAAGTTTGCCGTTATGATTAATGAAGGGCCGTACACCCACCAGAGTTCGGACACGGCTTATCAATTCACTAAAGCCGCGTTGAACCAGGGTCACGAAATATTCAGAGTGTTCTTTTATCACGATGGGGTGAACAACGGTACTCGATTTACCGCTCCTCCTCAGGACGATCGTCATCTGGTCAATCGATGGAGCGAGCTGGGTCAAGAACACAATATTGACCTGGTAGTGTGTGTCGCCGCTGCGCAAAGAAGGGGAATCATCGACGAAGAAGAGGCTAAACGACATGGAAAGGATGGAAACAATATCGCACCCGGTTTCAGAATCTCGGGTCTGGGCCAGTTGATAGAAGCCGGAATCCAGGCCGATAAATTGATCGTATTTGGTGATTGAGGTGTGACGGTGAGTGATCCGGTAGTTAAAAAATTCATGTATATCAATCGGCGGGCGCCCTACGGTACGATTTACGCTGTAGAAGGCTTGGAGGTCGTGTTGATCGGTGCTGCGTTCGAGCAAGACGTGTGCATGGCCTTTGTCGATGACGGTGTCTACCAGCTTAAGAAAAACCAGGATACTTCTGAACTTGAAATAAAGAATTTCTCTCCGGCATACAGGGCGTTGGGTGATTACGACGTCAACCGCTTGTACGTTGAGCGGGAGTCACTCGAAGCACGCGGACTCGGTGCAGAAGATTTAATGGAATTAACCTACGAGGACGAAGACGATGATTGGGCGGAGAAACCGTCGGTCAAAATTGTTGATCGAGAAGAGCTGGCGAATCTTATTGCCGAGCAAGACGTTATTTTAAATTTCTAAATCAGGTCATGTTACATACTGTAAACAAATCTCCGTTTGAAAAAAACAGCTTGGAAACCTGCCTGCGTTTAGCCAAGCCCGGTAACGACATTCTGTTGATCGAGGATGCGGTATACGCCGCAATGGACGGAACAAGTGTGGCCGACACAGTCTCGACGGCTGTGGAAAATTTCAAAATATATGTATTGGGACCGGATCTGGCGAGCCGTGGGATTGGCCAAAATGAACTGATCAAAGGTATCGAGGTGGTGGACTACGATGGGTTTGTTCGCTTAGCCGCGGAAAACAATACAGTACAGTCGTGGTTATAGCGCATGACTAAATTCACATTTATGTAATAGGAGTTATTAACTATGACACTTGAGGTTAGTGGTAAAACTTACGAGACGGACGAAGAGGGTTATCTCGCCGATCTCGGTGATTGGAGCAAAGAAATTGCCGAGTATATGGCAAAAGAGGACGACTGCGATTTGACTGAAAATCATTGGGAAGTAATCAACTTCCTGCGCGAATACTATGAGGAATATCAGATCGCACCCGCCGTTCGTGTATTGACTAAGGCTATCGGCAGGAAACTGGGCAAGGATAAAGGTAACAGTAAGTATCTATACGAACTATTCCCTTACGGGCCGGCCAAACAGGCATGCAAATACGCCGGTCTGCCCAAACCCACGGGGTGCGTTTAAACGAACTCACGCGTCGGGTAACGGTGCTCGCGTGGCGGTGAGCACCACAGCAGAATAGAACCAGTGCAATGATCTTGTCGGTCGTTTTCTCTATTCTTTTCTACATTGCTTTCGCCGTTTTCACCATCGGGTTGGTCCGGCGTGTTTTGATCTACAAAAAGGCACCGGCACCTTTGGTCATTCCGACAACACCCGCCCCCACAACACGAGCCGGGGTTGTTGCCCGTATGTTCAGGGAAGTCGTTTTTTTTGAGAGTCTGTTTAAAGGAAGTAAATGGACCTGGCTTTTTGGCTGGCTGTTTCATTTCGGAATGCTGTTGGTCTTGTTAAGACACCTGCGGTATTTCACCGAGCCTGTTTGGAGTTGGGTGGTCGCACTGCAATGGGTGGGGGTGTACGCCGGCTTTGTGATGTTGATCGGTTTGCTTGGTTTATTATTCCGGCGTTTCGCCGTAGATCGTATCCGCTATATCTCAGCGCCGTCAGATTACCTGATGCTCCTCTTGATCATTGCCATCACCGCTAGCGGACTATTAATGAAGTATGTCTGGCAT
>JASJAT010000070.1 GCA_030066885.1 Arenicellales bacterium | reverse complement strand
GCAGGTGTGCCTGTACACGTGTCTGTTGCACCGGTTATCCCTGCCTTAACAGACCATGATATGGAGTCTATATTACGGGAATGCGTTAAAGCGGGCGCAACCTTCGCCAGCTATACCCTGCTGCGATTGCCTTGGGAAGTAAAGGACATATTTAAACAATGGCTCGAGGAGCACTATCCTGAGCGGGCGAACCACGTGATGAGTTTGGTACGACAGTCGCGCGGGGGCAAAGAGTACGATTCAAACTTTACTCAACGAAAAAGTGGTACCGGCCCATTTGCCGAGTTGCTTGCTAAACGATTCAAGCTTGCTTGTGTTCGACACGGACTGAATACTAGTTCTGTTGCTTTGGCTACGAATCGATTTCGCTCGCCCCAGCCCCAGCAAGCATTTTCATTCTGATCAAAGTACCTTTTTATGCTGACCAAAATCCTTTTTACCGCATTGGTGATAGTCGCCGTATACCTGTTTTACCGTCATCGTGGTCGCGCACCGGTAAAAGTGAAGGAGGTTAAGGCGCCTGTAGAGCAGAGCAATATTGGACGCTTTGCTGCATACGGTTTCATCGCGGCTTTATTGCTGGTATCAGTGATTATTTATTATTTTCACTGGCAGGAAGCGCACAGGATAGTGACGATCCGCGTGATCGATGGTAACAGCAGCAACGTCACTGTATACAAAGCGTATCAGAAATCGATAAAGGGTAACCGATTCGAGTCTCTGGATGGAAAAACTGTGGTGTTGGGAGAATCGGAACGGGTCGAATTTATTGAGGAAGAATAGTTAGGGTGGGCGAGGGATTGTCAATAGAGCAGGTAATCATTAGGATTAAGTCTCAACCAAGCGTAACCAACTGGAAAGATGTCCACAAAAAGTAAAGAATTTCCACTCAACTTTACCGAAACTACTGGGCCAATCACTACTTCAGCAAAGCCTTGGGCGGTGGACAAAAAGGCCATGCGTCTGTTCTTGTCGATGATGAAGAACCCCCCGGTGGCGGTTGAACTTTGGGACGGCGATCGAATACGTACCTGCAGGCAGCAGCCAGACATCACAATAAAGGTGAAGAATCGCCAGGCGTTATGGGGACTTATTCTTAATCCCGAGTTTAAGCTGGGCGAAGCATACAGCATGGGAGACTTAGACGTAGAAGGGGATATGGTGAAGTTAGTGGAAATTGGATCCACACATTTACCGGAATTCCTCGATAATCGCTCTCCCTTAGGCAAGGCTTTGAATCTTCTGTCCAGAAAAGCCAGACGGAATACCCTGGCGGGCTCGCGGCACCACATACATCACCACTATGACCTAAGTAACGAGTTCTACGAATTGTGGCTAGACCGCGACCACATGCAATACACCTGTGCGTATTTTGAAAGCCTCGATCAGACTATAGAACAGGCACAGTGTGCCAAGCTGCATCATGTGTGTAGGAAACTGCGCCTTAAGCCCGGTGACGAAGTCATAGAGGCTGGGTGTGGTTGGGGTGGCTTAGGTTTGTTTATGGCCAAGGAATACGGCGCCAAGGTAAAGGCTTACAACATCTCTCACGAGCAAATAAAGTATGCCCAGGAAAAGGCCAAACGTGAGGGATTTCAGGACCGGGTCGAGTACGTCGAGGACGACTATCGAAATGCCAGCGGTACATGTGATGTGTTTGTATCGGTTGGTATGTTGGAACATGTTGGCAGAAAAAACTACAAGGTCCTCGGTGGGGTGATCGATAGATGTTTACGCGAAGATGGCCGGGGCTTTATTCACACTATCGGCAGAAACAGACCGCGGCCCATGAACCGGTGGATAGAGAAGAGGATTTTCCCGGGGGCTTACCCGCCCACTCTCAAGGAAATGATGGACATCTTCGAACCTTACAGTTTTTCCGTGCTCGATGTTGAAAACCTGCGTTTACATTACGCGAAAACCTTAGAGCATTGGTTACAGAGGTACGAGGCCAGTTTGGATACTGTGCGCCAGATGTTCGACGAGAATTTTGTCCGGGCTTGGCGACTGTACCTATCAGGATCCATAGCCGCATTCCGGGTGGGAGATCTACAACTGTTCCAGGTTTTGTTTCAGCGGCCCCTGGATAACAACGTGCCGTGGACCCGAGAGCATTTGTATCCAGGGCAGTAGCGAGTTCCTGGTCCCTTGTAGCGAGTATTTGTACCGCGATTTATTCAGTAGGAGCGGCGCCCTCGCCGCGATCGTTCTAACCAGCCTCTTGCTGTTTAATGTTATTCTCGTCCAATATAGAGAAATCGGTTCCCTTACCTCGCGACGCCGGGGTCGCCCGGTCCCAAGCCCAGTCCTTTAGTATCTTGATTTGTTCTTTCATGGTTGTCGATAAAGGCACAATCATGCGTGCGTGGTAGACGATATCCTCGGTGGTGAATGCGCGATTCTGGTTGTGCGCGTGGATCCGCGCCGCACTCACGACTTGTTCGATTTCTGCTCCGTTCCACCCCTCGGTCTCCAGTATTAGTGAATGCATGTTGAAGGAATCTGGATCCACGTCATTGAGTTTAAGATGGATCTGAAACATCTCTTTGCGCTCTTCCTTATCGGGCAGATCGACAAAAAACACCTGATCGAACCTGCCCTTGCGTATCAACTCTGCAGGCAGGATCTCTATGTGATTGGCGGTTGCAGCGACGAATACCAGCGGTGGCTTTTCCTGCATCCAAGTCAGGAAAGCAGAAAAAATGTGGGATTGCATACTGTTATTCTGATTGGTAAAGCCCAGTCCGTTTTCGATTTCATCTATCCACAAGACCGCTGGTGCCAGCGACTCAATGGTGCGCAGCGCCTTGTGAAAGGATGCTTCAGGATTTCCGTGCAGGTTGGAGAAAACCAGGTTCATATCGAGCCGAAAAAGAGGTACCTGCCAGATATTGGCAACGACCTTTGCACACAAACTTTTGCCGCATCCACTCACCCCCATGATCAAAATCCCCTGCGGAACGGGCAGTCTTTTGTCGACCGATTGTTGGTTGAATACGGTCGCCCTATCCTTGATCCAGGTTTTCAGACCGGACAATCCTCCTACGTGTTCAAGACCCTTTTTGTTCGGCACGTATTCCAGAAACCCGGAGCCGGCAGCCAACGTTTTCTTGGTGTTTCGAATCTCCTCTAAAAGGATGGATCTCGACAGTTTGCTACCACTCAGTACGCTGTGCAGCACGTGCTCAGCTTCGTCTAGCGTGATCCCCTTTAAAGACAAAGCGACATCTCGAAGAAGGCTTGGTGGAATCTCTTGCTTTGTATAGCTGGGAACTATCGAGTTAACTCGTTCAATCAATTCTTCTGTGGTCGGGGGAGGGACTTCTACCACGAAAAGGCTTTTCGCCAACGACTCTGGTATGTCGAATATTGGTGACAAGATGAACAGGTGTGTACCGAGTGACTTTCGTAGACTGTAGTAAGCATCTCGTAGTGCACGTACCGTTGCAGGCTTATCCATAAAAGAAGTCAGATCCTTGAATATGTAAAAACCCGGTTTGGGATTCTGGATAATTTCCTGAATGGCAATAGCCGGGTCCGTGCTTGCCGCATTGTCGCTATGGTCTAATCCTGCAGTGCAGGACCAGCATTTTATTTCAATACCTTGTTGAGCGACATTTTGGAGTGATCGAATCACCCGGTCCTCTTCATGCGTTTGCAAAAAGATTATCGGATGCCTTGCCCGTAAAGCTTGGTTTAAACGTTGTGCTAAAACATTCATCACGCAATTAAGGATAAACGTCGCCGAAAAAAGGCCTGTATAAAACCCCGTTGAGAACCCCGTATAATCAGTATAGGCAATAAAGTCAGAGTTGAAGAGGCGGGAGCCGATGTCTGAGATTAAGAAGCTAGCGCGACAGTTAGAGGAATTCTCCGATCAAAGGGATTGGGATCAATATCACACACCCAAGAATCTAGTTATGGCACTGGTCGCAGAGGTAGGTGAATTGACAGAGCACTTTCAGTGGCGCACCCCCGAGCAGAGCGAACGTCTAGACAACAAGACCAAAGCCGAAGTGCGGTTAGAAATAGCCGACGTGTTTATATACCTGGTGCGCTTGGCCGATCGACTGGATGTGGATTTGTATGACGCGTCGCAAGACAAGCTTGTTATAAATGCCCGCAAGTATCCCGTAAACAGATAAGATGCATCCGTGAAACGTATCTATTCGGCTGCCAGCCTGCCCGAGGCCCACTTGTTACTCCATCGGTTACAGGCTGAAGGTATAGACGCCAAGGTATTCAACGAAAACGCCCAGGGTGCGGTGGGTGAGCTACCCTTTACCCATACCTATCCCGAAGTGTGGATTGAGCACCTTGAGGACGAAGACAGGGCCCGCTCAGTGATACGCCAATTTGAAAGGCGCGTATCGACGCCGGGGTGGCATTGCCAAACGTGCGGCGAACATAATCCAGCAACTTTCGAAGTCTGTTGGCAATGCGCCTCAACAAAACAGTATTCGGACTAAATGGCCAGCAAAAAAAGCAGGCGACGCAAGAACTCGGGAAAAAAGAGGTCCAAGTCGAGGTCAAAGCGGGCCAAACGAGGTCGTTTCTGGATTCGGCGACTAGCACTACTGGCTGTCGTCACCCTGATCGGATATGCCGTTTATTTAGATATAACGGTACGCAAAAAGTTTGAAGGTAGCCGCTGGGCTATACCAGCCCACGTCTACAGCAGACCACTCGAGTTGTACGTTGGTTTAAAACTGACCAAGCCCCAGCTTGTTCAAGAGCTAAAACTGCTCGGTTACCGTAATTCCAAGAATGCAAGTACGCCCGGCTCGTATACAGTAACCGGGAAGGGGGTAAGGATATACGTTAGAAGTTTCGATTTCTGGGATGGTCCAAGCCAAGCCCAACTGGTCGATGTGGGTATTAAGGGAAATGTGGTCAATGGCTTATCTGGCATCGATCGGACACCGGTAGGTGACCTCAGGCTTGAGCCACATTTGTATGGAAGCATATCACCGGGTCATCATGAAGACCGCAGTCTAGTCAGACTAGAGGATGTCCCGGAACCTCTTATCAACGCACTGCTGGCGATTGAAGACAGAAACTTTTTTAACCATGTCGGGATCGATCCACGCGGCTTGCTTCGGGCGACCTTGGCCAATATCAGTGCGGGTAGTGTGGTGCAGGGCGGTAGTACGTTGACTCAACAACTCGTAAAGAACTTTTACTTGTCCCATGAACGTACCCTGCAAAGAAAGCTGACAGAAATGATGATGGCGGTGTTGCTGGAGGTCCACTATGACAAAGACGAGATCCTGGAAACCTACATCAATGAAGTCTACCTGGGGCAATCAGGCAACAAGGCAATTCATGGATTCGGCCTGGCCAGCTTTTACTATTTTGGTCGACCGCTAAATGAACTGAAACCAGCAGAGTCAGCATTGCTGGTAGCTTTGGTTAAAGGTGCCTCGTATTACAATCCTTTTCGCTCTCCGGATCGGGCAAAGCAGCGGCGCGATTTAGTACTCACCAAAATGGCGGAGCTTGGTTATTTGGACGACGCTGTCGCGACAGCTGCCAAACAGGCTCCTCTCGGCGTAACCCGACAGGGCAAGTGGTCGAAATCCGATTATCCGGGGTATCTTGATTTTGTCCGCCTGCAGTTGCGTCGGGACTATCAGGAAGAAGATTTACGTACGGAAGGACTCCATATCTTTACCACCCTGGATCCCTTGATACAACGGACCTTGGAGCGTTCAGTAAGCCACCGTTTAGCGACGCTCGAGAAATCACGCAAAATGAAAGCCGGTAGCTTGCAAGCCGCCGCATTAGTGGTGCGTACTGACAATGGAGAGGTCGTTGCACTGGTCGGTGATCGCAGGGCCCGCTTTATTGGATTTAATAGAGCCCTGGAGGCAGAAAGGCAAATCGGTTCTCTTATCAAGCCGGCCGTATATCTGGCCGCCATCGAACGCGGTTATAGCTTAGCCAGCCTGGTGGATGACGGGCCTTTGGTAGTGGAACAACAGGGGGCTGCTACGTGGCGGCCGCAAAACTACGACAAAAAGAACCACGGTTCTGTTCGCGTACTGGATGCATTGAGTTATTCCTACAACATTGCAACGATTAGGCTTGGTCTCGAAGTGGGCGTCGATAAAGTTGCGAACTTGTTACAACGATTGGGACTGAGCCGCGAAATCAAACCCTACCCATCCTTACTGCTGGGTGCTGTCAATATGACCCCGGTTGAAATGGCTCAGATGTATCTAGGTTTTGCCAGCGGAGGATTTCGCATGCCACTACGCACTACAAGGTCAGTGTTGACTCAAGATATGCAGCCTTTAGCCCGTTATCCCTTATCGCTAGAGCAGGCCGTCAGTGGGGAGCCCATCTCGGTTCTGAATTTTGCTTTACAATCAGTTGTACGCAAAGGGACCGCCAAAGGGCTGAATCAACGTTTTCCTGCCGAACTTGAGCTGGCAGGCAAAACAGGTACAACTGACAGATATCGAGACAGCTGGTTTGCTGGATACGCTGGAAACTACCTGGCCGTGGTATGGGTTGGCCGTGATGACAATGCATCCACCGGATTAACCGGCGCCAGCGGGGCAATGCGTATATGGTCCGACGTCATGGCTGAGCTACCACTGCAGCCTGTTGATTTACCCATCCCAGAAGGCGTCGAATTCGTGGAAGTGGATCAATATGGATTGCTCGCCCGGGGATGCCCCGGGGCTACGCTGCTCCCTTTTGTCAAGGGAACGATCCCGCAGCAAAAATCGCCCTGTGCCGGCGGAGGAACTCGGGCCAGCGTTTCTACTCCAACAAAGAATTGGATAGAGAAACTGTTTGATACGAGTAATAAATAAACCCAAGAACAAAGAAATTAAGATAAAAGTTTAAAGAACAGTTTTTACTTTTCACTTTTAACTTTAAACTTTCAACTTTGTACTTTTAACTCAATGATTCAGTTTGCCCGCACACCTGTTGCATTATTAGTCTTTAGCACGTTACTCGTCTATGCAGGTTGCGCTTCATCACCAAAGCAAGAAACTAGCGAAGCGGAATCCGTTACACCCGTAGTGACCGCGTTGGTTACAGACGCCCAGGCATCAAGACAAAACGAGGAATACGATCAGGCTGCCGTCCAACTCGAACGCGCACTGCGCATTGAGCCTCGTAACGCAGGGTTGTGGCATGAATTGGCGCAGGTTTATTTCGAGCAGGGAAGCTTCGATCAAGCTATCCAATTTGCGACAAAATCCAACACCCTAACGAAAGACAGCGAACTTAGAACAAAGAATTGGCGCCTTATGGCACAGGCTTACACACAATTGGGCGATAGTGACCGCGCCAACGAGGCGGAAAAGAAATCACTTAAGGAATAGAAGAGAGTAAAAAGTTTAAAGTTTAAAGGACAACCTCTCTTTTTCTTAACTTGTTACTTTGCACTTTAAACTCTGAACTGTGGGGATTAAATAATTTTTCTTATCTGCTTCACGCTCCGCTTAACGCTCTGTTTAGCTAACTCTGTTTGAGGTACAGGCACATCCAATCCTCTTTGGACCGCACTGCGCGCGTTAATGTTCTGATACCAGCGCCACAGATTGGGCAGGTCTTCGATGCTTACACCCGCCCACTCATGACGCCGTACCCACGGGAAGCTAGCAAAATCGGCAATCGAAATGTCATCGACCAGGAATTCCCGATCCTCTAACTGTCGATCGAGCACTTCATACAATCTGCGAGTTTCTCGCTGGTATCGCTTGATCGCGTATGGAATCTTTTCCTTAGCGTAGCGGAAAAACACATGGGCCTGTCCCTGCATGGGTCCGAGTCCGCCCATCTGAAACATCAACCACTGTAATACACGGGAGCGTTGTTTTTGTTCGCCAGGAAGAAACTGTTCCGCCAACTCAGCCAGGTAGATCAGAATCGCGCCCGATTCGAACACGATAAAGTCATCATTTGCGTGATCCACAATGACCGGAATGCGACCGTTTGGATTGATTTTTAAGAACCAATCCTGTTTTTGTTCCTTGGATCCTAGATCGATATGTTTGTATACGTACGGCAGACCGCATTCTTCCAGCATAATGGAGATTTTGTAGCCATTCGGGGTCGGCGATGTAAACAGTTCAATCACCGACGAGAGCTAAATGTTAACAGAACGACTAAGGACCAACGGCAGGAGGTAGCGGCGGTACCACAGGTTGTTGAACCGGTGTGCTCTGAGCGGGAACGGCACTCGTCGCTTCTCTGGCGGGGGGGGCAACTGGGGCGCTGGGGGCTGTGGGTGACGAGGGTGCCGTGGGAGCGCCGGGCGGAGGCGCTAACAGCGCGGTGGCGTTATTCGCTGTGTTGTTGGCCACGCGCGATGCACTCGTGGCGTCGTTCGCTGCGGTTTCCAGGGCGTCTAAGGCATCCTGGATTTCCCTTTCCAGTGCTTTTCGGTTGACCAGCTCGATGACTTCACGGGTTAGTCTCGCCGCCTCAGCAGTTTGGGTAGCCGTATTGTTGGTGGCCCGGGCTGTGTTTCGAGTGATGATGGTCATACGCGAGCTGATGGCGTCCGCGGCTGCGTCAGTAGTGCTGTTAGCAGCGTTACCGGCATTGGTGGCAGAAGTTGCAGCTGTATCTGCCGCAGCTTCGGCAGCGTTTTCGGTAGCTTGATTGGGATTTGCCGCGAATCGCTTAGCGGCTTGGGAAGCTGCTTGGGCATCAGTGGCAGCCGTTCTTGCACTGTTAGCGGCCCGATTTGCGGTCCTCGCCGCTATGTTGTCTGTAGTGCGATTCCCCGTTAACAATGGTTTGTTGTCACCCTGTAGATCTGGAGCACCGGGTGGGCTTTCTTCGCCCACAACCGCATTGGCTTCAGGAATTTCGCTGCTCATCACATTGGTGTCCGTGTTAAGAGTTTTTTTCTCCACTACCTGGCACTCCCCTTCTTTGAATGGGGCATTTTGGTAGATCGGATCACCACCATGCAGAGGTATACACATAAACACAGTATCCGCGGCATTCGCGGATTGGATGGCGGCAAGGGCAAATATGATGAAGTAACTAGTCAGTCTAGGCATAGTAGGCACAGTTTCAGAACCCTACTACTATTCTAGACGCTTATCTGTAAAGCAAAAAGGGCGTTAATCGCTTGAAGGGGCGCACTAAGCCGCTACAATACGCCGCCTATGATGGAAGACCACTACAAACCAGCCGAGATCGAACGCGCCGTTCAATCCTACTGGGAAGAGAATCAGAGTTTTAAAGTCACTGAGGACCCCAGTCGAGAGAAATTCTACTGTTTGTCGATGTTCCCCTATCCGTCTGGCAAATTGCATGTCGGGCATGTGCGCAATTACACCATTGGTGATGTTATTTCCCGCTACCAACGCATGCTAGGCAAGAATGTTCTGCAGCCTATGGGCTGGGACGCATTTGGATTACCGGCGGAAAACGCCGCTATCCAAAATAACGTACCGCCTGCGAAATGGACTTACGAGAACATCGACACCATGAAAGAGCAGCTTAAGTTACTGGGTTTTGGCTACGACTGGTCTCGGGAGTTCGCCACGTGCCGGCCGGAGTACTATCGGTGGGAGCAATGGTTCTTTACCACGCTGGTAAAGAAGGGCCTGGCCTATAAAAAAATGGCGGTGGTCAATTGGGATCCAGTGGAGCAGACAGTCTTGGCCAACGAGCAGGTAGATAGCGAGGGTCGAGGCTGGCGATCCGGGGCGCTGGTGGAAAGACGTGAGATCCCGCAGTGGTTTTTGAAGATTACCGACTACGCCGAAGAATTGCTTAACGACCTGGATTCACTGGATGGTTGGCCGGAGGCGGTGAAAACCATGCAGCGTAACTGGATAGGCCGGTCAGAGGGAGTGGAGTTTTCGCTTGCCATCGATGGGACCGAACAGGAGATCAGGGTTTATACCACCCGGCCCGACACGATCATGGGCATTACCTATGCAGCCGTGTCGGCCGAACACCCCTTAGCCATGGAAGCAGCAAAGAACAATCCGGAGTTGGCCGAATTCATCGGCGAGTGTAAAAAAATCAATACGGCTGAGGCTTCCATTGAGAAGCTTGAAAAAAAGGGCATGCCCATAGGTGTCAACGTCGTGCACCCGATAAGTGGAGAAAAGATAAAGCTCTGGGCGGCCAATTTTGTGCTCATGGGTTACGGCACCGGGGCCATAATGTGTGTGCCGGGGCATGACCAGCGAGACTGGGAATTCGCACGTAAATTCGGCATTGATATTCGACAGGTGATTAAACCGAGCGATGGCTCGGAAATAGATCTGAGCAAGGGTGCCTACGTTGATTACGGTCTCACTTGCAACTCCGGTCAGTTTGACGGACTTGACTACGACGCGGCATTTGATGCGGTGGCCGAGCACTTGGAAACTCACGGTGTCGGCGAGCGCAAGATAAACTATCGCATCAGAGACTGGGGCGTCTCTCGACAGCGTTATTGGGGATGCCCGATTCCGATCATCTACGATGAGGAGCAAAACGTTCACGTTGTGCCCAGCGAAGACCTGCCCGTGATCCTGCCTGAGGATGTCGCCTTTGAAGGAGTGAAGTCGCCCATTAAGAGTGATCCGGATTTCCTGCAGACGAAGGTGCCCGGTACCGGTCAAGCCGGTACGCGTGAAACCGATACCTTTGACACATTCTTTGAATCTTCCTGGTATTTCGCGCGGTTCTGCTGTACCGACAACGATGGGGCGATGCTCGACGAACGCGCCAACTATTGGTTACCGGTGGACCAGTACGTCGGTGGCATAGAACATGCGGTACTGCATTTGTTGTACGCCCGTTTCTTTCAAAAGCTACTGCGCGACGAAGGATTGAGCCATTGTGGAGAGCCTTTTACCAGACTGCTTACCCAGGGAATGGTGCTCAAAGACGGCTCTAAAATGTCCAAATCCAAAGGAAATACAGTCGATCCCCAATCGATGATTGATCAGTACGGCGCGGATACGGTTCGACTATTCATTATGTTTGCATCCCCACCCGATCAAACCCTGGATTGGAATGACGATGCCGTAGCCGGCGCACACCGCTATCTACGGCGTCTGTGGGCAGTTTTTAGACGGCATAGTGCTGCAGTCAGAGAGGCAGAAGCAATATCCATGCGAGAGTTGGCACCAGCTTTGCGTGAAATGCGTGCGCAGTTGCACACCACGTTGACTAAGATAAACGCGGACTATGAACGCAACCAGTACAACACTGTGATAGCGGCATGTATGGAGTTGACTAATGCGGTAGAGCGTTTTGACTGGGACAGATATGGTGCAGAAGGGCGTCCTGTGCTCAAAGAGATTCTGGTGGTATTGGTTAAGGTATTGGCACCGGTGGCGCCTCATATCACACACGAATTGTGGGCAGAGGTCGGCAGCGACGAATCATTGCTGGACTCGCCGTGGCCACAAGTGGACGAACAAGCCTTGATCCGAGACGTACAGGATTTAGTTGTTCAGGTGAACGGCAAGCTGCGCGGGCAGATTCAGGTGCCGACGGATGCAGATGACGAAAGAATCAAACAAACCGCGCTGGCAAACCCGAAAGTGGCCCACCATATTGGAGACAAACAGGTGCGGAGGATGATCGTCGTACCGCAGAGGCTGGTAAACATAGTAGTGGGATAGCAGCTGTAGGACGTTTATAATCGGCAGGAAACCGGTATTTAGCCAATCAGAATAATCAGGACACCAAATGGTAATTCGCTATCTGTTAGTTGTATTCCTTACCGCATCCTTATCCGCTTGCGGGTTTCACCTGCGTGGTCAAATCCCCGTGCCGGAAAGTCTTAGTGTTATCACCGTAAAAACTACCGACAGGGATTTGAGGCGAAGCCTGACTGAGGCGCTCAGTTCCAACGGTGCTACGGTGGTGCCAGACTCTTCGCAGGCGAAAGCATTGCTGGATCTACACAAGGTGGAATTTGATCGGCAGGTGCTCACTATCGACGAGCGTGGCAAGGTCACCGGGTACCGCTTGATTTACAGGGTAGCATTTAGAATTACTACGGCTACGGGAGAGAGTTTAAGAACATCCACGGCAATCTCTCGCCGGGACTTTAATTTTGATCCTGATCTGGTCCTGCAGAAAGAGATCGAGGAGAACGCGCTGCGCGAAGATATGGTGGTCGAGCTTACCCAGACCATCATGAGGCAGTTGTCTACAATCGCCGTTATCCCTGCTCCAAATCAGTTCGCAAGTATTCAGTACATTCATTGGGTTGTGTAATCGGCGCGAAGGCAGCCTCGTAAAAGAGGGAATCAACCGGGTGCCGAATTCAAATACATTTGTAGGAGCGGCGCCATCGCCGCGATGTAGTTGCTGAAAACCGACTTACCCAGCGTGACGCTGGTCTTCGGCGACGAACCATTACTCATCGAAGAAACCAGCGACAAAGTCCGCAACCAAGCACTACAACTAGGTTACCAGGAAAGACTGGTGCTGACCGCCGAGCCCGGTTTCGACTGGAATCGGCTCACGGAAACCACCCTCGGTATGTCCTTATTTTCCGAACGGAGGCTTATCGACTTACGTCTGCCAAGCGGTAAACCCGGTGACGCTGGCAGCAAGGCCCTCATTCGTTACTGCGAGTCTTCTATAGCGGATACCGCTTTGTTGGTTATTTGCTCCAGCCGCTTGGATGCCGCAGCTAAGCGGTCGAAATGGTATAAAGCTATTGAGCGTAGCGGTGAAGTGGTTGAGCATAAACCGATCACCGCGGCCCAGCTGCCGTCTTGGATTAAGTCGCGGGTAAATGCAAAAGGCATGGATATCGAACGTGATGCGGTCGCGTTGCTTGTGCACTATCTAGAGGGAAATCTGTTGGCTGCCGCACAGGAAATCGACAAGCTGGCTTTGTTGACCGCAGAGCAGGGAATCATACGATCCACCGATGTGGAGGATTGCATTACAGACAACGCCCGTTTTAACGTTTTCGTTTTGACCGATCACTGCTTGAACGGGGACGCGACCAAGGCATTGCGGAGCTTAGGTGGTCTCAGGCGGGAAGGTGTCGAACCTATATTGATTGTATGGGCTCTGGCCAAACAAGTGCGTACCCTGTATTGTTTGGCAACGGGGTTAGCAGCGGGCAGGCCGAAAGCCCAATTGCTCAAGACTTTTGGAGTATGGAATAGACAAGTACCCTTGGTTAACGCTGCATTGAGCCGTTTTAGTCAGAGCGACTGGGCGCACCTGTTAAGCCGTACGGCCCATCTGGATAGGGTCTTAAAGGGACGGGAATCTGGGAATATTTGGCAAATGTTGGGGTATTTGTGTTTGTCTTTATGCGGTACTGATGCTGTGGGAGTAAGAGGTAACAACTGATGGCACAAGCCAATATCAAGGTGGAACCGAAGGGCGGGGATGCCCGTGCCTACGCCTTGGAATTGGGCCAGCGAGCCAGATCATCGGCGCACAAGTTGGCCTGCGCCAGTACCCATATCAAGAACCTCGCGTTGAACTCCATCGCGGATATGATCCTCCAGCATCGACACTACTTGTCGGAAAAAAATGCACAAGATCTGGAAGCAGGAAAAGACAGGGGGCTGGCCAGCGCATTACTGGATCGTTTGGAGCTTACCGACAGCCGCATCGATGCCATGGCGGAGGGCCTGCGCCAAATTGCATCCTTGCCCGATCCCATCGGGTCAATCACAGATTTAAACTTCCGGCCTAACGGCATCCAGGTGGGTCGTATGCGAGTGCCACTGGGTGTGGTTGGAATAGTGTACGAGTCCAGACCCAACGTGACGGCGGACGCCGCGGGTCTATGTCTGAAATCAGGCAATGCCGTGATTTTGCGAGGCGGCTCGGAAGCCATTCATTCCAACCTGGCAATAGCGGACTGTATCAAACAAGGGCTAGAAAAAAGCCAGCTGCCCGAATCGGTAATTCAGATCGTCAACACCCCGGACCGCGAGGTGGTGGGTGCTCTACTTACCATGCCTGAATACATCGATGTAATCGTCCCTCGCGGGGGCAAGACATTGATCGAGCGCGTGAGCCAGGAGTCCTTGATTCCTGTTATCAAGCATTTGGATGGTGTTTGTCACGTATACATCGACGGTGAAGCTGATAAGCAGAAAGCCATTGCCATCGCGTACAACGCTAAAACGCAACGTTATGGGACGTGCAATACCATGGAAACATTGTTGGTCGCTGAGTCCATCGCCCCAAGCATACTCCCTGAACTGTGTCAGATGTATCACGACGCGGGCGTAGAACTCCGTGGCTGTGGTCAGACACAAGACCTGTGCAAACACGTGATACCAGCCAGAGAAGAGGATTGGACTACAGAATATCTGGCACCAATTCTCTCTGTGCGCGTTGTAGAGGGTCTTGAGGCAGCAATAGACCATATCGAGCAATATGGCTCGCATCACACGGATGCGATCGTTACTGAAAATTTGACCAGCTCGCAACGATTCTTGCGTGAAGTGGATTCGAGTTCGGTGATGGTCAATTGCTCTACTCGTTTTGCAGACGGTTTTGAGTATGGGCTTGGTGCCGAGATCGGAATAAGTACAGATAAACTCCATGTACGTGGACCAGTGGGGCTAGAGGGTCTGACAACGCAAAAATATATCGTAATGGGTGAAGGCCAGATTAGAACGTGATCGATCTGTACTGGACCTGATGGTAGGTTAGCTCGGTTGATCGGTATTGTCGGTGGAACCTTTGACCCTGTTCATTATGGGCACTTGCGCCCGGTGCATCTTCTTAGCCAAGAGATGGATTTTTCCAAGGTGCACTATGTGTTGAGCGCGCGCCCACCGCACAGGGATCCTCCCATAGCTTCCATTGCCCATCGTTTCGAGATGTTGACGCTGGCCCTCGATTCCTACCCTGATTTTTTTACAGACGATCAAGAAATCCGTCGCCCGGGTCCGTCATTTACTTTGTGGACGGTACGCCAACTTAAACAGATCTATGGTAGCGATCCTCTCTGTCTGATTATGGGTTTGGATGCCTACCTCGGCATCCATCTTTGGTACCGGTGGCAAGACATCGTGGCTCTGGTCAATATCGTCGTATTGTCGAGACAGGGATGGGATCCTGATCCCTCCAGGCATGTGGATCATGTAGAAGATCTATACAGTAAAAGTGCGGGAGCCGTGGTATTCGCACAGTCACTCGAGCTTCCGATTACAGCCACGGAGGTGAGAAGGAAGTTGAACAAAGGCGATGACGTCAGCAATGAAGTGCCGGCAGACGTGCTGGAATATATTCGAAAGAACAAAATCTATGGAGCCAAGTAATCAATGAGGGAAGCGGCCATACAACCCGAAGAACTGAAAAATCTTACAGTCGATATTTTGGACGACATGAAAGCCGAGAACGTTGAAGTGCTTAATGTACGTAAGCTGACCGACGTCACCGACTACATGGTGATCGCAAGCGGTACTTCGGACCGTCACGTTAAGGCGATGGCACATCGCTTACGTGATCAATTGCGTGAGCAGAGCAAACTGCGTCCACTCGGGGTGGAAGGTGAGCAGCAGGGGGATTGGGTCCTGATCGATTTTGGTGATGTCGTGGTTCATATCATGCGTCCGCAGACAAGAGAATATTACGACCTGGAAAGGCTGTGGAGCCGGGAAGTGGAGGAGCTCGTCAAAATGAATCGGGACGCGTCGGAATAAGAGCACCCAGCTCGTTTTGTGAACATTTTCCTGATTGCGGTCGGCTCGCGCACGCCTAAGTGGATCGAGCAGGGCTTCGATCACTATGCTCAAAGGCTACCTAAACATTGCCGGTTGACGCTCATCGAAGTTCCGGCGGTCAACCG
>JASJAT010000069.1 GCA_030066885.1 Arenicellales bacterium | reverse complement strand
AGGATGGCCGATGTACCATCGCTGCAGGCGATGAAATATCCAGTTCTGGATGACAAAAGGAACGTTCAGCGCCCCTGCCGATCCACGAAATCGATCCGCGGGTACCCCTAAAACCCAAAGTGGGATGATCCAGGGAACTGACCTGGTCGAAATAAGTGTCCGTTTCGTAACTTCGCTGATCTCAGTGGCGATATCGGCAGCGGAATTGCCAAACCCTACTACTAATACACGTTTTCCCACGTACTGAAATTTGTCTCTGTACTGACTCGAGTGTATGAAATCGATAACAGATTTATCGAGTATCGCTGCTATGCCTTTTGGGATATGTCGGCCCTGTTTACTATGGATTCCCGTGCATACAATGACACTGTGTCCAACGATGCTATCCCTTTGGCCGGTGGTTCGGTCCGTGAAATGAACCTTCCAATGCTCGGAAGGAACTTTCTCTACCCGGTCTACCCTGGAACTAAAGCGGATGCTAGGTAGGAGCTGGTGTCGTCCGGCAAAATCGTTGAGATACTCCAGGGCTCGTTCGTGTGAAAAGTAACTGGGCCACGACGCAGGGGCTTTCTGGTCTAGATAGGTGGTACCTTTGGATGAGTTAGTTGTAAGGCTGAGATAAGCAGGAGAGTTATCGTTACTTATATTCCATAACCCACCAACGTTCTCGTACGACTCCAAAGCTACGAAGCGAATACCATGACTTTTCAGCTCTTTCATCATGGCCAACCCGGCAGGCCCTGCACCGATAATGATGTTGGGTAAAGTCGACGTATCTTCGCTATGGCTCAAAGTGGGCTACTGGCAAGATCGCTCTATAAGTCCGTTTACGATAGCGGGGAACACGCCTGGTCGCAATGTGGCGATTGGGTTGGGCGATTTGGATCTTGGAGTTCATTGGTGTACTATCCGGCCCGCTTCCCGCACTGTTAACAATTTCCTGACAATAGTTGGGTCGAAAAACCCTCTAGGAGGAGGAGAGTTTGTCTCAATCCGAAGTACTTCGCGTACTGAACACGGCCAGTATTGACCTGGTTTCGCGTGGCCCCGGTTATAGCTTGAGTGGTTTCAATTTGTCTGGAACCTGCTTGGCTGGATCGGACCTGGGTAGTGCAGACCTTTCTCATACCGATTTCACCGAAGCTGATTTATCCGGCGCGAATCTTTCTGGCGTTGACCTTTATCGATCGAGACTTTGCGGTGCCGTATTGGCCGGAGCAGATCTAAGTCATGCCGACTTGACCATGGCAGATCTTCGCGGTGCCGACCTGTCTGGCGCAAATCTTAATGGTGCTAAGCTGTCCGGCGCGGTGCTGGCAGAAGCGAATCTCTCTGCTGCTTTGTTGGGCGCAACGGATTTTTATGAAGCCGACTTGGTCCGTGCAAACTTTGCCGGGGCCGACTTAAGTAGCGCAAACCTATCGTTTGCAAAAATGGAGCGGGCCAATCTGCAGGCTGCTAACCTCAGTAAGGCGAAACTCTCGGGCAGTGATCTTTCCCAGGCCCAAATGTCCGGAACGACCTTTGTAAATGCCAAACTTAAGGGTGCTTACCTGGCCAGAGCTAACCTGTCGGGTTCTAATTTTTCGGGCGCCTCCGTTACAGAGGCGAACATGGAAGAAACGGATCTGTCAATGGCTAAACTGTTTCAAGTAGACATGGTGGGAGTCGATTTAAGCGGCGCCCAGATGCCGTGGTCCAAGCTGCTCTATTCCGATCTGTCTGGAGCCCGGTTTGTAGAGGCTGACATGTCTTCATCTACAATTGCACACACGCTGTATCCGGGTACAGATCTATCTGGAACAAACCTCGAATGGACGGGGATTTTTAGAGAGCGGGCGCTCAATGATTTCCCCGATATAACCTACTCAGACAGTACAAAATGGGACGATCCAGAAAAAAGCCCTAAAGCATTTGTTCGGCAAGCCGTGCGTCCAGCGCGTAAAACGCCTTCGTTGCGATTGATTAATTAGTACAAAGTGTAGGAGCGGCGCCGCGACAATCTGCCCGGTAGCGAACCGATTACTCTTTCGTTCCTAATGTTCTCGCGCCAAGGCGCAGAGGCCGCCAAGAAAGAAATGTTTGTAATCAATGTTTCTTTGCGAGCTTAGCGTCTTGGCGAGAGTTTTTAATACACTCTGGAGACAGTATATCCCTTTTGCTGCAGCAAGCTCAGTATGCCGCTTTGACCTGGTAGGTGCAGTGCCCCTACTGCAATAAAAGCGTTACCTTCTTCGATCCGGGATTGCATGCGCGTAACCATTTTCTGGTTTCGGTCTATCACCAACTGCTGCTTCAGTTGTTGTTGTACCGGGGAGTTGGAAAATTGCTCATTAGCAATAGTGGTTAACTGCTTTAGATCGCGCGCCAGGTACGCCTGAGTCAGGCGTTCAATGATTTCCGGTATCAAGTTCAACTGTGCCAATGTTTCTTCCAGCAAAGTGATCTGATCCGCCAAGTCCATGGTTCTGAAAACTGACAGCTGTTCCGTCAACGTTTCCAAACCGTATACCGCCTTGTTATTTTGTTTGGCTAATTGATACAACTTCCGATCGAGAAACATACCCGATTGAGAGTGCGGCTGGCTCAACAGAAGGGCGACGGCCCAAGGCTTCAGTAAGGAAGCCATCTCGGGCAACATACCCCGCGCCTGCAAGGCGTCACCTACCTCGGTGTACAGCTCTGTTCCTATTAGGCCTTCCAGTGTACTGCCGTCGATCAACAGCAATTCGGGACCAATGAGCAAGATCTGTTCCAGTTCCAATAGAGCCTCCGTAGTTAAGCTGTCGCTATTCTCGAAGGCCTGCTGAACAGGCGCAGGCAGGTTGGTGACACGGGCATCTTCCACATGCATGGTCCCCAATACAAAGCTCGGTGTGGAAAAGCCGTTATCGATTTGCCACAGGATGCCGAAGTCAAATTGATTCGAATCGCTCGCGCTCGTATTTGCACGATCAACGGCCAGGTCCAGCTGGGCAATGTGCAGACGATTTGTCTGATGAGCTGAGATCGACCCCAGGCCAGTGGCAGACGAGGCAACTGGCATCACTGCTAATGCGGCCATCCAGAGCATACGAAGCATTTTCATCATGACAGTAACCAATCCTTCCGACGTCATATTTGAGTGTAGATGAGAAACCTGATTCAAACCACGAATCGTGGCTTATGTGGCGCTCCCTAAGCGGTAAACAAATCCCACAGCAGAATAATGGCGAATACGAATAGCGCGATTGCGATCGTGCTGCCAACGGTCTGCACACCGCCGAGTTTACTGTTCTCGCCGTACCAATTCCGAGTGAGTTTCGCTACCTCGCTATGAATCTGTAACATGGTGTGACGGGCCCGTGCATTTAGTTCCAGAGTTATTGCTGCGCAGCGTCTGACTATAATGGGAGCGAGCCGACGATAGATCCAGTCGACGTCGAGGGTGATCGTGAGGGTGCGGCGCATCAGCGGTAGCATTAGGAAAAAAGCGAGTCCCGAGAACATCAGCAACTGCAGCATGTTCACCACGTGGGCGGCGGTGTAAGGTTCATAGGCGACGGGGAAGGGCAAGAGCATGTAAAGCGGCTGGGGCCAGATACCGAGTCCGATGCACAGCGCGGCAAAGAAGATCATCGCAAACCGCATATTCCATGGTGGATCCGGTGAGCGCAGCCCCGAGTCCTTCTGGAAAAAGACGAACCACGGAAACTTGATTCCGGCATGGAGGAAAACACCGGCCGACGCAGCCATCAGTAAAAACCAGGTAAAAGCGAGGTGTTCATGACCCGCCGCGTCGTTAATCATCGACTTGCTGACAAAGCCAGAGGTCCAGGGAAAAGAGGAAATAGAGAGTGCTCCGATGATGCCGCACACTGTCGTCACGGGCATGCTCTGGAATAACCCACCTAGGTCGGTGCACTTGCGTTTGCCAGTTTGATAGAGCACCGCGCCGGCTGACATCAGCAACAGGGCCTTGTATATGATATGGGCAAACGCGTGGGCGGCGGCGCCGTTCAAAGCCATTTCGGTGCCTATCCCGACACCTACGACCATGAACCCTACTTGGTTGACGATACTGTAAGCGAGGATACGGCGCATGTCGTTCTCGAGCAGCGCGTAGATGATCCCGTAAAAGATCATGAACAGCCCGATCCAGATAAGTATCTCGGTGCCGGGGAAGCCCCGGATTAGCGCGTATACTGCTGCCTTGGTAGTGAACGCTGACAGAAAAACCATGCCGCTATACGATGCTTCGGGGTAGGCATCAGGAAGCCAGGCCGATACCGGCGGAGCAGCGGCATTGAGCAGGACGCCGGCGAGGATCAGGGCGCCACCGAGTGTATTGGTATCGACTGAGTCAAAGGTGATCGAACCACCGGCGGTGACATGCACCAGTATCCCGGACAAGAGCAGAGCGCCCCCTGCCATGTGTACCTGAAAATAACGCATGGCGACTTTGGTAGACTGCCTACCACCCGCAGAGAAAACTATGGTACTCGAAGCGAGCGCCATGATTTCCCAGAACACAAACAAGGTTACAAAATCGCCGGCGAGCGCCACGCCGACCGCGCCGCCGGCGTATGTCATGGCGGCAACAAGCTCCAGTGTACTCCTCTGGCGGAGTGCGAACAGGAAACCGGCGAAGGCCATCAGCGAAAAGATGATCGCGAACAGACGTCCAAGGGCGTCGCTGCGGACAAGGATCAGCTCATAGTTAAACACAGCGATGGTGGCGGAAGCTCCGTCTGGCAAGTTCCAGACGACCCATAAAGTAGCAAGCGGGAGACCCAACATCAGTGCAGTGCGGGTACGTGGCCCCCCGAACGGCAGCAGCATGGCACCAAGGATGAGTAACGCCCCTGGTGGAAAAGCGCTAATCGTCATAGTACGTGTCGGGTCGTTTCAACAACAGGCCAAGCGCCTTGGCAAACAGCACCATCGCCGCGCAGGTAAGCAGACCGTACCAGGCGTAAAAACCAAACGTGCCGTCGACGCCAAACAGAGTGTGGGGATGAATAAACATATCGGCGAGGACCAGCAAGGCAAGTACAACGGTGAAGCCGATCCAAAGTAAACGGATGGTGCGTGGTCGCAGGAGCCAGTGTTTGGATTCGTTTTCAGTCACTGTGAGCAAGGAAACGCTGCGGGGTATGGGTAATATAACCGCCGTCGCGGGCTGCAGCAATCAGACTAGGTAATTGGTCGATTTCTTTACGCATGGTTAGCGCTCGAATATGTCCACCATCATTTCGTATAACGGTTGCGCAAAGAAAAACATTGCGATGCAGCCTAAAGCGGTAAGCGACAGAGCTAGTACAGAGGCAAAGGGGGCTTCTTTAATTACGCTCGTTTCACCTGATCTCGGTTGAGAGAAGAAAAATCCCCGTATCGGGATGATCAGTAGATACGCTACGTTTAATAGAGAACTCACCATGAAAACAGCGAGCATGGCCCACTGTTCCGCGGCTACTGCACCCAGGGCGAGATACCATTTGCTCCATAGGCCGCCGGTCAGTGGAAGACCGATAATGCTGAGACTACCGATGAGCATGGCCGTATAGGTCACCGGCATCGACCTCCCCAAACCGTCCATCTCGCTGATATTCGTTTTATGGGTAGCAACATAAATCGCGCCCGCACAGAAGAACAAGGTGATTTTTCCGAGTGCATGGGTGGCGATATGCATGCCTCCCCCAACTATCGCCATCGAATTGACCAACATGGCACCCAGCACGATATACCCCAATTGACTCACGGTGGAATACGCGAGCCTGGCTTTCAAGTTATCCTTGGTGAGTGCAACCACTGAAGCCAGAATTACCGTGATTGCCGCCATCCACATCAGCCACTTGTTAGCCCCGGTGTTATGCAGAAAGTCGAGGCCGAAAATGTAGACGGTGACTTTCAACACGGCGAATACACCGGCCTTGACAACGGCAACCGCATGCAGCAACGCACTCACCGGGGTTGGGGCCACCATGGCCGCGGGTAACCAGCGGTGGAATGGCATTAATGCTGCTTTGCCGATACCAAATAGATACAGTGCCAACAGCAGGGGTAAAAAGCCGGGATCGATCTTGTCTTGAAGAATACCCCCAACGGTAAAATCCAGGTGCCCCGCCACATGCCACGTCCACACCATAGCCACCAACAAGAAACCGATAGAAGTTGACAACAACAATCCCAAGTACACCCGACCGCCTTGTTTTGCTTCTTCGGTTCCCTTGTGCGTAACAAGAGGGTAAGTGGACAGAGTCAGGATTTCGTAAAAGACAAATAAAGTAAACAGGTTGGCAGACAGGGCGACCCCCATGGTCGCCGAAATGGATATCGCAAAAAAGACGTAGAAACGGGTCTGGTTTTGCTCGTTGTTGCCGCGCATGTAGCCTATTGAGTATATGGATGTGATGATCCACAGACCTGACGCGACGGTTGCAAATAACAGCCCCAAGGGCTCTGTATACAGGCTGAGAGAAAGCTGGGGTAAAGGTGTCGCGATGACCAGCTCGATGCTTCCTGTGTCGTGGCCGAGCAGTTGCAGCACGATAAGAAACAAAACAACGGCCGTTGCCAACGTGATGGTTTCCCTAATATTGGGTCGGCTGTCGCTGAGGGCGATCAAAATGGCCCCGAGCAAAGGTAGTAAGACGGTTAATAGAAGTGCGCCTTCAACCGACATCAAAATGTGCTCAAGAGCTGATCCGCCGCCCGCGTAGCGAAGCTGATGGTGTCGACGGCACTGACCCCGAAGTAGATGTTGGCGACAATTAGTACCCAGGTAGGAACTAGTAAGATCAGTGGGGCTTCCTCGGTATTGGCAACAGGCCCTGTTTTGAAGTAGGCGGTTTCCACGACACGCCAAATATAGATTACGGCCAACAGGGAACTGGCTACGACCATGAAGGCCAGCCACCACCAATCGCGTTCCAATGCAGCCAGAACCAGATACCATTTACTGATAAATCCAACGGTGGCAGGAACGCCGATCAGGCTCAACCCCCCGATCACGAAAGCTGCCATCGTCCAAGGCATGCGGCGTCCCACGCCAGCCAGATCTTTCAGGTCAACGCTATTCAGACGGAAAACGATACACCCCAGGGCGAGGAACAGCGCACATTTCATCAGAGCATGATTAAAGAGGTGAACGATGCCCGCAGTGAGGCCGGTAGTCGTTGCCAGGCTGATGCCGATAACCATATATCCGACTTGGGCGACGCTCGAGTATGCCAGCATGCGTTTCACGTTGCTCTGGTAGATGGCGACCAGCGACATGCTGAAGATTGCGATTACGCCTAGAATAAGCAGTATAAGATCGAGCCGCATGGTACGCAGCGAGAAAGTTTCGCTGAATATGTCAAAGAAAAATCTCAGTAAGAGATAGATGGATACTTTGGTTGCGCTACCCGCCATGAATGCGGTTACGGCCGAAGGTGCGAAGGTGTAGGCATTAGGTAGCCAGTAATGCAGCGGGAAGACCGCCGCTTTCAGCGATATACCGAGAACTAAGAAAGCGAAACCGGCTCGCACCGTTGTGGTCTGAGCCACACCGGGAATACGCTGGGCCAGGTCAGCCATGTTTAGAGTGCCGGTCATCATGTAGAGCAGACCGACTCCAATGAGTATGAAGGTTGCGCCGATGGTGCCCATGACCAGATACTGGAAAGCAGCGGTCAGTGCCCTACGGTCAGGGCCTAGGCTCACCAGCAGATAAGACGATAAAGACGCGATCTCCAGGAACACAAACACATTAAAAACATCACCGGTTATTGTGATACCCAACAGGCCGGTAAGGCACAGTAACCAACCCGTATAGACCAGGTGAGTGCGTTTGATATGGGTTTCTCGCTCAATACTCTCCTTGGCAGAAATGAGCACAACAGAGCTGACACCAGATACGATGACCAGCACGAATGCGTTGACGACGTCAACCGCGTACTCGATTCCTAACGGTGCGGCCCAGCCGCCAAGCTCGTAGCTCATGGGGCCGTTGAAGAATGTTTGCACCAACAAGGTCAAAGCAATTGCGAAACTGATCCAGCTCACTAAAAGAGCCAGTAACCAGGTGAGTGTAGATTGACGAACGACGACGCAGGCGGGTGCAGCGAGCAGTGGAATTACCACTTGCAAAGCGGGAAGATGAGCGCTAATCACTGGTTGTGTAAATTTCTTCTTCGTCGATCGAATTGAAAGCCGAGTGGATGCGCACGACGATTGCTAACCCTAGAGCTGTAGTGGCGACGCCTACTACGATAGCGGTCAGGATCAATACGTGTGGAAGAGGATTGGAGTACAGCGTAATGCCGTCCACCAGTATCGGTGCGGTACCACCGCTTACCTTTCCGATGGAAATATAAAGGATGAATACGGACGTTTGAAAAATATTGAGTCCGATGATTTTCTTGATCAGGTTAGTGCTGACGATCACTATGTACAAACCCGACATCATCAGGACAAAGACGATCCAGTAGTTAAAGAGTCCAATTGTGGTCACTGTGGTTCTCTCTCCAATACGGCGTCCCGGGCTTTTTCTGTGGCCTCGTGACCCGTATCAGGTGGGACTTTAAGATCGGCCTGCCGATATCCTGCGAAGGCATAAAACAGGCTTACCATCACAAAAGCGACGGTAATGCCGACACCAAGTTCGATCAGTAGAATACCTAAGTGCTGACCGTGCACCGGATCTGCAGATAGGAAGCTGTAATCCAGGTAATTTCCGCCCTTGAATAGGCTGATTACGCCGACCCCAGCGTACAATAAAAGACCTACGCCGCTCATGTAATGCACGAAGCTGGGTGTAACTACTTTTTTTATCGTTTGCAGGCCAAAGATCAGTGCGTACAGGATGAGCCCCGCTCCAAAGATCACCCCTGCTTGAAAACCGCCGCCAGGACCATAATCGCCGTGGAACTGAACATACAAGGCGAATAATAGAATGACTGGGATCAGGAGCTTAGCAACCACGCGCAAAACAATGTGATGTTCCACGTCTTAACCCCGCGGCTTGCGTGATCGTTTGGGTTTGCCTCGACCTAGCAAGCAGAGGACGCCTACGCCTGCGGTAAAGATCACCGTGACTTCGCCTAACGTGTCGTACCCGCGATAGCTGGCCAATACCGATGTGACGACATTGGGGATGCCGATTTCGGTTGCCGAACCTTCGATGTAGTCTGGCACGATGTGAAGATTCGCCGGGGCATTCGGGTCGCCTACCAGGGGCATATCCACCGACGCGTAAATTAAAGCGGCACCGATCGTGCCGGTGATTAAAAGCGGTATCAAGGCGCGGGTATGCCTAACCTCGAGTTTGATCCCGGTTATGGCCAGGGTGCCGAGAATGAGTACAGTCGAGATGCCGGCCCCCACCGCGGCTTCGGTGAACGCCACATCCACCGCATCGAGCACAACAAAAATCAATGCACAGTGCAGGCTGTATATCCCAAATAGCATTGCGGCACCGAACAACGAACGCAGGCGCACGATGGCCACTGCCCACGCGGCCAGTCCGGCGAGCAGGGCGAAGTCTACAATCGCTTCCATTAGTTATCGTCCAGGTGTTTGGGTTTAACGCCGCCGTGCAGAGCTGATTTCGCCAAGGCGTGGGTTGCAGTGGGGCCGGTGATGGCGAGCATCAAGAAGATCATGATCAGCTTGACGGACACCATGGACCATCCCGCCTGCAGTAACAGCCCAAGCAACACCAACCAAGCGCCCAAAGTTTCACACACGCCGGCTGCGTGGAGCCGTGTGAAGAAATCAGGCATCCGAATGAGTCCGATACCACCGATTACAACGAAAGCGCTACCGCCAATGAGACAGACCGCGCTGACTATGTCGATGACTACGTTCATTTCGGTGTCTCGGAAAACGAAGACCGCTTACCCAAGTCCTGATATTCGAAGAATTTAAGTACCGCGATGGTTCCAATGAAATTGATAAGCGCGTAGACCAGGGCGATATCAAGAAAGTCCGGGCGACTCATGAGGAAGCCAAGCACCGCTATCATCAACACGGTCATTCCGCCAAAGGCGTTGACCGCGAGTACACGGTCGTACAAGGTGGGACCACTCACTCCGCGTCCCATAGCGAAAAACATGCCCAAGATGATGGCCAAAGCAGTGATCACATATATCACTATCATCGCTGACCAGCCTTTGGATCCTCGGGTTGGGGGCGCTCTACGGCGGTAATCCGCCGGTCCATGTCACCCGTCAATAGAGAGTTTGCAGGATCCTCTGCCAGGGCATGCACCTCTATTTCATGGCCACGCAGATCTATAGAAACGGTGCCCGGCGTGAGGGTGATCGAATTGGCATAGATTACCTGACCAAGCTCCGTTCGCTGGGTCGTGCGCACTGTGAATACCCGGGGCCGGATGGGCAGGCTGGGTTTAATGATCCTCAAAGCGACGTCGAAATTTGACTTGACCACTTCTGCACACAACCAGGACCAGTACATAAAGAGTTTGATGGGCTGCAGATGGAGTGGATGGCCTTCGTGATCGACCAGGTCCATCTTGTGGCTCAAAAACCAAACGATTAGGCAGGACACGGCCCCAAACGCTAACAATAGTGGCGTGTAATGACCCGATAACAGTATCCAAACTAATCCCAAAAAAAATATAAGAAAAAGCGCGCGGCTCATGACCTTCTATCGCTCCCTTTCACTCACCACGCCCACATGCATAATTTGGTTGTTACGTTTCGTAACATAATCTGTTAACCTCAGAGGTCGCCATGAACGACGAACGGCCCGGTCAGTTCTTTGAGCGCGTAATATTAATCACCGCGCTTGCTCTTTTGTTGTTTGTCACACCGGTAATCTACTGGTGGGCACAAGATGATAGCCCTTGGTTTCTGGTTTATTTGTTATGGCTCATCATAATCACACTGAGCGCCTGGCTGTATTTTACACGACGCGGCGATGACTTTTAATCTCACTTATCTTTTCGTCGCGGTCGTCGGGTATCTATCGCTTTTGTTCCTCATAGCGTACGCCACCGAACACGGAAAGATACCAAAACGTGTGGTACGACATCCCCTCACTTACGTTCTGTCGTTGGGTGTGTACGCAACCTCGTGGAGCTACTATGGCAGTGTCGGTTTTGCGGAAACGCAGGGATACACCTTCCTAGCCGTTTATCTGGGTGTAACCGTTACTTTTATCATGGCACCAGTCCTGCTGCAGCCTATTCTACGTTTGGTGCGCGAGTATCAACTCACTTCGCCGGCTGATTTATTTGCATTCCGATACCGTAGCCAACTTGCCGGTATTGTTGTGACTTTGTTCATGTTGGCAGGGACGTTACCGTATATCGCGCTTCAAATCAGAGCGGTGACTGAGTCTCTTACAGTACTGACCCAAGAGGCACCGCCAAGAGTGCTGGCGTTCGTATTTTGCGTGACGGTAATCTTATTCGCGATATTGTTTGGTGCCAGACATATTTCTCCGCGAGAGAAACATGAGGGCCTGGTGGTTGCGATTGCCTTTGAGTCCCTGGTCAAGCTGGTGGCTTTACTCATCGTCGGTTCATTCGCCGTGTTCGGCATTTTTGGTGGTCTAGGTGGAATGAACGCCTGGTTACAGCAGCATCCGGAAGCAGTGCAGGCCCTGTATCAGCCGACCCGGGAAGGTCCTTGGCTGAGCATTATTTTCTTGGCGTTTGCAGCCGCTTTTCTACTACCGCGCCAGTTTCACATGACTTTTACTGAGAACATAAATCCCCGCGGTTTGCCGGTGGCGAGCTGGGCCTTCCCGTTGTTTCTTTTGTTACTGAATTTGGCGATTCCACCCATCCTCTGGGCGGGCCATGTCATTCAATCACCCGTAAACGCCGATTATTTTGTGCTGGGTATCACCCTGGGCAGCGGTTCCGATGTCTTACCTATTGTTGCTTTTCTAGGTGGAGTATCCGCTGCCAGTGCGATGATGATCGTCACCACCGTTGCCTTGTCGGCCATGTGCTTGAATCACATTATTCTCCCTGCCAGCTATCCAGACCCCACGGTGAACCTATATCGGTGGTTGCTGTGGGGTCGGCGTTTAGTGATTGCCGCTGTGGTCCTTGCCGGCTACGGTTTTTACGTCGTGCTCGAACATAATGAGGGATTGGTACAGCTTGGGCTGATTTCATTTGTCGCCGTAGCGCAGTTCGTGCCGGGTGTCGTGGGCGTTTTATATTGGGCCCGCGCCAACCAGTACGGCTTTCTGGCGGGGTTAACGGGCGGCGCTTTAGTGTGGCTGGTCACATTGATCATCCCACTGTTGGAGCAAGGAGGGCTGCTTCAGACCGGGTTTAGTTTGACCCCTTGGCTTGAATATACGAATCAAGACAAATGGACCTTCGCTACTTTCTGGTCCCTCGCCGTAAATGCGTTCTTGTTTGTGGTCGTTTCGCTGGTGACTAAACAAAAAGAGGAGGAGCGTGAGTCGGCGAGCGTATGCACCAGAGAAACCTTTACCCCGAGACTCGGGGTGCTAAAAGCACAGTCGTCGCAAGAATTTACCCAGCATCTTGCCCGGGTCGTTGGCACTGATATGGCACAAAAGGAAGTGGAGCGCGCCCTCGATGATCTTGGCATGCGAGCAGAAGAGAATAATCCTGCCGAGTTGAGGAAACTGCGCGATCGTATAGAGCGAAATCTTTCTGGATTGTTGGGTCCAGAAATCGCTCGCGCTTTGGTTAACGAGCAGCTGCGTATAGACCATGTGGCACAGAATGTGTTCGCCGACACTTTCAGAATGGTAGAAGAGCGGTTGGAGGACTCCCGCACCCAGTTGCGTGGGTTAGCGGCCGAACTCGATGCGTTGCGTCGCTACCATCGACAGGTTCTGCAAGACTTGCCGGTTGGAGTTTGCTCAGTCGGTCCGGACAATGAGATCGTAATCTGGAATCAGGCCATGGTCGACATATCTGGGCTTCGTGCGTTCGAAGCTATGGGACGAAAGGTAGATAGTTTGACAAGCCCATGGGGTGAATTATTGGATCAATTTATACAAGGGGAGGCGCGTGAGGCACATAAAGTTCACCGTTTGGTCCAGGCAAAGTCGCGTTGGTTTAGTTTACACAAGGCACGCCTGGAAGATATTCCCACAGTTCCTTCAACTACGCTTCTATCCCAACAAACCGGCGTCGTTGTTATGGTTGAAGACTTAACAGAAACCCACGTGTTGGAAGCGGAGTTAATGCACAGTGAACGGTTGGCGTCGATCGGCCGTTTTGCGGCGGGGGTCGCTCACGAAATAGGCAACCCTGTGACGGGCATTGCCTGTCTTGCGCAGAATATTCGAGACGAGAGTGAGGACAAGCAAACGAAAAGCGCGGTGAATCAAATTTTGGAGCAAACCAAACGAATTGGAAATATCGTACGATCCCTAGTGGGGTTTAGTCATGGCGGCCAGTTGGATTCTGAAGTTGCTCAGTTTGAATTGGATGTCTGTATCGAGGAGGCGATAGATTTGGTAAAGCTGAGTGAACGTGCGAAACATATAAATTTCGATGTTCGATGTGCGCAGGTAAGCCTGTGGGGGGATCGCCAGCGTTTATTGCAAGTGATCGTCAATGTGCTGACCAACGCCTGTGACGCGTCTCCACCGGATAGTGAAGTTAAAGTACGGGTAGAAGAGAACAGTGACTTCGTCGACATCGTGATTCAGGATGAAGGAAGCGGAATCGAAGAAGCGGAGCTGAATCGAGTATTCGATCCTTTTTACACAACCAAGGAGCCTGGGATCGGCACGGGGTTGGGCTTGGCACTGAGTTATAACATTGTTAAAGAGCACGGCGGCCATATCAATATCAGCAGCACCCTCGAAAAAGGAACCACGGTTCGAATCAGACTGAAAAACGGGCAATCACATTTGAACTCTAAAATGGCGGCCAATCAGTGACTCAGATATTAGTCATCGATGATGAAGCCGTAATCAGGTCGGCGCTTACCCGGTTACTTAACCGGCACAACTATGACGTAGTATCGGTGGGTTCGGTAGGCGAAGCTGAGTTGGAATACGATCTTACGGTATTCGATTTGATTATTGCCGACTTGCGGTTGCCTGGAGCGCCAGGAACAGATGTCATCAAGAAAGCGAACGGTACTCCGGTATTGATCATGACCAGCTACGCCAGTGTCAAATCTGCCGTAGAGTCCATGCGCCTGGGGGCGGTGGACTATATCGCCAAGCCGTTTGACCATGACGAAATGATCATGGTCATCGATCGAATCACCAAAGAAGGTCGTCTGCAACGTCAAAATGCGGCGCTCAAGTCGGTCGTGCAAAGGGAATACCCTGTGACCGGCATGATAGGAAACTGTCAGGCGATGAAAGAAGTGTTCGACCGTATTCAAAAAGTCGCCCCCACCGACACCAATGTCCTGATATTCGGAGAATCGGGGACCGGTAAAGAACTGGTGGCAAGGGCAGTGCATGAAGCCAGTCCGCGCAAAGATGCACCGATCGTTACGGTCAACTGTGGCGCTATCCCCAGCGAACTGATTGAATCGGAGCTATTTGGACATGAAAAAGGTGCCTTTACAGGCGCGGTCGAGGCAAGGTCAGGGTTAGTAGAAGCGGCTGACGGCGGTACCCTTTTTCTGGACGAAATCGCAGAGCTTCCTCCTACCGCACAATCCGGCCTGCTGCGTGCATTGCAGGACGGAGAAGTGCGCCGCATCGGTTCGACTACCGTACGTAAAGTAGATGTCAGAGTATTGGCAGCCACGCATAGAGATTTGGCCAAGTATGTTGCTGAGGGTCGCTTCAGGGAAGATCTTTTTTTTCGATTGCATGTTATGGAAATATGGTTGCCTCCGCTACGGGAGCGTGGCAACGATGTGGTTGCCTTGGCTAAAAACCTTGTTGTACGAATGTGCAGACAACTGAATAAACCGGCTGTTGATTTGTCTGAAGATGCCCTGGAAGCGATACAACGCTATCATTGGCCCGGAAACGTACGTGAACTGGAGAACGCAATTGAACGTGCGGTTATTTTGTCAGATGGTAACGAGATCGACTCCGACCACTTGACTTTGGGTTTAAGCAATAACACGCCGGCTCATAACGATCCGGTGTTGCCCGGTTCTTTGGACGAGTATTTTCGGGGGTTTGTAAAACAGCACGAATCAAAACTCACTGAAACCGAATTAGCTCGTCGCCTGGGTATCAGCCGAAAGACATTGTGGGAAAGGCGCCAGCGCTTAGGGATACCACGTAGTAAGTAACAGTAGGAGCGGC
>JASJAT010000068.1 GCA_030066885.1 Arenicellales bacterium | reverse complement strand
ACGTTAAGCGGGCGATGATCGCCAAGTTCACATTTCTTCTGATCAGGCGGGGCATGGTTTAAATGGGCATACCCATGTTGCATGACTGTGCACCGAAATTCTTTGTCGACCAACTGAACCAGGGACGCGTTGACAATTGCCGGGGACACCGCTATCGCCACGGGGACATCGAATGTAAGGCTGATTTGCATCATGCGCATTACAGCATCACCAGCTCGATCCGCGTCATCATCCCGCCACCATAGTTGTACGAGACGGTCCTGCCGTCGCCAGTTGTCGAGCTCCTCGCTCAATTCGTTCCAGCCAATCACTGTTCACTGACAGTCGTGGTGTGCTTGTACCAGGAGTCAAGTACGAACTGTGCAGCTCCGGCTGCACCGTCGAGGTTAAAACGGTTGGGTTGAGGAGGTGATTTCGAAGCGCTGCGGTCGACTGCCTCGGCGATAGTCGGAGGAGATAGTGTGCTTTCTATTACAACCTCGGCGATCCCTAGCTGCTGGAGTTTCTGCGCACGCAGTCTTTGTTCCGTTTCACCTTCCCCTTCAAACGGTACAAGTACTGCCCGTACACCGGTGCGCAGCACGTCCATGACGGTGTTGTAACCCGCTTGTGACACTGACACAAAACAGTTACACAGTAGGGTAAGAAAATCCTGTCGGTTTGGCTCGATGACCACACCGCCGTCGTTGGGCGACGTGTTAAGGTGCTCGATGACTTGAGGCGGTGTGTTTGGGCCAACGAGGATGCGCCAGTTGACATCTTTAAACCGACTGTATTGGCGTGCTTTCAAAGCCGCGGTCAATAATGGCTGACTGACCGCGCCACCGCCGGCAGAGACTATTACCTCATTGAGCCCCAGTTTCGAATCACATTGATCGAGAGGTTGGGAAACATAACCAGTGTAGTGCAGTCTGTCGGAGATTCGTGCTGCGTCCTTAAAAGACTGGTCAAATCTAACCAACGCGGGATCCCCATGCACCATCACAAGGTCAAAGTAACGTCGCAAAATATCGACGGTCTCATCCAGTCTCTTTTGCGGTCTTTCCTGAACGATGTCACGCACCGAGCAGACTACCAAGGGTCTGGGTCTTACTCGCTTGATCTCCTCTAACAAAGGAATGAGCTCAAATCTCAGTTGGCGCCGACCGAAGGGAAACGATTCTATGACGACAATATCCGGTCTCAGGCTGCGGAATTGATCGAGCAGGATCCGACATCGATTCTCTTTCCAAGGCGTATCAATTTGGTTGCCGTCGGCGTCGACCAATACAGCGAATTGTTGATCCAGTGCGCGCAGGGCCGGTAATTGCACAACATGATTGCCCCCAGGTATATCTGGCGTCTGTATGCCGCCGTTGAGCAGATAAACATCTAAGCCTAAATGGCGCATTGCCTCAATCAACATATCTGCTCGTTTTAGGTGGCCTGTGCCGAGCAAATGCTGTACGTGAAAAAAGATGCGTGGGTGGTCTGGGATTTGTAATGACAATAGGTTAGTAACGGTCCATTATGCTGTCAGTTTAAGCTTGCAATCTATGGTGGAGTTCATACCAGCCTGCAATTTATGTAATAGTCTAATCCCCCTTAAAGATAAGGTATAGGTAGCTCCATTGAACACAAACTTCTTCAATCTTGCCCCAGCGAGGGACCAACAACTCCCCGCTAGGGTACGGGCTGCGATCCAACGTCAACAAGCGTTGAGTGAAGTAATCATCGGCTGGATTCAGTTGGGGGTGGTGTTGACTTTCTGGGGCCTGTATACACTCGCCCCCAAAACGTTTAGCGAAGACGCTGCATTTGAACCCGTACCCTGGGTGCTCGCTTGCTACCTGGCCTTCACTCTTTTTAGATTAATTCTCGCCCACAGAAAGAGACTGCCCGATTGGTTCTTGTACATCTCGGTGGTAATCGATATGACATTGCTAATGGCGCTGATATGGAGTTTCCACCTGCAATACGAGCAACCGCCCTCGTTCTATCTCAAGGCACCAACGTTGTTGTACGTGTTCATTTTCATTGCCTTGCGCGCTCTGCGATTCGAAGCCAGATTTGTTATAGCCGCGGGGGTCACGGCCGCTGTCGGGTGGTTGCTAATGGTCTGGTACGTGATATCGAACGATTCGATGGAGATCACGCGTGATTACGTCAAGTATATGACTTCGAACAGCGTACTACTGGGTGCTGAGTTCGATAAAGTTATTACCATTTTAATGGTCACGATTATATTAGCAGTCGCATTATACCGTGCTAGGAATCTGCTCATCGAATCAGTTGTCGAAAGTACCAAGGCGAAAGACCTGTCACGGTTTGTACCTTCAGAGGTTGTAAAGCAGGTGCAGACATCCGCAGATGGTGTCACTGCCGGCCAAGGTGAACTCAAACAAACCACGATCCTGTTTGGAGACCTAGAAGGATTTACGAGTTTGAGTGAAGAGCTGTCGCCGACGGAATTAATCAACACATTGAACGAATATTTTGCAGCTGTAGTCGAACCAATAGAGCGCTATGGCGGAGTGGTAACCCAGTTTCAAGGCGATGCGATTCTGGCCAGCTTTAATCAACCCAAGGCCGATGACGACCATGCTGCCAACGCCGTGCGTGCCGCTATAGATATTCAGAAAATACTAAGTAGCAAAACGTTTGGAAAGGGACGGCGGTTACGATCGCGTATCGGTATCAATAGCGGTGTTGTGGTCGGCGGCCTAGTTGGTACCCACGACAGGCTGGGATATACAGTCCACGGGGATGACGTAAATCTGGCGGCACGACTAGAACAACTAAACAAGGATTACGGCACTTACATAATCGTGTCTGCCAGCACCCGGGAATTAGCGGGACCCGATCGTTTTCCATTCAAGAAAATCGGTGAAGTGCAAGTACGGGGTCGACACAGCGACACAACGATTTACACCATAAACCGGGGACAGTATACCTTTTAACATTATGTCCCTGCTTTAGTGCTCAAAGATAATGTTAAAAGGTATACTGTACCCGATTACCGAACGTGGAGGAGTCATGTCTGTAAAACAAAAGCTGAATGCTGTATTCGCTATTCTGGTAGCGGGTTTGATTTCGTTATCTTCAATGCTACCTTTGACTACACTGGCTGCAGACAGGGTGTTCATTGCCATTGGTACCGGAGGTCCAACGGGTGTTTACTTTGTTGTCGGTAACTCTGTCTGTCGTATGGTTCACAAAGAGGCAGCAGAGGGTCGCAAACAAGGCCGTAAACACGGCATACGTTGCGCCGCACCTTCCACTGGCGGTTCTACCTACAACATAGGTCAGATTAGGGAAGGCGAGCTGGATTTTGGTGTAGCCCAGTCCGATTGGCAGTATCACGCGTACAACGGCACCAGTAAATTCAAGGACAACAAGTTTGATAAGCTACGTGCGGTTTTTTCTGTACACCCGGAGCCTTTTCATATCATCGTTGGTGCGGAGACCGGGATTGGGAGCTGGGATGGCTTGAAAGGAAAGCGCGTCAACATTGGAAATCCTGGTTCCGGGCAGCGCGGTACGATGGAAGTCTTAATGGCTGCGCACGGTACCACCGTAGACGATTTCCAGGTGGCGACCGAACTCACCTCAACTGAGCAATCCAAAGCACTGTGCGATCAAAAAATCGATGCCTATGGTTACACAGTTGGTGTACCTAATGCTGGTGTGGCGGTAGCCACTGATGGATGCAGCGCAAGAATCATAAACTTGAACAGTGAAGTCGAAAAAAAACTTGTCGATGAAAATCCGTTTTATGCTTTTGCCACTATACCGAAGGACACTTATAAGACAACAGACTCCGACGTGACTACGTTTGGTGTGATGGCAACATTTGTGACCAGCGCTGATCAACCCGATGACGTCGTGTACGAAGTGGTTCGTGCCGTGTTCGAGAACATCGATGATTTCAAAAGCCTGCATCCGGCATTTAATAACCTTGATCCTTCGAAAATGATTACCGACGGACTTTCCGCACCTCTGCACCCTGGCGCTATTAAATACTACAAAGAAAAAGGCTGGATGTAATAGAGGGTAAAAGTGTTAAGTATAAAGTTTAAAGGTCAAACTCAGTTTCTTTAAACTTTTAACTTTTAACTTTCAAACTTTTTACTCTTGAGGACTCGACCTGAAGAAAAGCTAGACGAGATCGAATATCAAGGCAGGAAACCCGGGCCACGGTTGGTCGTTGTAATCAGCATAGTCGCAGTGACGTGGTCGCTTTACCAGCTGTGGATCGCGTCACCGCTCCCTTTCATCTTCAATTTCGGAATCATAGATGGTGTCCCGGCTCGGGCCATCCATTTGGCGTTTGCTTTATTCCTGGTGTTCTTGATATTCCCCTCGAATAAACGTTCCTCCGACCGCCCAATCTCAACCTCCGACATCATGCTGGGTTTTATATCTGCCGCATGTGCCTTGTACTTGTGGTTGGGGTGGGAGGGATTGGTGTCGCGGCAGGGAATTTTGCTAACGCACCAAATCGGCGCGCTCTCAATTCCCACCGAAGCCGTAATCGGCGGCTTAGGTATTTTATGCTTACTCGAGGCCACTCGACGCGGAGTGGGCTTGCCACTGGTAATCGTGGCTTCAATTTTTCTCATTTACTCGCTGCTTGGACAGTCCATGCCCGAGCTTATATCGCACAAAGGTGTCTCGCTGAATCGCCTTATTGGTTATCAATGGCTTGGCGGTGAAGCCATATTTGGAATCCCGATTGACGTATCGGTGTCCTTTGTATTCTTGTTTGTTTTGTTTGGATCTCTGCTGGATAAAGCTGGAGCAGGTCGATATTTCCTTAACCTTGCTTTCGCCATGGTCGGCAAGTTCCAGGGAGGCCCGGCCAAGGCAGCCATCCTCGCATCCGGAATGACCGGCCTCATATCGGGGTCGTCCATCGCCAACGTAGCCACCACGGGCGTATTCACCATTCCGGTCATGAAAAAAACGGGATTGCCGGCGGTGAAGGCTGGTGCGATCGAAGTCGCAGCTTCAACGAACGGGCAGATGATGCCGCCGATTATGGGTGCCGCCGCGTTCATCATGGCTGAATTTATAGGGATTTCCTATTTCGATGTAATTCTGGCGGCACTCATCCCAGCCTTCTTGTCCTACCTGGGTCTGTTTTATATCTCACATTTAGAAGCGTTGAAACTCGGTTTAGTGGGCATGCCAAAAGTGAGCATACCGCCGTTACGCCAAACTTTTATCACGGGTATCCACTTCTTAATCCCAATTGGTGTACTTATTTATCTATTGATGTTTAAGCGGTGGACCGCGGCCACGGCTGTGTTCTATTCCATAGTCACTTTGGTATTGATCATGCTGATTCAACAAATTGTCGTCGCGGCTTTGGATGAAAAAAGCTCCATCGTAAACGGCATCAAGAACGGTGTAATCAATGTTTTCTTGGGCATGGTGTCGGGGGCCCGTAACATGGTTGGCGTTGCAATTGCCATAGCAACTGCCGGCGTCATCGTCGGTGCGGTATCTTCGACCGGGTTGAATAACGCTATGGTTGGCGTCGTAGAGGCGCTTTCTGGCGGCAATGTCTACGCTTTGCTGGGATTGACCGCAGTGCTGTGCATCATTCTTGGCATGGGGTTGCCCACCACGGCCAACTACTTAGTGGTCGCATCCTTGCTGGCCGGCGCCCTAGTAGAACTCGGGAGCGCTGCAGGCTTGGTCTTGCCCTTGATTGCGGTACACCTGTTCGTGTTCTACTTCGGATTGTTAGCGGACTCTACACCACCAGTTTGTCTCGCCGCTTTTGCGGCATCGGCTATATCCCGAGCGGATCCGTTGAAAACAGGTGTGCAATCGTTCCTGTACGATATCCGAACCGCGATATTGCCTTTCGTCTTCATCTTTAATCCGGAATTGCTGCTGATCGATGTGGACAGTTGGTTTCACGGAATAATGATATTTGTGGTGTCCTTGATCGCCGTATTTTGTTTTGCCTCCGTGACTCAGGGCTGGTTTATCGTAAGGGTTAGATGGTACGAAGCATTGATGTTGCTGGTGGTGATGGTGGGCTTGTTCCGACCGGGTTTCGTGATGGATCAAGTTTTCCCCGTATATCAGTCGATCGAGATCACGCGGTTTGTTAACGGCGAAGCCATAGCTAGACCTGGTCAATCCATAAGATTGCACGTCACACGGTCCACCGACTATGGTGACCGCTTCAAGTTGTTTCGAGTCACAACACCGGAAAAAACTCAACCGGCAGACCAGGGCATCTACGGCGTTACCCTTGCGAAAGACCAGGACGACAAAGCCTATTACGTAACGGACATGCAGTTTAACGGGGCGTTGGAGCAGGCTGGGCTCGATTTCGGTGACAAAGTTACCAAGATCGATGTAGAGCAAGAAAATGTGCCCCACAAGGAATGGGTATATCCTATCGCACTGGCCATTCTAGCCGCAGTGGTGGTTTTGCAAATGAGACGAAGGAAACGGACTACAAATGTCAGGAATCAGGAATCAGCGTCAGGTATCAGCTAACAGGTTTCGAATCTCCGCTTATCTTTTGCCTGCTGTCTGATTCCCGGTATCCGTAGACGTATTTATTGGATCCATCCCTTCTCGCGGTAGTACCTCTCTGCACCAGGATGCAACGGGATACTCATTCCCTCAGAATGCATCCTGTCGGGGATCAGTGCACTAAATACGGTGTGGGATGCTTTCAACCGGTCCAGATGCTCGAATACCAGTTTTGCCAGTGTATAAGCGGTTTCCTCGTCGAGATCCTCCGTGGTTATCACCGTCTCTAGGAGGCCGAACGTTGACACCGAATTGCTATTTGAAGCATATGTGCCCGCGGGGATCGACAGAGTGGCATAAAACGGACCTTCGCTTATGAGTTTACTGACGACCGAATCGGAAACGTTCATCAGTCTTGCGCCACACAAGTCCACCATATGTTTTGTAGCAGGATTGGGGTGTACGTTGAAAAGGACAACTGCATCCACTGTACCCAAGCACAAGGCCAGCGTATCCTGCATCTGGGTAGCGGGTAATTCTTCCATCACTTGAAAGTCCTCTTTCTCCCAACTCTGGGTCCGCATCAGATTGTCCATTATTTCCCGCTGGGGAGAACCGGGATTACCTATGTTGATCTTCTTTCCCTTGAGGTCGCTTAACGTTTGCAGGGTTTCACCGTTTCGTGCGACTACGGTAAATGGAATTCCGTTCAAAGAGAACAAAGCGCGAAGGTTATCAAAGCTGATATCAAAAAATTCAAACTGGCCACTGCGATTGACGGCGTTGTATTGAATTGCGGAATCCACAATCCCCAAATCGAGTGCGCCATTACGCACGTTGGTAAGCGTATGAATTTGATCCGAACTGTGTAAACCTTCTTCCGCGGCGAGTACGCGGCAGTCGAGATTATCTGACTGACTATTGATTAGGCGGCACAGGGCCCGGCCGGCATAGTAGTTTGAGGTAGTGGTTTGCGAGCTTCCGACAAGGATATCCAGTGAGAACGCAGGTCGAGATATCGAAGCCAGGACAAATAAACAGAGGGCAAGCGTTGAACGAACCGCAACTTGGGTGACGAGCCTCGAGTCATGCGTAGTTTTGTTTTGCATGGTGCCCTCCTACCCCGATCACAGGGCGCTTGCGATAACGACAAACAGGTACCACAGAAACAACAGTATATAGTGATGACCGGAAAGACTGAAGGGCGTTTGTTGAATCGGACCAGGGAGTTAGTATCGAGCGCTGGGCAATGTAGCGACTGCAAGCATCTGAATCACCAGATAGTTATCCGCAGTACCTTTACACTGCAACCGATCTTTTTTTAATGCTAAGATACCCCGATACTCATCATTACGTTCTGTATTTGACGGTATAGAAGAGGTTAGAGAAAGAACCTCAAAACAACAAGATCACTGCAATTTCAACTACTTAGGAGGATACAAAATGCGCTTATTGTCATTTGGTAGAACTTTAGCTCTATCAGCTGCGGTTGGTTTAAGCGGCATGTCCGGTGTAGCGCTTGCCGAGACTCAGTTCGTTAGTATCGGTACGGGTGGCGTAACGGGCGTTTACTATCCGACAGGTGGAGCGATATGTCGTTTAGTCAACAAAAACCGAAAGGACCATGGGATTCGCTGCTCGGCGGAGTCCACAGGTGGTTCCATTTATAACATCAATACCATCCGTGCCGGCGAATTGGAGTTCGGTGTCGCCCAGTCCGACTGGCAGTACCACGCTTATAACGGCACCTCTAAATTCGAAGATAAAGGCAAGTTCGAAAATCTTAGGGCCATTTTCTCGGTACACCCAGAACCGGTGACGGTTATTGCGCATGATGATTCCGGTGTGAAAAACATCGACGATCTCAAAGGCAAGCGCTTGAACATCGGTAATCCGGGTTCTGGTACACGGGGTACTTGGGAAGTCCTGGAGGAAGCACTCGGCTGGCAGCGCAGCGACCTCAAACTCGCGGCTGAGATGAAATCAGCTGAAACCGGTCAAGCGGTGTGCGACGGAAAGATCGACGCCTATTTCTGGTTGGTAGGCCATCCTTCTGCATTGACCCAGGAGTCCCTGGCAACTTGTCCTTCCCATCTGGTACACGTGACCGGTTCAGCCATCGATAAGTTGGTGGATGATAATTCTTTTTATCGCAAAGCGACCATTCCAGCGGGAATGTACAACAATACCGAAGACATCCAAACCTTCGGTGTCGGTGCAACCTTTGTAACCAGTGCAGATGTCCCGGACGAGGTGGTGTACACGGTGGTCAAGGCTGTATTCGATAACTTTGACCAGTTCAAGAAGCTCCATCCCGCCTTCGCTAATCTGAAGGAAGAGGAGATGATCAAGGATTCGTTGTCTGCACCACTGCATAAAGGTGCTCTGAAGTACTACCAAGAACGTGGCTGGAACTGTGACGCCAAAGACGGCACTCCTCGCTGCATGTAGTAATTTTTTTGTTTCACAGGGGCGGCGTCAGCCGCCCCCGTTTTTTTGTTCTTGATTTCTTAGTTGTGTTCGTTTTTTTGGGCGCATTCGTTTAGCATAGTGTAAGAACCAAAAGCCGGTTGATGGGGAGGTCAGCAATGGCCAAAGAAGAACTTACCGCCACTGATGCAGACGATCTAGTAGCACAAGTTGACACCGGGGCGCGCAACCCCACCAACTGGCAAGGTCAGTTGATTCTCGTCATCGCGTTCGTTTGGGCGTGTTTTCAAATCTATATCGGATCGAATATACCGTTTACGCTGACCGATTTAACAGGCATCAGCCTCATCGTAACGGATTCCAACGCTCGTCTTATCCATTTGGCCTTTGCTTCGTTTTTGGCCGCCCTGGCGTTTCCACTATTCAAGTCAAGCCCGCGCGGATACATACCCTGGTATGACTGGGTACTCGGGGCACTGGCGATAATCGCCTGTCTATACATAGTCGTCCTGCGCGACACCATTGCGATACGGGCGGGTTTACCCACCACCGGTGATTTGATCATATCCACTATCGGGATGGTCGTATTGGCGATTTCGGTGTACCGCTCCCTTGGGCTGCCGCTCGTCATCATCAGCAGTATTTTTGTGATGTATGTGTTTTTCGGCTCGGCAGAATGGATACCCGACGCCATCCGCTGGAAGGGTGCGTCATACGGTAAGGCGATGTGGCACTATTGGATGCAGAACGAAGGTGTGTTCGGTGTCGCGTTGGGCGTGTCCGCCCGGTTGATTTTCCTGTTTGTTTTGTTCGGCGCGATCCTGGAGAAAGCCGGGGCCGGCAACTATTTCATTAAACTTGCTTTCGCTTTACTTGGACACTTTCGCGGCGGCCCGGCAAAAGCTGCGGTTGTCGCTTCCGCCATGAGCGGTTTATATTCCGGTTCGTCCATCGCCAACACTGTAACCACCGGCACATTTACCATTCCATTAATGAAACGAACCGGGTTCACCCCGGAAAAAGCGGGTGCGGTGGAAGTCGCCTCCTCGACCAACGGTCAGTTGACCCCACCTGTGATGGGGGCCGCGGCATTCCTGATTGCTGAATTTACCGGCGTGCCTTATACCGATATCCTCAAACACGCCTTGGTGCCGGCTCTGGTGTCTTACATCGCGCTGGTCTATATCGTTCATCTCGAGGCGATGAAACTCGATCTAAAAGGATTAAAGAAACCGCCTTCGCATCTGACTTTCATGGGCAAGATCCTTGGGTTTTTAACCGGTTTCATAGGGATCGCTATATTGTTTGCCGTCGTCTATTACGCCCTGGGCTGGATCGGCCATGTAGCGCCCGATATGTCTTTCACTGCCGTCGTGATTATTTGCGTCGTGGCTTATTTGGTACTGGTATGGTTAGCCTCCAAACGAGAGGATCTTCACGTCGATTCACCGGATGCGCCGATTTTGGAATTGCCGAAGGCAGGACAGACGGCGATGACAGGTCTTTACTTCGTTCTTCCGATTGTCATCTTGATTTGGTGTATCTTACCAACACCTAACCGTCTTTCTCCGGCCTTATCGGCATTTTGGGCGACCATTGCCATGATTATTGTGACCTTGACCCATCGCCCCCTTAAATCCATGTTGCGTGGCAGCGGTGATATTGGGGCGGCGTTCAAACAAGGTGTAAACGACTGGGTCGCAGGGATGATCTCCGGTTCGCGCAACATGATCGGTATCGGCATCGCTACCGGCGCAGCCGGCATCATTATCGGTACCATTTCTTTGACCGGCGCGCATCAAGTCATAGGTGCGTTCGTCGAAGCGATCTCCGGCGGCAACCTGCTGTTCATGCTCATTCTGGTTGCAATCATGAGTCTGATCCTGGGAATGGGGCTGCCCACTACGGCAAACTATATTGTGGTCTCGTCTCTAATGGCCCCAGTGGTCGTGTCACTGGGGGCGCAGAGCGGCCTCATCGTGCCCCTCATCGCGGTGCATCTGTTTGTGTTTTACTTTGGGATTCTTGCCGATGACACACCGCCCGTTGGATTGGCGGCGTTTGCGGCTGCCGCAATCTCCCGCGGCGACCCGATAAAAACCGGTTTGCAGGGATTTGCTTACGATATCCGTACTGCTTTATTGCCCTTCTTATTCATATTCAATACTGAACTATTGTTGATAGACGTTTCTGCCGGCAAAGCGCTCTTTGTATTTGCAGTGGCTGTGGTAGCTATGATGTTGTTTGCCGCCGCCACCCAGGGATTTTTCTTTGTACGCAATCGTATTTGGGAAACCGTCTTACTGCTGTTGATTGCCTTTACTTTGTTCCGACCTGGTTTTTGGCTGGATCGGATCGATCCGCCCTTTATCTATGAGCCGGGGACGAAGGTCGAAGAACTCGCCGGTAACGCCCCCATGGGTGAAGACCTTAGGGTGAAAGTGTCAGGACCGGATTTCAACAATCCCGACAGGACTTTTTCGACCAGTATTCTTATTCCAATGGGAGAAGGCGACGGTGCCGCACGGTTGGATAGCAACGGTCTGTTCATCATGGTAGATGGCGATCAGGCAATAATGGAGGAGCCCTTGCCGGGTACGCTCTTCGAAGGCCTTGGTCGCAAGTACGACTTCTATGCTGACGATCCCGTCGTGATTGAGACAGTAGCGGTGCCTAACGAACGAATGGCGAAAGAAGTGTTTTACATTCCCGCTGCAGTGTTGCTGGCATTAGTTGTCTTTTTGCAACGCAGGCGTAAACGCCTCATTGGGCCGGATACATCCACACCGGCAACCGCATAAAGAGACCAAAACAATGTTCAAAAACATTTTGTTGCCAATCGATTTGGGCGAGGAGACCTCTTGGCACAAACCCCTCGCCGTAGCCATTGACATGTGCAGAAAGAATGATGCGGTGTTGCGGGTGATGACTGTAGTACCCGATTTGGGCATGAACATCGTGGCACAATACTTCCCCAAAGGCTACGAAAAAGAAGTGGCGCAAAAAACCCTGGCCCAACTCAAAGACTTCGTGCACGAGCATGTCCCCAGTGACATTACAGTGAAACATGCAGTGGGCGAGGGCTCGATATACGAGACTATCCTAAGTGTGGCACGGCAGACCAAAGCCGACCTTATCATCATGGAATCCCTTCGACCCGAGTTAAAGGATTATCTTTTGGGTCCCAATGCGGCACGAGTCGTGCGACACGCCGAGTGTAGCGTTTTGGTGGTCCGGGAATGACAGGTAAAACTATGAAAGTTTAAAGGACTAAAGATATGTTTCCTTTAAACTTTGTACTTTCAACTTTAAGCTGTTCTAAGTGAAATATTCTGTCAGCTTGGGTTCATAGCCGAATATGGCGGGCTGCCCGCCGGTATGGACAAAAAGCATTACGCGTTCTGGTTCCGCACACCGTGCGATATCGATGAAACCCGCCATTGATTTTGCCGTATACGTGGGATCAACTATAAGCCCCTCCATTTGCGCGGCGAGTTTGACTGCTTTCATAGTCGGCGGATTGGTCTTGCCGTAACCGGGAGCTAGAAAATCATCGTTTAGGTTAATGTCGCTTTCCTCAACCGGAGAGTTCATTTCAAGTAGTCTCGCAATTTCAGTACAGTGGCTATGAATACGTTTGCGTTGCGCGACAGCATCTCTTCGCACACAGATCCCGGTGACTTTTACATCGCAGTTTAAGGCACGCAATCCGAACAACAGCCCAGCATGTGTATGACCACTTCCTGAGGCAACGACAATTTCGTCGAAACGGAAGTTATTGGTTTCCATCTGGTTGATCGTCTCCTGTGCCGATAGAACGTATCCGAGCGAACCCAGTGGGGGATGACCGGGAGCAAGCGGGATAATGTAAGGGCGTCGACCTTGTTCTTTAAGCGATTGCGCAATACTCCGTATACGACGGTCCGCTCCGATCTCGTCCTCTCCTTTGTCATAGTAATGCAAATTGGCGCCGAACATTCTATCGAGTAATACGTTACCCGAGTTTTTGTACGCTTTATCGACACCGGCCACGCGGTCTTCCAATTGTATATGGCACTGCATCCCCAGTTTGCAGGACGCGGCGGCAGTCAGCCGCACGAAATTCGACTGTATCGCTCCCGTGATTAGAACTGTGTCGGCGGACTGAGCCACGGCCTCGCCCAAGTAAAATTCCAACTGGCGAACCTTGTTGCCACCGAAAGCCAAGCCTGTGCAGTCATCCCGTTTCACGTAAAGTTGAGTGTTGCCGACAACAACCGAGAGATTTGGCATTTGATCGATTGGGGTGGGCTTGTGGGCTAGCTCCGCCCGGGGGAACTGCATTAACCTGCCTAACCTGTTCGTCATATTATGTCCTGCTTAGTTTAAGATTAGTTATCCGTCGAATACATCGACAAATAGACTGATAGCCGTACAAGTAAGAACGATGGTGACAATTGTTCTGAATGCACCTTCACTTATTCGAGATTCGAGGACTTTACCAAGTACTATCCCGACGATAGTAGCCGGCAATAATTGCAGTGACCATTTGATAACACCCTCTCCTAAGCCTGGAGTGACTGATTGGAAAGCTATGGCCGCGCAGTAAGATGGAACAAACAATAAGAGTATGGTGGCTCTGATTACTTCCTTATTGAAAAATTTTGTGATCATCCAGGCTGCTGGAACAGGCCCGGGCATACCCAGGCTGGAACTCATCAGCCCAGATAAAGCCCCGATACCTACCCCCACTTTACTGGAATAGGCAGTTGGGTCCTGGTTTTTAGGTCTGAATACACCACCTGTGGTTAGGGCCATGAAAGCGACGGAAACACCGGCTAGCACTTTTAAAACGAAGATGTCTATGTTCATGAATACTAAGATCCCTAACGGAATACCAATGATGGTGCCGATAACGAGCAAGCGAAAAAGGGATTTATCGATGCGCCTGAAGACTGAAGGCGCTAGTACCAACGCGATTACAAGGCTCAATATAATTGAAACTTGAATGGCGGATGCACTGTTAAGTATGAGCAACAGGATCGGCCCAGCGATGACACCAAATCCGATGCCGGTCGCGGCTTGCAATAGTGCGGCAGCAAATACCGCTGTGTGTACCAGCCCCCAGGAGAAATCCATCAGCTAGAGTTTTTCGTTTTGAATGGACACTATTTATTCATTCTTATCAGGGATTGACTGGGGACAGTATATATACTTATTAACCTGAAAAAAGAATGTAGGAGCGGCGCCCTCGCCGCGATTCAATCGGCGCGGGGCACCTCCTACAGACGGATACAACAGTTAAGTTAAAAGTATACTGTCCCCACAGTATCAACACTAATATCGGGGAAAAGGGTAATCTATGCTTGGTGTACTCGGTGGCATGGGGCCACTAGCAACTGCAGATTTCTTCGAAAAGTTTGTCAGGCTTTGGCCCGCGGAGAAGGATCAGGATCACCCACAAGTTGTCATTTTTTCTAATCCAAAGATACCGGATCGGGTTGGGCCAATCTTAGGTACGAGTGCGACCTCGCCGTTACCCGCTTTAATTGAAAGCGCCAAGCGATTGCAAGAATTCGGTGCTCAGCTACTGTGCATGCCTTGCCACACAGCGCATTTTTGGTATCCACAAATAATCCAAAACCTGGATGTTCCTTTCCTGCATATCGCCGACATAACCTGCAAAGAGATACTGCACACGGGACATGACGATAAGAGCAAAGTCGGCGTGTTGGCCACAAGGGCTACCTTACAAGCCAAAATATATCAAGATCGTTTCAGTGAGTATGGTGTTTCCCTGATGCAGCCAGACCAAGTCCACATGGAACAGAATGTTTTGCCCGCTATTGCAGCGGTAAAAAGAAACAGTATGGTTGAGGCTGGCGAGCTGCTAACGAACTCAATCGACCGCTTCGTACAACAAGGTGTAGAAGTTGTCGTCCTCGCCTGTACCGAGCTTCCAATTGCTCTGGAATATGTAGACTCCGATACACGTACACACTGTATAGATCCTACCGAATCCTTGGCCAGGGCCTGCGTCAACACTTTAAGACAGCGTCCAGTAAAATAACTCTCGCAAAGGCGCAAAGCACGCTAAGAAAAAATAACAATAGATTCTTTGCGATCTTGGCGGCTTGGCGAGAGAATAATACGATCGTAATGGCGATCGGCTGTAGGGGCCTGTCCTGTGCTTGCAGTTAAATCAATCCTTGTCTTTGACCGAGAGCTTTTTTACATGTGCGTTAAAGAACCAGTCGTAGCCGAACAGAGCTGCGGAGCCGCCAGTGTGCAGGAAAACCACTGTATCGTCCGACGTCAGTTCTCCCTTACGAATCATACCTATGAGTCCCGCCATCCCTTTGCCTGAATATACGGGATCGAGCAA
>JASJAT010000067.1 GCA_030066885.1 Arenicellales bacterium | reverse complement strand
AGCTTGTCTTCAAGTGACACCAAGAGCTACGCCGCGCGCTCAACGAGAGTGCCCAGATAATCTCGAACCGGTGCGTGGCTCAGAGTGGCTTCGAAGTCGTCGAAATACTCCAATGTTCCTTTCTGAACAAAGATGAATCGTTCACAGATCTCTTCCAGGATGTCCAGATGATAGGCCTCATTCGGGTGCAAACAGACGAACACAAGCCGGTCTTCTGCACGGAGCTTGCGGAAAAAATCGAGCATGAATCCAATATAACCGTCCTGGGTATTAAATTGGGGTTCATCGAAAAGGTGCACGATGGGATAGTCGCTACCCGCGGGCTGCATAAGAAAGTTCGGTTTGAGGCTCGAAAAATGCCTTACCTGGTAGGACTGGTGATAGTGAATTGCCAAACGGTCGCGTTCCTTGTACTTCACTTCGTGAATATTCTTGCCCGTTACACGTACCTCGCCCGATGTCGGACGGTTTGAACCGGTGATAAGCTCGAATAGAGTCGTCTTACCCGACCCGTTTGGTCCCATAACCCCAACAATAGCAGGATCAGCAACAGTGAACTCGGCAGTAAGTCGAAACGTCTCCTCTTGGTTCATCCATCCCCGTGTATACACCTTGCTCAAATTTTTTACTTCCAAAATCGGTGTGCCCATGAGTCAAATCCCCAGCAGCTTTTCGCTTAACGCAGAATCATCCAGTAGTGTGGACGCCTGACCTTCGTGGACTATACGTCCCATATCCATAACATAGACTCGATCACTCACAGACAGCGCACTAAAAGCATTTTGTTCGACAACAAGTACTGAAACACCTTCGTCCTTCAAGCGAGTGATCGTTTTCATGACGTCCTGAACGATTTTGGGTGCAAGTCCCTGAGAGGGTTCGTCGAATAGCACTAGCCCGGGAGAACCAAGTAAAGCGCGCGAGATCGCCACCATTTGCATTTCACCGCCGGAAAGATTTTCGCATTCGCGTCCCATCAAATACTCGAGCGCGCTAAATATTTCGAACATCTCGTTAAGCTTCCACTGCCGGAACCGGGTCCGTTTACTGGCAATCGAGAGGTTACGGTCGACTGTTAAAGTCGGAAAGATCCGTCTGTCATCCGGCACCCAACCCATTCCACGCTGGGCAATGTCGTGGGTGGCCATATGCGTAACGTCCGTTCCGTCAAAATGAATATGCCCGTTTTTTGCTGGCGTGAGTCCCAATACTGAACGCAGTGTCGTAGTCTTGCCGGCGCCGTTTGGCCCCAGTAAGGAAACGACTTCGCCCTCGGCAACGTTCAACGAGACATCGAACAATACCTGGCTTTCGCCATAGTAGGTGTTGATCTTTTGTACGTCGAGAATCATGCGAGTTTACCAAGGTTAGAGCTCTGCACCCACTTGTTTGCCTTAAGCTCATCGGGAGAACCCTGGGCTACCACCTGGCCCCAGTGGATCACATTGATGTGGTCGGCGAGACCGAATAAAAAACTCATGTCGTGCTCGATAATAACGATGGTGACATCCTGTTTAAGGCGATTGATCATCGCCGACAGTTCGGCAGTGGCCTCCGCGCCAAGCCCCGCGGTAGGCTCGTCGAGAAATAAGATTCGCGGTTCAGCGGCCAACGCAATACCTATTTCGAGCGCTCGACGTTGACCATAGGACAAATCGCTGGCCAACACGTCCTCTTTACCCGCCAGACCGACCCGATTCAGAACGTCGCTCGCTTTCGCATTGAACTCGATGTCGTTAGCAAGGTCGTGCACGATGTTGAGACCTTTCTGTCGAACCCCGGGTACCGCCAGCAGTAGATTATCCCGGGCGGTGTACTCGTCGAACACATTCATTACCTGGAACGAGCGCGATATCCCGAGCTGCGCGATGGTCCGTGGCGGCTTGCCGGTAATATCCTGGCCATCAAATATCACCTGCCCGCGATCCGGTTTATAGCGCCCGGTGATCACATTAAAGCACGTGGTTTTACCTGCACCGTTGGGTCCCATGATGCCGCTCAGCTTGTGCTCTTCGAAGCTGAGGTTAATTTCTTCTAGAACCACGTGATCGCCGAAACGCTTGTGGACATGTATAGCTTCGAATAGAGCCATCTCTCCCTCACTTACCAACCGGGTGAGCTGAAGGGCTTGACGCAACAATTTGTCGACGGCGCAATGCTTTCACGGCGTCCTGCCACATACCGGCGATACCCTCGGGCTTGAACATGACCAACACCATGAACATGAGCCCATACCACAACAACCAGGCTTCGGTGTATGTCCCGAGCAGATCCCGTGCCAGAAAAAATACGACCGTCCCTACAACGGCGCCCCAGAAGCTGACAAAACCCCCACCGATCAAGGTCATCAAGACGACGATCCCCGACCACTGTAGTGACATGACTTGCACATAGGCTCCCTCCTGGGCCATCGCAAATAACCCTCCGGCGAGTCCAGAAACGGCGCATGAAATTGTGAATACCATCCACTTATAGAAGTATACGTTGTAACCGAGAAATCCCACGCGCATCTCGTTCTGTTTGATGGCCCGAATAACTTTGCCGAAGGGTGAGTGAGTAAGCCGCCAGAGAACGATCACTACCAACGCGAATACAATAAATACGAAAAAATAAAGTGCAGTATTGTCCTGTAAAGAAAAAGAAACGAAACCAAAATCAGCCGGCAAACGCTTGATGTTCAACATGCCGTCCTCACCACCGGTGAGGCTAGTCCATTTGCTTGCGATGAAAAAAAAGATCTGGCCAAAGGCAATAGTCAGTAACGCAAAATAAATACCTCGACGGTGAGAGACGAACAATGCCACCAACGCCCCGATTATTGACGTCATGACAATGGCAAATAATAAAGCCAGCCAGAGATTTGGCATCATGTTGAATTGGAACCAACCAAAGGCATAACCACCGATACCAAAAAAAGCGCCATGACCAAATGATGGCAGACCGGTGTAGCCCAGCAGTAGATTGAAGCCGAGGGCGAAAATCATCCAGATGACTACTTCAACACCGATGTAGGAATACAGCCCAACCGAGTCTACCCATAGTGGTAACGTTCCGAAGATCAGAAATGCGACCAACATTTCCCGGGTAATCCAGCGTTCGGCGTGTTGCATGTGCTCAGTTCTCCAAAGCGCTTGCTTTACCCAGGAGCCCCCGAGCTCTGAAGGTGACAACAGCCAGGAGCAGTAAGTACATTGATAATAACGACCAATCAGAAAAGAACGCAGCTGTGAGGCCAACGACCATGCCAACCATCAGCCCTGCAATCACCGCACCCCAGAAACTACCGATACCACCAAGTACGATTACCACGAACGCGGGGACCACCGCGTCGACTCCCACTTGTGGGCGGATACCCCAGATCGGTGCCATTATGATGCCGGCGATCGCCGCCAGTGCGGTTCCAAAACCGAACACCAGCGTCCTAAGCTTGGGAAGGTTAATACCGAGGGCGCGTACCATTTCGCTATCGTGCGCCCCGGCTTTGATTATGGCGCCATATGGAGTTTTCTCAATGAACAGCCATAACAACCCAATCATGGCTATGGAAAAGATCGCGGCATACACCCGGTAGGTCGACCAGATCAGATCAGCGTGGATAAACCCGCCGCGGATTTCTTTTGGAATAGGTAGGACGTACTCACCGTGTCCCCAGATAACCCGAATGGCTTCCTCGATCACCAATGCTGCGCCAAAAGTAAGTAGCAAACCGTATAGCGGATCCTTGCCATAAGTTCGCCGCAAACAGAACTCCAATCCCATACCGACAAAGGCAACAACAAACGGCGCTAGAATCAGTGCCGCCACATAGCGAGGTACTATGGCGATCCCAAACCAATTCTCAAGGAATGGCATCGCTAGACCCCCTTCTGGCGTTATGATGACCAGCGCTATGTAGGCACCCAGGGCAAATAAGGATCCATGCGCCAGGTTGATCACTTCCATTACGCCGATGATCAGCATAAAGCCTAGTGCGATCAGCGCAAACAGTAGACCTAGTGCGATACCGTTAACGAGGTGTGGTAACAGATTGTATAGGAAATCCATAGTCGCCTCCGGTAACAGATCCCTCTACCTGGTCTCGTTTTTCTGCGCTCTCTTTCTCATCGAAAGAAGATAGAGGGAAACGAAACATGTAAACAATCACTTGTTCGTAAAAACCGGACCCCTAAAAATCGAATGGCCCCAAGAATGGGGCCATTCGAATTTGACTTTTACATCTCGTAAGTGGGTGTATCGTCGTAGGACTCAAGATTACACGCACTCTCGCCCGGATTAGCAACCTCCTTCGGATCCATCGTCTGCAGGATCTTAAAATAGTCGCTGTCGTCACGTGGTTGGTCCTGGCGCGTCGCCAGATAAATTGTTTGCTGCACGTGATGACTGTTTTCATCTATCCATGCATCGTGGTGCTGCATCCGGTCGTCCGCCTTCATCACCCGGCCTTCGAGTGTCTTGATCACCTTTATATTGTTGGTCGTACCCGCTTCCTCAATAGCACGGAGTAATTCACGCATAGCAACGTAGCCATTGTAGGTAACATTGCCAGGGACGTTCATACGGGTATCAGGCCAACGTTCCTGATAGCGTTTGACGAAGTCGTCGACACCCGGCAGGTCGAGATAGTGATACCAGGTAGCAGCGAACACTCCGAACGCAGCCTCCGCACCCGCCCCATAAATGTCCGGCCAGTCGAGCTGATTCGACAACCATGCCATCTTCGTGTCTAGTTGTAGCTCTTGCACCTGTTGTCGCAGGGCTTTGTAGTCATCGCCACCCACCGCAGTAGCCACTACATCAGGCTTAGCCTGCTGGAGCTTTAACAATATCGATGAGTAGTCGCGAGTTCCTACGGGTACCAGGATGTTGTCCGCCACACTTCCGCCAAGGCTCTCGAGGATCTCCTGTGTCGCTTTGGAGGTGTTGTGACCCCACACATAGTCGTTGGTCAGCAGAATCCAATTCTTACCGAATTTTGTAACGGCACCAGATGCAGCTGCGCGCGCGAAATTGGCACCGCTGCCATCCCAAACAAATTTAACCCGGTGACAGTTCTTACCGGATTCCGTAGGTGAGCTGGAATTCGTATTGAAATATACACACCCATACTTCTGACAAACCTGTGATATAGCATTAGCAACACCGGATTGAATGGCACCGACCATGAAAGCGACTTCGTCGCGTGTTATCAAACGTTCAGCAACTCGCGATCCGGTAGCTGGTGTGGTTTCGGTGTCGGCCCATATGTACTCGATCTTTCGCCCAAGCACGCCGCCGTTAGCGTTGGCTTCATCGATTGCCATAATTGTGCCGCGTTTTTCTGCTTGACCAGAATTTGCGAACTGGCCGCTGGCATCGTGGGTGAGTCCGATCAGAATAGGTTTATCAGCTGCCCAAACCCGGTTGTACTTCCAGGGTCCCATAAAAGGAGCTAAGGTCGCACCGGCCGCCGTCAGCGCGGTAGTCTTAATTAAGTCACGGCGGCTGATCTTTGCTTTGAATTTGTTAGTCACAGTATCTCCTCCTCTATACGTGTGCGCATTTGCGCATGTCTTATTAAGGATTTTCCCGGCTTTGGATTGCTAGTGAGTCCTAACCGGAAACCGTACAAAGCATTTTCACAATTCGGAATGTTACTTTTCCATAATGAAATTGTCAACGAAAAATCGAAATATTTTTCTTAGATTAAAAATTATAGAAATTTCTTAGTGTTACTACAAAAGGTTGTCAAAGCGTTGGTTTCTACCCTTCATTAACCGTAACATGATGCGCGGTTTTCGCAAAATTAAATAATAATAACAGGTAGTTATAGGATTTATAAGTGTAACAGTTTTGATCCATCAGAGACAAAGCCAATAACGATGCATTAAATCTGTGCCAGATTGAGCTTGACCGGAGTGAATCAGACTTTTTAAATTATTTCACATCTTGAAATGTCGATTTCAAAAATGTTAAATTCACCAAACTGAACAAAAGATCCGCTTGGTTGGCCGGTCGCAGGTGTACATACACACCTGTGCTAGATCACTAAAAAGCGTGACTTTAATTGCCAATAAGGAGTGCAACTTAACTTATGCCACGTATGAAAGGTGCAGAGCTCATTGCTGACTACCTGATCCAGGAAGACATACCTTTCGTGTTTGGGATCTGTGGTCATGGCAACGTAGGCATGTTGGATGCGCTGTACGATCGACAGGACAAGATCCGGTTGATATCACCACGACACGAACAAACGGCCGGCCACATGGCCGATGCTTACTTCCGGGTATCCCATAAACCGGTAGCCACCCTCACCTCTTGTGGCCCAGGTTCTGCGAACCTACCTATGTCTCTGGCGTGCGCACAAGCAGACTCATCTGCCTTCCTGGCCATAACAGCCAACGTACCGACATCACAATTCAATCGTGCACCTTTCCAGGAGACATATCATTATCGCCAGGCCGGATTTCCAGATGTAATTCGCCCCTATGTAAAGAGATCGTTTCAGCCCACGCGAGTAGACATGCTTCCGCTTGCATTGCGACAAGCCACTGCTTTGCTAACCGCCGGAAGACCAGGCCCAGTCAATCTTGATATTCCGTACAACCTATTCCAAGAGGAGGATAACGTTGACGTGCCGAAATCGGGCAGCAATGGTCTAACTTCACGCACTGGCGCTTCACCCGAAGATCTAACTCGAGCAGTCGACTTACTGACAGAAGCAAAGCGCCCACTCATCTTCGTTGGGCATGGCGTAACCCTTTCAGAAGCGGGAGTTGAGTTGACAGCGCTGGCAAATCGTTTGCGTATCCCAGTAGTTAGCTCACCCAACGGTATGGGCACAATCGATATGACGGATCCGTTGAGCCTCGGCTTCATTGGTCGCAACGGGACCTACCCAGCTAATCAGGCAGGACGACACTGCGACGTGTTGCTAACCCTGGGTGCGCGGTTTGATGATCGCTCGGCCAGTTCTTGGATACCCGGGTACTCCTGGAATATCCCTCCGACAAAATTAGTGCACTTAGATATAGACGCTCAGGAAATTGGTCGCAACTACGATGTAAGCCTTGGAATCGCCGCAGATGCACGGACGTTTCTACGCCAGGTATTGGATGAATTGGATCGCCGCGGCAAAGGTGCGAACGATGCAAGTGAGGCTTGGGGCACCCAGATTAGCGAGTGGAAAGCCCGTTGGCAGGAAACCATCGCACCTAATTTTGAAATCGACAGCAACCCGATGCGACCCGAAAGGATAGTACGTGATGTGCAACAAATAATGCCATCGGATGGCATTTTGGTTGCCGATTCAGGAGCCCACCACAACTGGTTTATGCAGTTTTGGTCAGCCCGTCGCCCACAGGCGATGTTAAACAGCTGGGGATTCTCAGCCATGGGTTTCGGTGTAAGCGGTGTACTCGGTGCCAAACTCGCTGCACCCGACAAGGCGTGCGTTGCAGTCGTCGGTGACGGTGGATTTACCATGACCCCACATGTGCTCTGCACCGCGGCAGAATACGACATCCCGGCGATCTGGGTTATCTGGAATAACTTTAATTGGGGTGCGATTCGAGACCTGCAATTGGGTGCATTTAACGGTCGGGAGATTGGCACCAGTTTTACCCGCGGCGATAGCGACGTACCTTACAACCCGGATTTCGCTACCGTCGCCAAAGCACACGGCATCGACGGCGTTAAGGTGAGTCGCTCTGACGACTTCCGCGACGCCCTAGATCAGGCCATCAAGAGCAATAAACCCTGGGTCATCGATTTGCATGTGGAGCCGAATGTAAAGCCACCCTCCGTCGGCACTTGGGAACTTCCGCCGCTGCAACATCCGGAGCCCGTATTTGGTGAACCCTGGACACCTTAGGTAGATAAACAATGGATGCACCGCTACAGAATCAGACCGTGACCGTCCCTCTTTTGATCGATGGTGAATGGACGGCAAGCGCCAACACGTTTGACAGTGTTGATCCATACCGTGGTGACATTGTGTCGCGCGCGGTCAACGCCAGTGATAACGAGGTCGATGCCGCCATCGACGCCGCCAGGCGAGCAGCGGGCGAAGTTGCTGCAATGCCGGCTTATGAGCGGGCTGCCCTGCTTCGGCGTGTGGGCGATCTTATCGCTGAACGTTTCGACGAGGTCGGTACGATCATGGCCCGAGAAACCGGTAAGGCCGTCAAGGATGCGCGAGCCGAAGTCAAACGATCACAGGATACAATTCAGCTCTCCGCGGAGGAAGCGATCCGAATTGAAGGACAGCACGTGCCGCTCGACGGCAGCGCCATGGGCCATGGGAAAGTGGCTTTACTAATGCGCTTTCCGGTTGGTGTCGTCGGTGCAATCACACCCTTCAATGCACCGTTTAACCTGACTTGTCATAAACTTGCACCTGCCATTGCTGCCGGCAACGCTGTAGTCCTTAAGCCACCGCAGCAATGTCCCTTGGTCGTTCATAAATTAATTGAGATGTTTGTCGATGCCGGTACGCCAAAAGGTTTCATCAACGTTGTACACGGTGGAGCCGATGTGGGCCGAAAACTTGTTCAGGATCCAGGTATCGATTTTGTCACTTTTACAGGTTCTAGCCGCGCGGGTGCCGAGATCAAAGCGTCCAGTGGATTAAAACGCGTAGCGCTGGAACTCGGCGGCAACGGCCCGACTATCGTTTGCGAGGACGCAGACGTTGAGAGGATAGCCCCGGTAATTGCCGTTAACGCTACTCGACTGGCCGGTCAAAGCTGTATATCCGTACAGAATATCTACGTAGATGCAAAATTACGAGGTCCACTAGTAGAAGCGATCTCGACTGCTATGCAGGAACTCGTGGTAGGGGATCCCCTGGAAGAGACTACCGATGTTGGAACTTTGATCGATGAGACCGCCGCCATTCGCGTTGAGCATTGGGTAAAAGAAGCAGTCGACGCGGGAGCAGAACTGGTCACCGGTGGTAAACGAACTAGTGCTCAGTTTACCCCGACGCTATTAACCCAAGTTCAGCCGACCATGAAAGTCGTTTGCGACGAAGTTTTCGGACCTGTTGCTAATGTCATCCCATACACAGATCTTGCTGACCCAATCGCGCGGATCAACGCCAGTCCTTATGGTCTGCAATGCGGCATATTCACCGACTCCACTACGACTGCCATGCGGGCTGCTCGTGAAATTCGCGCCGGCGGCGTGATTATTAATGGAACCTCCACGTGGCGAACGGACCAGCTCGCTTACGGTGGGGTTAAGGAATCCGGTATCGGCCGAGAAGGTCCTCGCTACGCCATCAAGGACATGACGGACGAACGACTCATTCTGTTTAATCTGTGAGTGTTGTCAGCGACATAAGCAACTGGGGATGAGAAAGATATGCGTGTACTGGTAACCGGAGGTGGTGGGTTCCTTGGAGCCGCGTTATGCAGATCACTCGCCGCACGTGGGGACATCGCTATCGCTTTCGATATGGCTTTCCCGGACAGCTTGGTCCGCGAGGCGGAGGACAATACCAACATTCTCATCTGCCAAGGCGACATCTCAGACATGGCCAACGTCTGCCAGGTATTTCAAACCGAGAAGCCGGATACTGTTATTCACTGCGCCGCTGTCGTCGGCGTGATTGCTTCCCTGGGCAGCCCATCAAGTGTATTCCGAATCAACGTCGGTGGCGCTATTAACCTGTTCGAAGCGATGCGCCTGTACGGTATAACTCGAGTGATCCATATCAGCTCAGAGGAAACTTACGGAGAGTTCGAGACGGACGTAGCTACCGAAGATCATCCGATGAATCCCCTCTACGCTTATGGCATCACCAAAGTTACCGTTGAACATTTGGGCCGTACCTATCATTTAGTCAACGGATTGGAATGCATCAACCTGCGCACGTCTTGGGTGTACGGACCGGATTTCCCTCGCATGCGTGTACCGCGAGATTTGTTGGAGGCAGCTGTGGACGGTCGATCCCTGCACCTGCCAACCGGCGGTGATTCCGCTATTGACCACACTTATATTGACGACTTCGTCACCGGCACTTTGCTAGCGCTCGATCATCCTCGGCACCAATACGACGCCTATCATATCGCCAGTGGTACATCACCGACACTATTCAACATGGTAGACATTATTCGTGAACTCGTGCCTGGGGCAGACATATCGATCGGACCCGGTGTTTACAAGCATGCTGGCACGGTGGACATCCCTCGCAAAGGTGCTCTCGACTGCAGCAGAGCCCGAGAGGTCTTTGGCTATGTGCCGCAATTCGATCTTCGAGCAGGACTCTCGGCCAATATCGAGGCCTACCGAAAACATGCAATCACTAAGAACTTTTAAGGAGGATCTCCTGGTGCCAGACATAATTATTAACAATGCAGTCATACGACGCGGCGCTTCCATCTTGTGGGAGGAGCCGCCGGGTCACTACGACGCTTTCTCCAAAATGCTGGTTAGACCGGAGAACGCCCAGACCAAGATATTCGATTTTCGCATCTCCAGCTACCAGCCGAAGGGTTACGTGGCCCCCCATAAACACAAGATCCAGGAACAGATTTATCACATCCAATCGGGCGAAGGGCTGATGGAAATCGATGGCGAACGTCATGTGGTTGGACCCCAGGATACGGTATTTATACCGCCAGGTGTCGAGCACGCGATATATAACACGGGATTGTCCGATTTAATCTTTTACGTGATCACTAGCCCACCGGAGGATGAATAATGGCACTGTTAATCACTGGGGCCATGGGGCACGTTGGGTACGAGACAGTGAAGCAAGCGGTCGCCCAGGGTATACCTGTTATCGCGCAGTATTTAAACACTTTCCGAACTGAAGATGCTGAGGCACTGGGGGGCAAAGTAACCTGGATCCGGTGTGATCTAAGTGATCCGTTTGAGGTTGCCACCGTGGCTGGCAAGTATGACATCGACGGCTGCATCCATCCCGCTGCTATACCTAATGACAAGATAGGTGCACCAATACCGATGCGGACCTTCAACAGCAATGTGCTGGCAACTCAGCTACTGCTTGAGACAGCACGTCAGCACGATTGGCGACGCTTTATCTTCGTCAGCACCGGTGCTGTATACCAAGAATGGAAAGATAAAACCAAACCCATTCCGGAGACTGAGCCGCCTTCACCGCGGACCCTTTATGCCAGTACTAAACGGTGCGGTGAGATTCTTACTGCGATGTATGCGAACATGTACGACCTTTCCGCCGCTTCGGTACGCATCTCTTGGGTTTTCGGTCCACCATTAGTTCCCCGAGAATTCGACGGGCCGCGTGGACCCATCCCAGAATATCTGAAGTTAGCGTTGCACAGTGGGAAGGTTGACGCTCCCACCGGCGGTGACTTTGCTGCCAGCTTCACCTATGTGACCGACGTTGCGTTGGGGCTTCTCGAAGCCTATAAAGCCGATCAACTCAATCACACCGCGTATAACCTGGGTTCCGGTGAGAACTACACAACTCACCGGGTTTTCGATGCGATTCGCACGGTCATACCTGAGGCGGACGTTTCAGTGGGTCCCGGCGCCGAACCGTGGACCGATTTTACCGTGTTACGCGGCCCTCTGAGCTGCGAACGGATGAAGGAAGATTTCGGCTTCGCACCGACTTTCACACTTGAATCAGCTATTGCGGACTTCGCTAGTTGGATGCGAGAGCATCCGCAAAGCTTTGCTGGCTAACCGGAAGCGGGTGTCATGCAACTTAACCTGACAGGACAACGAGCAGTAATCGCAGGCGCAAGTAGAGGCATCGGACGAGCAATAGCGAGGGGTTTCGCAGCCGAAGGCACCGACGTGGACTTAACCGCTCGTGACGAAAAGGTTTTAGCGGCAACGGCTGAGGAACTTTCATCAACTCATGGGGTTACGGTCCGTCAAGCTGCTTACGATTTGTCGTTGCCAGAACAACAGGATGCGGTGGCAGAGGCATTCGCAGGGGCGGACATCCTGGTTAATGTGGCTGGTGCTGTTCCCTCTGGAGAAATAGATGTGCTCTCGGATGAGGATTGGCGCTTGGGGTGGGAACTCAAGGTTTTTGGATTCATTAATCTTGCTCGCCTGTTCTACAAACAGATGAAGGCACGGGGAAGTGGCGTCATCATAAACATCATCGGTATGGCCGGAATCCGTCTTGATGCTTTAAATATCGCAGGAAGCACCGGCAACGCGGCTCTAATGGCGTTTAGTCGTTGCTTGGGCGCACGTTCAGTCGACTTCGGGGTTCGCGTGATCGGAGTCAACCCATCGCTCACGGATACCGATCGTGCTGCCAACATCCTTCGTCACCGGGCTCAAGAAGAATTAGGTGATGCAAACCGTTGGCAGGAGTTCGTGAGCCGACTACCTATGGGAAGGCTGGGCCGCCCTGAGGAAATAGCGGATATGGTGGTGTTCCTAGCCTCCGATCGCGCTTCTTACGTCAGCGGCTCTATCATCAACGTTGATGGCGGTCTAGGTGGTAGACCGTGAAGAGACCATGAACCCGAAAACATCCAAAAAGGAACCTAAGGAACCTGGCGTCCAGTCCTTACGCCGTGCGTTTTCTGTGCTAGAAGCTGTTTGCCTCAATCCAGAAGGGCTTAACCTGGCCCAGATCAGTAAAGCGGTGGGTCTACACAACAGCACTACCTTTCACCTTATTAAGACCATGGTGTCGTTAGGTGTGTTACAACAGGACCAGCGAAACAAGACTTATCACGTTGGCGCCCACCTCTTTGCCCTCGCACGCGGTGCAACGGATGATGTCGAACTCGCTCGAATCTCGGCTCCCATCTTAGAAGATCTTGCACGTGAAACCGGTGAAAACAGCCACATCGCAGTGCGTACTTCTGAAGGCGTTGTCATCATCGATAAGCGGGAAGGATCGGCACAGGTACGAATGAACGAGAGAATTGGGGCCGTTCGCCCGGCACATGCGACGGCAGTTGGTAAAGCAATTCTCGGCGGTCTCTCAGACGAACAACTTAATGCGTTTCTCGAACACCATGAACTCACCGAGTACACCACCAAGACAATTACCGACAGCGAGCGACTAATGCTAGAGATCGCACAAGTGCGGGAGAATGGGATCGCTTATGATGATGCCGAGTTTAACGAGGAGGCCCGTTGTCTCGCGTCACCCGTATTCGATCTTACCGGACAAGTGGTCGGTTCAATTGGGATCTCGGGCCCAGTTTGGCGCATCGGGCTACAAAACCTTCCGAAGTTGAGTGATGCGGTAAGGCGAGCTGCCAATGATCTGTCCAGTCGGCTGGGCAATCCGGGTAGCCCAACACAAAGACTGTCTGATGAACTGCTCGCAGTTCTTTGACCGCCGATACAAAAGAAAGACAGTAATCGATTCAGGGCTTTCTTAGCTCAGATTACCTTGGTGTTGTTGAGCCGCGACTGAGCTTCGATCAGGGCACCGACATAGTCATCACCTAAGCCCATGTTTGCTGCCTGAATAAAAGCATGGTGCACCGCGTTGCCCAGGTTTCCAGTAAGCGGCACATTGTCTGTCATACGAGTGTAATAGGTAAGATCCTTCGCAGCGTTGTCCACAGAAAACATCAGTCCTGCGTAGTCCCCTTCTTCTATCAACCGTGTAACGATGCGTTGGAAGATGCCGCAATTGGCACCGCCACCGGATATGGTGTCGTAGAACTTTTTAAGATCAAGACCGGTCGCCGCAGCGGCACAAAGCGTCTCAGAAACCAAAGCCACAATTCCCATGGCCATAAAATTGTACGTGAGCTTGGTTCGAATCGCGGTACCAACAGGGCCTGTGTGAACAATATTACCTGCGAAAGTTTGGACAATAGGCTCGATGCAAGCGAAGAGTTCATCGGAAGCGCCGACCATGACATTGAGAGTACCTTCCTCCGCCTCTTTTGGTGTCAAGGCCAGGGGAACGTCAGCCAACTGGGCACCGAGTGCTTCCAGATCTGCTCGTACACGTTCCGTCATCGCCGGCTCGTTGGTTGTACAGTCCATAATAACCATGCCCTCCCTGACGCCTGCCAGCAGACCATTTTCGCCGTACACAACAGACTCAACCTCTGGCGCACCAGTCACGCAGATGATTACGACATCAGTCTCCTCGGCAATCGCCCGGACCGAGCTAGCCTCGGTTGCACCCTTCTCGACAAGATCTTTCAACGGTTCCTTGTTCCGGTGTGCCATGGTTGTGACTGGATAGCCGTTTTTCATTAGATTACCGGCGATCCCGTGCCCCATCATGCCAATACCAATAACACCAATTTTTACTGTCATGTATTCACCCTCCGGTGGACCTTAACTTAATTTAGGCTAATATTGAAAGAAATTTCACTTTCTGTCAATATATAGAAAATTTATTCTTAACCACTAGCGGTGATTTTCAACATTCAACTTTAATGAACGGTATAACCCATGGCCACGGAAATTGATGAGCAAACTGTTCCACCGCAATCTTTCGACGAGCTGAAACTGGAGATCATGAACCGCTACCCCGGGTTGAGCGGTCAATTACGCAGAATTGCACAATTTCTTCTGGAGAAACCCAACGACTCCGCGTTATCCACTATAACCAGTATCGCGGCCCAGGTCGATGCGCAACCTTCCAGTATAGTGAGGTTTGCAAAAACCTTCGGCTACGATGGTTTTAGCGCCATGCAAAAAGTCTTCCGGTCACGGCTCATCACCGAAGCACCAAGCTATCGCGAACGCCTGCGTGTACTTCGGCAAAGCCGGCCAGGATTCGATGGGGCCGAAGCAATCTTAAATGACTTCATTGATGATGGTACGGCGTCGTTAGAACAACTTCGTCAAGAAATAGACGCCAGTATTATTAGTGACGCCGCCCAAAAATTGCTGGACGCAACCACCATCTACATACTGGCTCGTGGACGGGCATTCCCAGTGGCTTTCTATATTGCTTATGCTTTGACCGGTCTGGAGATTCCATGTCGGTTACTTGATGGTGTTGGTGGCCTCACTGAACGGGAAGCACGTCTGGCCACTGAGCACGACGCGTTACTCGCAGTGAGTTTTCGCCCCTATTCCCCAGATGTCGTGAAACTGGTTGGTGACATGGTGCAGAACAGAATTCCCTCGGTGGCAATAACAGACAGTCCGGTGAGTCCTTTAGCGCTTCAGTGTGAGTCGGTGTTGGAAACCCATGAAGAGGAAGGAAAAGCATTTCGGACGTTAACGGCCCCACTTTGCTTGGCGCAGGCGCTGGTTATGACCGTTGGGCACAAGCTCATGGAAAGCAACGGAAGCAACTAACGGCAACGATCATGAATACACAATCACTTGATGTCATTTGTTTGGGACGGTCTTCGGTAGACCTCTATGGAGAGCAGGTTGGCGGTCGTCTGGAAGACATGCAAACGTTTGCCAAATATGTAGGTGGGTGCCCGACTAACATCTCCGTTGGCACGGCGCGTCTCG
>JASJAT010000066.1 GCA_030066885.1 Arenicellales bacterium | reverse complement strand
CGCGAACCTTGACTGTGAATTTGCTAATACGCGATCCGCCTTGTGGGGTCACGTTTATGACATCGAGGCTGGGGTTGGTGAACCATTCGGAGGAGTCGAGATTGTTCATCAACGCCGACACACGGGCATTGGATTGCGCAAAGCCATCGAGATTTATGGCATTCTTCTTTTTTGTCAGCGAGGTGAAATACACTCCTTTTGGCAGCTTGCGGACCAGGTCGTCGAAGACATGCACTATCTGGGTTCGATCACGTTGGAGTTGTTGAATGATTTCCATCCTCGCTACCAGCGCTTCCTTACGTTTTTGAAGTTCCTCTATTTCCTCGATTTGCTTTTCCAGCTTGGCAATTTCGTTCTTGACGAAGTTGTTTCTGGTGTTTTGATGATCAATGGTGTCGTTCATGTACCATTGGGCGTAAAACACAACCAGGCCCATCAAGATCCAGGTACCGATAGAGATCGAAAGTAGTTGACGGTCCTGCTCGCGTCTTCTTATTTCACGCCAGGGTAAAAGGTTGATACGCGTAGTCATGAGTCAAAACTCCTCATCGCCAGTCCGCAGGCAACCATCAATGATGATGCGTCAGCACTGAGCTGTTGCGGCTTTATGCGGGAAGCCACGGACATGCTGGCAAACGGATTGGCTATGGTGGTTGGAACTCCTACACGATTAGCAATGAGTTCGTCGGCGTTTGCGATTTGTGCACAACCACCGGCAAGAAGGATCTGATCCACACTGTTGTGCGGTGTAGACGAATAGAAAAACTGCAACGCGCGCATCGTTTCTTGGCACATTGCCTCGAGAAAAGGTTGCAGTATGTCGGTTTGATAGTTATCCGGAAGGCCGCCAACTTTCTTTGCTAACCCGGCTTCCTCGAATGACAGTCCGTAGCGGCGCTGAATTTCTTCAGTTAATTGGCGTCCACCAAAAGTATGATCGCGAGTGTAAATGGATCGATTGTTATGCATCACGTTCATATGCGTGGTGGTCGCACCGATGTCGAGTATCGCGACCACTTTCTCCATTCCACCGCCAGGCATGTGTCGTGAGATCAGTGAGTACGCCGCTTCCATCGCAAACGCATCCACGTCTATGACACTTGGTTGTAACCCTGGTCGTCCGATCACAGCGATGTAGTCATCTACTATCTCTTTTCTACATGCTGCGATAACAACTTCGTCTTCGTTGGCGTTTGCCTCAGAGGGTCCGATGACTTCGAAATCCAAGTTAACTTCTTCCAGCGGATAAGGAATATAGTGGTCGGCCTCTAGTTCGATTTGCTGCTCTAGTTCCTGTTCGCGCATGCCAGCCGGCATGGTGATGGTTTTGGTGATCACATGGGAGGCGGATACCGCTACCGCCGCGTGGTGCGATTTTGTTCCGGATCGTTTTACACATCGATCTACGGCGCGTCCCACCTGCTCGACTTCAGTAATGGTGTTTTCCACTACTGCGTTCTGAGGCAAGGGCTCGACCGCGTAGCGCTCTACCCGATAATGGGCACCGCTTTTGCTGAGCTCCAGCATTTTGACCGCTGAAGAACTAATATCTAAACCGATAAGCGGGGGTCGCTTTTTTCTGAGAAATTTCAGAATTCCTCCTTAAATTTCCATGAGTTATGTGCACAATATGCCAATTTACATGAATTATACAAACTATAGTCCATGGCTACGCAAATTGACAGTATTTGTCGGGCCATTTATCAGCCTATGATTAGCCCTATGGTAAGCTTAGACCGTCTTCGTCCTGGGTCCAGCAGTAGTAGTGCGATTTGTCCTTAAATTTTTTGGCGTTCTTGTTGGGCTGGTAATCGCCGCGATGGTAGCGGTGGCCGTGTTTACCTTCACCCTGTTACCGGATCTACCCTCAGTCGATTCACTCAAAGATGTGCCGCTCAAAGTGCCGCTAAGGGTGTATACATCCAACGGCGAACTCATGGCGGAATTTGGTGAAGAAAGACGGGAACCAATCCACATCGAACAAGTTCCTGACAAATTAGTACAAGCCATTTTAGCGGCGGAGGATGATCGTTTTTATTCGCACCCGGGAGTTGATTTCATGGGTGTGGTGCGGGCCGCGCTTGCCAATGTTCGTTCGGGTAGCCACGAACAGGGAGCGAGCACGATCACCATGCAGGTTGCCCGCAATTTTTTTCTAACCCCTGAAAAAACTTACACCCGGAAAATAAGAGAGGCTATGTTGGCGTTTCGCTTGGAACGCGCACTAACTAAAGATCAAATTCTTGAACTATATATCAACAAAATATTTTTAGGACACAGGGCTTACGGATTCGCTGCAGCGGCGAAAGTCTATTATGGAAAATCGCTTGACGAACTCACTGTCTCAGAGATGGCGATACTTGCAGGTTTACCTAAGGCGCCTTCTCGCGACAATCCTTTGACCAGCCCGGAGCGAGCTCAAAAAAGACGCGACTACGTCTTAAGGCGGATGTACGGTTCGCGCTATATAGATAAAGAGGAATTAGAGCTAGCCCTGGCAGCTCCAATTAGTGCAAGTAAACATGCCGTTCCAGTGGATATTGAGGCACCTTACGTTGCTGAAATGGTGCGGGATCACATGCTGGAAAAATATGGAGAGGAAGCTTATTGGCGTGGATTCAGGGTCTACACCACAGTCAACGGAGAGTATCAACAGACGGCACAAAAATCGTTGCGTGACGGTTTGAAGTCCTACGACCGGCGTCACGGTTACCGTGGACCGATACATCGATACGAGCTGAATGAGTCCACCACTCAAGCGCAAATGGACGATGCGTTATCGCAGATACCTGCGAGTGGTGAGCTGGTTCCCGCCATAGTCATCGCTGTCGCTGAACAAACTGCTACTGTTTACACCAAGAGGCGACAGGTCGTTGATATCTCTTGGAAAGGTCTATCGTGGGCTAAACGGTACCTAACGGTAGACAAGGTAGGGCCAAAACCGAAAACCACATCCGATGTCATAGCGGCTGGTGATGTGATTTATGTCGAGCATGAAGGTGAAATATGGCGATTGTCACAGCTACCTGAAGTATCTGGAGGACTTGTTTCTTTGAGACCGAATGATGGTGCCATTATCGCGTTGACTGGTGGCTTTGATTTCTACCTCAGCAAGTTTAACCGAATCACGCAGGCCGAACGTCAACCCGGTTCAAATATTAAACCCTTTATATACTCTGCCGCATTGAATCACGGATTCACCCCCGCAACTCTAGTTAGCGGCGCACCTATAGTCGTTGAAGACACCTCGCAAGATACTGTATGGCGACCGCAAAACTACAGCCGCAAATTTTTTGGCCCCACACGACTCCGCAAAGCTTTAAGCCTGTCTTTGAATTTAGTTTCGGTCAGAATATTGAGGGCTATCGGTATCGAGGCAGCCCTCGACCATCTAGCCAAGTTTGGTTTTGACCCAGAGACGCTACCTAATGGCCTTTCCTTGGCGCTGGGGTCGGGCACTATAACTCCGATTAACGTAGTACGGGCATATGCAGTATTTGCAAATGGGGGATACAGGATAGAGCCCTACTTTATTAAGTGGGTAGAGAACCAGTATGGAGACATCGTTGAGCAAGCCGCGCCATCGGTGGTTTGCCGTGCTTGTGGTCAGGAGCAAACGAATGGTACTAAATCTACCGTTACCGAACTACATCTGGATGCACAACAGGTAATAGACTCTGCCAATCATTTCTTAATCACCGATATGCTGCACCAAGTCGTCCGGTCCGGTACCGCCCGGCGAGCGCAACAGCTCGGAAGGAAGGACCTGGCCGGTAAGACGGGCACCACCAACGATTTTCGTGACGCATGGTTTTCTGGGTTCAATCAGGACATGGTTACGACCGTGTGGGTTGGCTTTGATGATTCCTCGACCTTAGGTCGACGAGAAGCGGGTTCCAAAGCCGCCCTACCAATCTGGATTGACTACATGAAAGTCGCCTTAACTGGTTTACGGGAAAAATCATTGCGACCCCCGGACAATGTTGTAGCCAGATACGTAGATAAAGATTCTGGTAAGGCCGTTACGCAGGGACACCCCAATGGGTACCAGGAATACTTTCTTGCTTCTAATGCTCCGGGTGCGTCATCGGTCATCAATGTTCCCGGAGAAACGATCGACGCTACGCCGACCGTGTTGCAACAGCCGGAAACGACAACAGAAGGGTTATTCTAAGCACCATGAAAAGCCGACGTCGTATACCAGCCCATTCGGGATCGTTTGAAATGAATCGCCTGGCAGTGTGTGAAGAAGCAGCGCGCATCATGGACCAACAGGGCATTCGTGACTTTCAAGTAGCAAAGACCAAAGCTGTGGAAAGGTTGGGGTTGGGTCGCCGCTTTCCCTTACCCAGTAACCGGGAGATTGAGCAGGCATTGAAACAAAGACTGCGGCTATTCAACGCGGAAGTATGGGCCGACCGCTGCCGTCTATTGTGGCGGTTGGCGACTGAAACTATGGAAATGTTTAGCTCCTATAACCCAAGGGTGGTCGGCCCTCTATTGCGGGGCATCGTAACGGACAAGACTCCAGTCGAGCTCCATTTATTCGCGGATTCTCCAGAAGAGATAACAAACAGCTTTTTAGAATACGCCATCCCCTATGAATGTTTTGACAAGCGGGTTCGCTTTCGCCGAAAGCGCTACGCGTTAATACCTGCCTTTCGCTTTGCTTGCGAGGATGTGAATGTAGAGCTTTTAGCCTTCGCTCCAAAAGATATTCGCGAAGCCCCTCTATGCCCGGTGGATGGACAACCCATGCGACGCCTGTCGTTACCGCGAGCCAGAGAGATGTTGGCGTCTACGTGAGTAATAAAGATAAAAGTTTAAAGTAAAAAGTGTATAGGACAACGCCACTTTCGACATAAGCCTGTATCTTTATTTTGTTGCAATACCTTAGTCTTTTCTCAATAAGACTAGTTAGGACTAAGGAGGCAAAATCGTAAGAAGTCTGTACGTTGAAGCCGTGTTCTTTAAACTTTAAACTCTCAGCTAACTACTAGCTACTGTCTTCTTAGTTGCTTTTTTCTTTGAGGTTTTCTTTTTGGTCTTTCGCGCACGGCGTGCAGGTGCGGCTTCAATCAGGGCTTTGCATTCATCTAGTTCAAGGCTTTCAGGCTCGGCGCCTTTGGGGATTCTGGCGTTCTTTTTTCCGTCGGTAATGTAGGGGCCGTAGCGGCCACGTAGGATCTGAATATCGGTGCCGTCAAATTGCTTGATAATTTTGTTCGCATCGGCCTGTTTTTTCTCAGCCACGAGTTGCAGAGCCCTCTCCAGGGTGATCGTATACGGATCGTCGTCTTTGATGGAGACGAATTTATCGTCGTATCTTACATACGGACCAAAACGACCTATGTTGGCAGATATCTTTTCACCATCCGGGCTCACCCCCAGTTCACGTGGTAGCTTGAACAGTTCTAAAGCCTCTTCCAGCGTGATTTCGTTCATTTTTTGACCAGGCCGCAGCCCGGCAAAACGCGGCTTCTGCTCATCATCCTTGGTACCTATTTGAGCGAAAGGACCATAGCGTCCAATGCGTACACTTACTGGTTTACCAGATTTAGGATCAGTTCCAAGCATGATGGCCTGGGCCACCTCTTCACGCGGCACGCTAGCCTTTTCATCCACTCGGTGTTTGAAAGGTTCCCAAAAATCTCGCATGACCGGTACCCAGTCTTGTTCGCCGCGTGAAACGGAGTCCAATTGATCCTCCATTCTCGCGGTAAATTCATAATCCACGTATTGCGTGAAGTGCGTCGATAAAAATGTGTTCACGATCCGCCCCATGTCAGTCGGCTGGAACCGTCGGTTTTCTAAGGTGACGTACTCACGCTGCAGCAGGGTAGACATGATCGTCGCGTACGTGGACGGTCGGCCTATGCCATAGGCCTCCAGGGTTTTCACTAAACTGGCTTCTGAGTATCGTGGCGGGGGTTCAGTAAAGTGCTGTTCCGGTCTAATAGTATCGAGCTTAACCTTATCACCAACGGAGAGAGGCGGAAGAATTTTTTGTTCTGCCTCTTGTTTGGCGTCATCGATACCCTCTTCATAAACCGCTAGAAAACCCGGGTGTACAACAGTAGATCCGGTTGCTCTAAATACGTTTCCTTTGCCCGCTTCGAAATCCACCGCGACGGTATCGAGTGTGGCGTGAATCATTTGGCAGGCGATCGTTCTTTTCCAAATCAACTGGTATAACTTGTATTGATCGTCAGTCAGCGCGGCCTGAATCGATTCAGGTACTCGTGTAGCAGAAGTTGTGCGAATGGCTTCATGGGCTTCTTGCGCATTCTTTGATTTGTTCTTATAGATTTGCGGTTTATCGGGGACATTATCTGAGCCAAAACGCCGTTGTATGAAATCACGTATTTGGCTCACCGCTTCTTGGGCAAGGTTTACGGCATCGGTACGCATATAAGTTATTAAACCGACCGACTCACCTTCTATTTCCACACCCTCATAGAGTTGCTGCGCTGTGCGCATTGTTTTTTGCGCACCGAAACCAAGTTTTCGGGCAGCTTCCTGTTGCAGCGTTGAAGTCGTAAAGGGTGGGGCTGGGTTTCTTTTGCGCTGTTTCTTGTCGACGTTGATAACGACCAGCTGCCCTTGTGCTAATTGCGTAAGATTTTTTTCTATATCGACTGCTTGTTTTTCGTTGGTAATCGAGAACTGCTCTAGCTTGGTATTGTTGTAGTGAGTAAGTTTGGCGACGAAGTTTTTTTCATCGTGTTGTAGATCGGATTCGATAGTCCAGTACTCTTGAGACTTAAACTTTTCGATCTCCTCCTCGCGCTCCACTATGAGCCGCAGTGCTGGACTTTGTACCCGGCCAGCGGACAATCCAGGGCTGATCTTTTTCCACAGCAACGGCGATAGGTTGAAACCCACTAAGTAATCCAAGGCGCGCCTTGCTTGCTGTGCATTTATCAAACTGTTCGAGAGTTGGCGTGGATGATGTACCGCATCACGAATGGCGTCTTTGGTGAATTCGTAGAATTCGACCCGGTGGACGTCCTTGCCGTTTAAAACTTTGCGTTCTTTAAGCAACTCGCAGAGGTGCCAGGATATCGCTTCACCTTCGCGATCGGGGTCGGTGGCTAGATAGAGTGAATCTGAGTTCTTGAGAGCTCTGGCGATCGCGTCAACATGTTTTTTGTTTCGTTCAATGACTTCATAGTTCATGTTGAAGTCGTTTTCCGTATCCACGGCACCAGTCTTCGGCTTCAGGTCACGTACATGTCCATAAGACGCGAGTGCCTGGAAACCATTACCGAGATATTTGCTGATGGTTCTGGCTTTAGCTGGTGACTCAACAACTATAAGATTTTTGGACATAGTCTGTTCTTGATCGATAGTTGACCGCGCGGTAAACGTGACCGAGCTACATACGAGCTACAGCAGGTTTTTGACTAGAATTGTTGCAGAACTTCTATTTAATGCAAATGGGCTTGAATACCATCTAACACGAGTTCCTCGGCCCAAACGCACAAATCTTCTCTACCTGGTTGGTTGCACAAAATCATCATTATGACCCATTTTAGATGGTCCATATCTATTTCGTCCGTTTCCAACGCCATGATTCGATCGATAACCAGTTCACGTGTTTGTGCATCCAGTATCCCTGTCTGTTGCAGTGAGAGAAGCAGGCCCTGTGCTTCTTTTGTGAATCTTGTCCCCTCATCCGGGGAAAAGTAGCGTACGCCGAAGTCACTACCACCCGTGGGCGGAGTGTCAGATTGTTCACAGAGTACAGAAAGATCCTCGAGCCAGTCGAAAGCTTTGTTGATTTCACTATCACCAAATCCGGCTTGAGCCAGTTCGACCGACAATACTTCGTGGTCAGGCTCAAATTCATTGCCTTCAATCATGTAGTTCTCGAAAAGATACATGAGAACTTCAAGCATGTTTTCTTTCATATCTTTCCTTTAGGATTCGACCCGGATGTAGTAGCCCCCGACGATGGTCTTGACCACCCCCTGTACCTCTAAGTGTGACAGCATGGAGCAAATTTTGTCTACCGTCAATCCGCTACGATTGACCAGAGTGTCGATTGTAACCGGATCGTACCCCATATACTGGATAAGTCCGTCGTCCTGATGAGTCGACGTTGTTGATATTTCGGGCGGCGAAGCCGGTAGATCGAAGTTCCCCAACTCTACTAAGATATCGGTCTCGTTCTCTACCAGTATGGCACCATCCTTGAGCAGTTTGTGACACCCCTTAGATTGAGGGGACAACACCGATCCAGGTATGGCGTAGACTTCTCGTCCCTGTTCTCCCGCCAGACGCGCGGTAATCAATGAACCACTATTGCTGGCGGCCTCGACTACCAGCGTGCCGAGACAGAGGCCACTAATTATGCGGTTGCGCTGGGGAAATGCTTGTTTTCTAGGCGTCGTGCCGACCGGGAATTCCGATACAAGCACGCCGATCTGAGCAATCTGTTGTGCCAGGTGCTGATGTCGCGCCGGGTAGATACGATCTAAACCTGTGGCCATTACCGCGATGGTAGGTCCGGGCACCGAGAGAGCGCCACAATGGGCCGCGGCGTCGATGCCCAACGCCAGGCCGCTGGTAACAGTGAAACCTGATCGAGTTAAGTTGGCCGAAAATCGAAAGGCTAACTCTCGGCCGGTTGGGGTTGGATTACGACTGCCTACAATTGCCAGCTGGCGAGAGCATAGCAAGTTTGGGTTCCCGTTGGAGTACAACAGCAGTGGCGGGTCGGGCAGTTCCCGTAAGAGTTGCGGGTACCTTTTGTCTAAAAACGGAATAACATGGTGGTGGGCGCTGGCCAGCGACCATCTGATATCGTCATGTACTGCTTGTTTGTCGAATGCGCTTAGCGTTTGGCAATCGATAGCCTTCGTGCCAGAGATGTCCTGCAGGATCGAATTCGACGCACTCATCACTGCGTGCGCGCTACCCAGTTGTTGAGCCAGTGCTAACGCAACTGAAATCGGTACTCTTCGGCAATGGCGCAAACGTAACCACGCCTCGATATCATCACACAGATGATCGAAGGTCTCGTCCATAAGAAATCATCCTTGTTTCTAGGTGAAAAATTTAAGGTGTCACTACCCTGTCGTTGATGTGAATGGGCCGGTTTGAGGTCATGACCAGGGCATAGCTAATTTTTTCGAATGTCCTGAAAACCATGGCGAGTCCGCTTTCCTGTAAGGGCGGTTCGAACAGCTTGCCGGTAACCGGATCTTTTTGTTTTTTCTCTTTTCTCATAATGCGCAATACGTGTCCGGGTTCCATTTCGTCCCGTTCTCCTAAAGTAATGACAACGGTCGATAAACGACTCAATTCGGAAACGGCTTGAGGCGCGTCCACTATAATTCCGGAGACTTTCCGTTCCGGCGCACGAGGTTGAAAGTAGGGCAGCGATATATCTTCGGGTAATGGCACCATTCGGTCACCGGGGTTGATGTCTTCATACGCCAGAATGACTTCCATCCTTGCGGTTTCCCCTGGTTCTAAAACTCTGGCGACACCCAAGTGAAGGGCCTGGATACCGAGGGATTCATTGGTTTCCGGATGGATCAAGAGTTTACCGGGACGGAATATATGGTAAAGCTTGCCCGCCTCGGTTTGATCAAAACCTCTGCCAAAAAACACGCTGTATTTTCCCAGTGCGATCTTGCCCTCTTCTCCCGCCGCGACATACGGTGAGTCGTCGAGGTCACCACGGTCGATGACCAAAGGCTTTCTAAGAAAGGGTAGAATCACGCTTGGCGGGATGGTGGGGACCGCTTCATCAAGGCTCTCGGCACGAACCGAGGGAGACAGCTTCGATAGCTTACGCTCGCGTAATACCCGGACCTGGGGAGTTTCACCGTCGGCCGCGGTAGATACCACGAGAACGTCGCCAGGAAAAATAAGGTGTGGATTCTCGATATTGGGATTCTGCTGCCAAATTTCAGGCCAACGCCAAGGGTCAACCAGAAATTTTTGAGCGATTCCCCATAACGTATCCCCTTTCTTTACGACATAACGATCGGGGTGATTAGGATCTAGTTTTGGCGCCTCGTTTTCGGCAGCATGGACGCCATACAAAAGCCCGCCGCTTATCGACCCCAGCACTAGACCTAGGGCCAAGAGCGCGGCTCTAATTCGCCGTTTCATTCGGATCATCGCCAGCTTTCTTGGTTGTTTTCAGTTGGATAACGCATAGAGCTTAAGTCAAGTCTAGCCCATCTGGGGCACAACTCCAATTTACAAACTATTCATTTAGTATGGCCTCAAGAAACAGTAGAATATCTTTTCGTTGATACCGTTTGTCAGTAGTTTTATCAAAATGGCCATCTTAGATGTTCTAACCTACCCCGATCCGAGGCTTCGTAAACAAGCAGATCCTGTCGAATCCGTAGATGACGTCGTCCGCCAACTCGTAGACGACATGGCAGAGACTATGTATGCAGCGCCCGGAATCGGGCTTGCTGCGGTGCAGGTCAACGTCCCTAAAAGGGTCATTGTGATTGATATCTCGGAAGACCAGAGCGACTTGAAGGTATTCATCAATCCCGAAATCACCGAAAAGTCGGGTGAGCAGGAGTCGGAAGAAGGTTGCCTGTCCGTGCCTGGTGTATATGCGCCGGTTACCAGGGCCAACTCCATTGTTGTAAACGCTCTTGATAGAAATGGTACCGAGTTCAAGCTTGAATCGACTGGCATGCTCGCGGTCTGCATCCAGCACGAAGTCGACCATCTGGATGGCAAGGTTTTTGTCGACTATTTGTCGCGCTTGAAACAAGAGCGGATCCGTAAAAAACTATCGAAGCAAGCAAGGCGTCAACCCACGCCCCTTCCGTCCCCCGCACCCGTGATGTAGTCAGACCAAACACAATGCGAGTTGTATTTGCAGGGACTCCTCAATTCGCGGTACCCACGTTAAAGGGTCTGATTGATGCAGGTATTGATATAAGCGCGGTTTACACTCAGCCGGATCGTCCCGCGGGCAGGGGCCGCCAACTGTTGGCCAGTCCAGTTAAACGCGTAGCCGAGGACCACTCAATCCCGGTCATTCAACCAGTGTCGTTGCGCGAAGAAACTGCAAGCAAAGTGCTGCAGTCCTTTGCACCGGAGGTAGTGGTCGTCGCGGCCTATGGTCTGATCCTGCCGAATCATATATTGGACATACCGCCGTTCGGTTGTGTGAATGTTCATGCCTCTTTGCTGCCACGCTGGCGGGGTGCGGCACCGATCCCCCGGGCGATTGAAGCCGGTGACTCGATCAGTGGAATTACCATCATGAAAATGGACAGCGGCCTAGATACCGGGCCAATAATCGCGAAACGCGAAATTCCAATAGATGATGAAGATAATTCGGCGACTCTGCACGACAAGTTAGCGCAAGTTGGGGCAGAGTTGTTGGTCGAGACGCTGCCCGTATACCTCAGTGGCAGGACAAAGGCACAGCAACAGGATGAACGCAATGCAACCTATGCAAACAAACTCTCAAAAGCGGAAGCTCGAATTAATTGGCAACGCTCTGCATTCGATATTCGCAACCAGGTAAGGGCGTTTAATCCTTGGCCCATTGCTTTTACCTTCCATCGGGGTGAGAGAATTCGCATCCTTCGTGCACAAATAGCCAACGAAGTGGGTGATAAACCTGCCCCTGGATCAATCTGTAATGTCGCCAAGGGGGGTATCGACGTAGCCTGTGGTGACGGGTTGCTCAGCTTGAAAGAGTTGCAAAGGGAAGGCGGAAAACCTTTACTTGCCGGCGATTTCATAAACGGTTATCCGGTAAAAAAAGGTGAACATTTTCAGTGACTAACACGAGGGCAATGGCTGTCCATACCTTGTTGTCGATGCTTGAACAGGGTCGCTCTATGGATAAAACATTGAAAGGACTACCGTCGCCCCTGCTTAGGGAGCTGGTGTATGGAGTGGCTAGGTGGTACTGGAGGTTAAAAGCGTATGCTGACCAGCTACTGCAGAAACCGCTGCGTGCCAAGGACTCGGATGTGATGATGTTGATCCTCGTAGGTCTTTATCAACTGGCTCACCTGAGAGTACCGGTGTACGCCAGTATTAATGAAACCGTGAGTGCCTGCGAACATCTGGGAAAAGGCTGGGCAAAAGGACTGGTTAATGCAGTGTTGCGCTCCTACCTCAGGCGAAAAGATGAACTCGATGTCGATCTTCCTGATGTCGCTAAGTATTGTCATCCGTCCTGGATAATAGAACGCGTTAGCGACTCTTGGCCTGCACATTGGCGTGAGATTCTATCTGCAAATAACGAGCGGCCACCCATGGTGTTGCGGGTGAATCGGCAACGTATTGACCGCTCTTCGTACTTGCAAAAGCTATGTCAAAAGAATATGTCCGCAGTGATCGATCCTTTGTCCGGGGATGGTGTTTTAGTGGACAAGCCTGTTGATGTTAATGAGTTACCGGGCTTTTCCGATGGATTGGTATCGGTACAGGATACGGTCGCGCAATGGGCTGCCGATGTTCTACCTGCACAGCCCGGTAATCGAGTTTTGGATGCATGCGCGGCCCCGGGGGGGAAGTTGACTCATATCCTCGAAGCACACCAATCGCTGGCCGAGGTTATCGCCATCGATATTAGTCAAAAGCGAGTAGACTTGATTAGAGATAACTTAGCCCGGTTAGGTCTGGCTGCGAAACTATTGGTGGCCGATGCTGCCGACCCATCGACGTGGTGGGATGGAGCCTTGTTTGATTGTATTGTTGTCGACGCGCCTTGTACCGGCACTGGTGTAATTCGACGTAGACCGGAGATTAAGCATCTCCGACATCCTGAGGACTTAGGAAAATTGGTTGAACAACAAGCAGCGCTTCTAGACCATTTATGGCAAACCCTGATTTCGCACGGATATCTGCTATACATAACTTGCTCCATTTTGAAGGAAGAAAATGAAGCCCAGATCGAACGCTTTTCCGCTGCGAACAGTGACGTAAAAATCTGTGAACTGGACCTGCCCACGGGCACGAAGGGTCGTTATGGTTTACAAACATTGCCGGGTGTGCATAAAGTTGATGGATTCTATTATTCACTAATGCAAAAGAAGGTGGCTTAAGACGTCACAATTGAGGCTATGTTTGCGCGAAAGAAAAATCGTCTACTGATTGCGATCGTATGGTGTTTTTGCCTCGAACCAGTTTACGGTGATTTTGTGGTTGAAAACGTTCAAGCAAACCTAGTCCAACAAGAGCTGCGTGTTTCGACCAAAATCAATTTGAGTTTGAGCGAGCAAGCGGAACTCGCCGTAGAAAATGGTGTTCCGCTAGTGGTGCTAACAGAGTTTGCTTTGATAAAAGATGGGATACTTTGGGATAAAACGCTGTTCAAGTATAAAAACGGGCAACAGCTTCGTTACCATAGTTTGTCAGATCGATATGTGGTAGAAGATCTCGAGTTTGAGGAAATAGACACCTATGGATCGGTGACAGAAGCGTTACAAAGTATGGGTGTTTTCCGTTCTGTAGTATTAGCGTTACCGGAAAGCGTAGAGATGGATGCAACTCAGTACACCTTATCGGTACGTAGTCGACTTGATATAAATAAGTTACCGGCGGCCCTTCGGCCGCTCGCTTTTTTTTCACCCTCCTGGCGTCTAACCAGTGATTGGACATCATGGCAGATAACAAGTCCATAGTTAGATTTCTGCTCGGCCCCGTTCCCGCGGCGATCCTTTCGTTGCTCTTATTGATTACGCTGTTTCTACTAACTTCGGCTGCCCAGCATGCCAAGTTGTCTGGAGAGTTTTATTCGATTCTACTGGGTGTAAACATCCTCGGTATCATTTCTCTTGGGATCCTCATTGCCGTTAATTTGGTGCGACTGTACCGTCAGTTACGCGCCAAAGTATTGGGATCACGCTTAACCCTACGCATGGTGGGCATGTTTGTACTGCTCGTTGTTGTTCCGCTCACCGTCGTCTATCACTTCTCCGTACAATTTCTCAGCAAAGGAGTCGATAGCTGGTTTGACGTCCAGATCGATCGGGCCGTAAATGATTCACTGCTACTGGGCGCCACTTCTTTGGAAGTGATTAAGCAGGAAGCGGTAGACCAACTGGCGGACGGAGCCAGACGAATAGAAACTGTGAGTAACCGCTTCGAGGTTATCCCGTTGCTTAGCGAGCTCAGTGACGAAGGTGGCTATCTGGAACTGAGTTTGTACACACAAGACGGACGTTTCATAGCGTCGAGCCAACAGAGTACGCAGCCCCTTATTCCGAGCATCCCGGATGCCAGAATACTCTCGCAGACGAACAAGGGTCAGGAATACGTGGGCCTGGAACCAATATCCGGCGGCGGCCAACAACTCCGGATAGCAGTCCCTGTTGCGTCGCCTGAGATCGGAGAGCCTAAACGCATTCTGCAGGCCCTTAAAGTTTTGCCCTCAAGGTACGCAGAGTTGGCGGAGAGTGTCGAGTCTGTGTCTGCCCAGTATAAGCAGATGATCTTTTTTCGGGGTCCGCTCAAATTTAGCCTCATTTTGACTCTGACCTTGGTCGCCTTGGTGGCAACACTGTTGGCCGTTTGGGCGGCTATTTTCGTATCGCGGCGCATTACCGCACCGCTTAGAGATCTGGCCGAAGGTACGAGAGCGGTGGCCGCAGGGGACTACGGAAAAAAGTTGCCAGTGACCAGCACGGACGAGCTCGGGGTGTTGGTGCAGTCTTTTAATGAAATGACTAAACAGATTAACAAGGCACAAAACAAAGCCCGCCGTAGCCATAAGGAAGCAGAGAGTCAGCGTACTTATCTTGAAGGGGTGCTCGGTAACCTTTCTTCCGGAGTGATGTCGTTTGATCAAAAACACGGCCTCAGAACTTCAAACGCCGCAGTGGCCCAGATATTGGGTGTAAAGTTCACCAACGGTCAATCGGCCAACCAGCTTCGACAAGATCATCCGAATCTCGAACCTCTATTTAATGTGATCGAAGACGGCATGACGCAGCGGCTTAACGAGTGGCAAAACGAAGTCACCATTTTCGGTTCTCAAGGCCGCCAAGTGCTCATACTTAGAGGTAAGAAGTTGTCACATAGAGGCGGTTACGTTGTAGTCTTTGACGATATTACCGATCTTATTCAAGCACAACGGGACGCAGCCTGGGGTG
>JASJAT010000065.1 GCA_030066885.1 Arenicellales bacterium | reverse complement strand
GTGCCCCGCAGCATGTTCCAAACCCACCATTTCGAGCACTTGTGTTACTCGCTTTTCACGTTCGATACCGGATACCTTGCGCATTTTGAGACCAAAGCCTACGTTAGCCGAAATATTCATATGCGGAAAAAGCGCATAGTCCTGGAATACCGTGGCAGTCGGTCGTTTCGCAGCAGGGACATCGGTTACATCATGGCCATATATTTTTACGTGTCCTGACGTGGGCTTGAGAAATCCACCGAGTATATTCAGCAATGTCGTCTTGCCCCCGCCGGAAGGGCCCAATAAGACCAAGTAAGCCCCTTCATGGATCGATAAGTTAATTTCAGCTAACGCAATCGTCTCTCCAAAACGCATACCGATATCGAGAAACTCTACCGCGGGAGTATTCATGTCTTGCGATTTCGAAATACGACTAAATCAAGGAACAACACAATCACAAATGAGAATAAAAATACGAGACTACCGATCGCGTTAGTTTTCGGATTGAGCCCACTACGTAACATGCTCCATATCTCCACTGGGAGAGTTACATCAAACTTGCTTACCATGAACGCAATGATGAATTCATCCCACGAGAACGTAACCGAGAGAAAGAAACTTGCAAATAAGGCCGGCCAAAGCATGGGCACGGATATCAATAACATGACCTGCCATTCGTTAGCGCCCAAATCGCGTGCAGCCTGCTCAACGTTACGTTGATGCTCACCCATCTGGCTGTAGAGGATGGCGAAACATAAGGGCAGGTTAATGACTACGTGCCCTATGCCTATGGTCAACAGCGACTTGGGTACGCCAAACTCATTGAAAGTGATCAGAAGTCCCATGGCAATAATGAGGTAGCTGACCGTTAACGGTGCGGTCAACAAGCCCTGAAAAAACTTGGATCCGGGTAACGTGAAGCGGGCGAGCGCAAAGGCTGCCAAGAATCCCAGTATGACGGAAACCGCGGATGACACCAACGCGACGACAATGGAATTGGCTAAAGCGCTCATTAAACGCCTGTCCTCCAAAATGGCCTGGTACCACTGCAACGACGGGCCATCGAACGGCGGCACAGGAACTCTTGATTCCTGGAAAGAAAACGTGACCAATACCAACACCGGCAGAAAAATAAACCCATAAAGCAATAGGGCATAGGCCACTGCAGGTATCTGCCTGAGGAGTGCGGTTAGGTCCGTTCGCACAGTCATCGCGCCACTGTTTATACTCTATCCAACTTCAGCCAACGCGCACAGGCGATATAAACCACGCTGATCACCAACATCAAGATCATGGCCAAAGCTGATGCCATAGGAAAGTCAGAGCGACGCGATATCTGTAACATCATCGTTTGCGGCAGTAACAACTCGCGATTTCCCCCAAGTATCTGTGGGGTAATGTAGTCGCCGATACATAGTACAAAGGTCAGAAACGCCCCGACCATAATCCCAGGCAGGGTCAGTGGCAGGATGATATGAACAAAGCTTTGCACCGGTCCGGCTCCCAGATCAGCGGCAGCTTTACGATAACTGGGTGGCAACTGCACCAGGTTTGCGTAGATGGTCAACGTCAACAACATGACGAAGAAATGAACGAAGCCAATTACTGTAGCACCACGGTTGTTGGCAAACGAAACGGGATCAGCAGTGATGCCCACATCCAACAGAAAATTCGAGATGATGCCCCCTTCAGATAGCACTAACAGCCAGCTATAGGAACGCACAACATACGAGGTCCAGAATGGCAGGATGGCCAGGATTAAGGCCATGCGTTGCCAGCGCCGGGGAACCCGTTCTGCCAGAATCCATGCGAGAGGATAGGCCAACAATACACTGACTACCGTGACAATCACGGTGACCTCGATGGAATTGACCAGCGATCCTACAAAATACGTCTTGTCGAAAAACTTTTCGTAGTTCGCTAGAGAAGCGGAGCGAACCAGCTTCATGCCGGCACGCTCCCAAAAACTATAAGTGCCCATAATCAGCAAGGGCATCATAAAAAACAACAAAGTCCAAAGCAGTGCCGGTGTGAGCAGAGCCCATCCCCTGCTCTTGCCAGATTGTCCCTGCATCGGACTAACTCAGTAACAACGTCCTTATCAAACGTTTGTTAATGCTGAAGAAACTCCGTCCAAGTGTCCAACATCTTGGCATCGAGATCCGCGTCCGGGATAAAGTAACGATGAGAGTTCTTAAGAAAAGTCGCCTGCTCGTCCCAGCGTAAAGCCTGTTTCTGTTCCGCGGTGAGGACATCACCGGCTTTGCGGTTGGCCGGCATCCCCCAGAAACAAGACGAGGTTGCGAGCCGGGCCTGTCCCTCCGGGCTCATCACGTATTTGACGAATTCCAGTGCCAAATCTTTGCGCTTTGAGTCTGCAAATACAGCCAAAGACTGGCTCCACAATATGCCGCCCTGATCCGGCAATACCCAATCGAGATCCGGATTCTCGCTCTGCATTACGGCGACAGCCCATTCACCTCCGCCGATGAGGATATCGGCTTCCCCTGTCGCAAGTGCTGTAGTTGACGATACCACCTCACCAACCATCACCGAGTTTTCTTTCAACTGAAAAAGCGCTTCTTTCATTTTTGGCAACACGTCAGCCGTAATGTCCGATGGCTTCATGCCCATCTTGAGTGCCACGAGGTCCATGAGGGGAATATAGTAGTCATACACTGCTATTCGCCCCTTGTACTTATCCGACCATAATGTATTCAAATCGCGCATGTCCGCCGGATCGACTTTAGTTTTGTTATAACTGACAACGTTGTAACCAAACTTTTCCATGATGGCGTACATTTTTCCGTCGCGCATGGTTACATCACGCATCTGCACCTGTTCAAATACATCATCGAGTGGCAATTCATTTGCTGGAAGTTCTGCCAGTAAACCCGCGTCGACAACGCGAGGCACATCAACTCCATCGATCACAAATACATCCCAGTCTCCCGGTTGTGATTGTTCGACTATAGCCAGTGCCGTACCTGTACCCTCGTACTCCTTGAGGTTCACGCGAACGCCATGCTTCTCTTCAAACGGTTGAATCAACGCCGGGTCGGTGTGGTCACACCAAACCAATGCATTCAGTTCGTCGGCCGCCTGCACAGGTGTTACCGAAAATGCCGCAGCGGAGAAAACAGTCAGACAACAAATCCCACTTATTCGTATTTTGTTGAGTATCGACATACCCCGGTCCTCCTATCGGTTGTTGTGAGTAAAAAGTATAAAGGCCAAAGCAAAAAGTGAACTAACTTTAAACTTTAAACGTTGAACTTTAAACTCTATTCTGGGATTACCGCGGTCGCTTCGATCTCCAGCTTGGCTCCATCTTCGACCAATCCAGAGATCTGTACCAACGACATCGCCGGAAAGTGCCTTCCCATAACCTGCCGGTAACATCTGCCAACCTCTTTGAGGTTGTCCAGATATTCTTGTTTATCTGTCACATACCAAGTCAAACGTACGATGTGTTCCGGTGCCCCACCGGCTTCAGCCAAGATAGCCACGATATTCTTTAAAGTCTGCCCTGTCTGGGAAACAAAATCATCCGACTCAAACTGTTGCTGAGCATTCCAGCCCACTTGACCTGCTATAAATACCTGCCGTCCGGATGCCACGACGCCATTAGCGTATCCAAGGGGTGTTGCCCAGTCAGGCGGTTGCAGTATTTGAGACATAGGACGATTCCTCCAAAATAGTAAAAAGTTTAAAGTACAAAGTTAAAAGAAATGGATTTAACCTCAAACCTAACTTTCTTCTAGGCAAGCGAGGTCACTACACTCGCACGAGGTCACGTTCTCAACTTAAATCTTTGTAATTTTCCTGTTTGCGTTTTTGGGAGATTCTCGGTAAAAACAATGGAGCGTGGATATTTATAAGGTGCAATACTTGCTTTGACGTGATCCTGTAGCCGTTTCACAAGGGCGTCTTCAGCGACCACACCTTCATTCAATACGACGTGAGCCTGGACAATCTGACCGCGCTCCTCGTCTGCTATACCGACTACCGCACACTCGCTCACATCCTTGTGCGACAGTAATGCAGCCTCTACCTCTGGCCCAGCGATGTTGTATCCAGACGAAACGATCATATCGTCGGATCGGGCCACAAAATGATAGTGCTCGGATTCATCCACCGAAAAGGAATCACCCGTCAAGTTCCACCCATCTACGACATACTTCGTCTGCCTGTCGTCCGCTAAGTATCGACATCCAGTAGGACCACGCACGGCGAGTTTTCCCACCACCCCAGGATCGACTTGCTCCATATTGTCATCCACCACCTTCGCCTCATACCCGAGAACCACGGTTCCAGTCGACCCGGGCTTTGCATCATCGATTTTGTTGCTGATGAAGATATGCAACATCTCGGTGGCCCCGATACCATCCAGAATAGGTACACCGGTTTTGACTACCCATTCTTCGAAGATTGGTGGTGGTAATGTTTCTCCCGCTGAAACCACTAAACGCAAACTGGTCAAATCAGCCCCCTCATCCATTGCCTGCAACATGACGCGATAAGCAGTAGGTACTGTGAAGCAAATGGTCGCTTTGTACTCCTGTATGATGTCTATCAGGTTCGGTGGTGTGGCCTCTTCAAGCAAGACCGCGGTTGCCCCGAATCGCAGGGGGAATATAGCCAGACCGCCCAGTCCGAAGGTAAAGGCAAGGGGCGGCGAGCCTACAAACACGTCATCCGGAGTGACTGCAAGAACCTGTTTGGCATAGCCATCGGCCACGACCAACAAGTCACGATGAAAATGCATGGTTGCTTTCGGCTCACCTGTCGTACCGGATGTAAAGCCCAGCAATGCGACGTCGTCTCGGCCGGTTTTTACCGTATCAAATGTAACCGGTTTAACCATGGCTCTCTGATCAAGCTCGGCATTGTGATTGACCGTACCATCGAAATAGACAATTTGGTCTAGAAATGCACTGCGCTTTTGACACAACTCTAATTGTTCGCCTATGCGACTGTCGCAAAGGGCGAAACGCACCTTTGCTTTGTTTACAATTTTTTCCAGTTCGGCCGCCCGCAACATCGGCATAGTATTGACCACCACTGCACCAACCTTGGTCGCAGCCAACCACGCCGCGACCATGGCAGGATTATTTGCGGAACGTATCATCACCCGGTTACCAGGTTTGATCTCGTAGTCCTCCACCAGGGTTCTGGCAATACGGTTGCTCCAGTCGGTAAGTTCCTTGTAAGTTCGCTGGCGCCCGTTACCAATAAGTGCTACCCGATCACCATAACCCTGCTCCACCATCCGATCGGTGAGTTCATACGCAACGTTTAGATAGTCCGGATATTGGAACTCGGGTCTGTCCAACATCAGTTCGGGCCATTGATCTGCAGGAGGCAGATTGTTCCTGGTGAATGTATCTTCGTGACAACTTGGACCTAACAACGTATTCATAAGTCCTCCCGATGGTTATCTAGTGCCTGACGTGAAATGACTACCCTTTGTATGTCAGATGCCCCTTCATAGATCCTTAGGGCGCGTATGTCTCTATACAAGGATTCCACTACACCGCCCTTTTTAACGCCATCACCACCATGTAGTTGTACGGCTGTATCGATCACTTTTTGAGATTCTTCCGTGGCAAACAGCTTAGCCATGGCCGCTTCACGCGATACTCGCTGTTGCCCTTGGTCCTTGCACCAAGCAGCGCGATAAACGAGCAGTGCCGCTGCATCGATTCGAAGTGCCATGTCGGCTAAATGCCCTTGTACCATTTGTAAATCAGTCATCGGCCCACCAAACAATTCCCTATTCGAGCAACGGCTTAAAGCTTCGTCAAATGAACGACGCGCGAAGCCCAGAGCTGCCGCACCCACTGTCGACCTGAACACATCCAGGACCGACATCGCAATCTTGAAACCCTCGCCGGGCTGACCAATTATTGCATCTGGTGGAAGTTTGACTCCGTTAAACCGTACCCGAGCCAAGGGATGCGGTGCAATCACATCCAGTCGCTCCACGATCTCTAAACCGTGACTGCCGGCCGGCACTAGGAACGCAGATAATCCTCTGGATCCCGGTGCTTCCCCGGTTCTGCCAAACACAACATAGACATCTGCGATTCCCCCATTGGAGATCCAGGTCTTTTCGCCAGTCAGGATATATTCGCTCCCTTTCCGCTTTGCCAACGTTTCTATGTTGGCAACGTCCGAACCCGATTTCTGTTCGGACAAGGCAAACGCACAGATCAGTTTTCCCGAACGTGTGTCTTGCAAAATCTTTCTTTGGTCCGGCGTACCAAATAAGGAAACCGCACCGGCGCCCAGCCCCTGCATGGCAAACGCAAAATCCGCCAATCCGTCGTAATAAGCCAGAGTCTCCCTGATCAAACACAGCGTCCTGACGTCCAGCCGATCGTTAGATCGGCTTGGATCGACGGCCGTGTGATTTAACCAGCCCGACTTTCCGAGTTCCGTAACGAGCAGCCGGCAAGCACTATCGACATCATCGTGGTCGATACTATCAAGGTTGTTTGCACACCATTGCCTGACCGACAAGGTCAAGTCCCGATGTACTTCATCGAAAAACGGCCATTTAAGAAAACTGTCGTCCGCCATCAATCACCTTCGAACAACGGTTTGGACTTGTTGGCAAATGCAATATAGGCTCGCTCGAAATCCTTTGTCTGCATACAGATTGCTTGCGCCTGAGCTTCAGCTTCTACCGCCTGGTCAATCGTCATCGACCATTCTTGGCGCAGCTGGGTTTTTGTCATCATGTGTGCAAAGTTTGGGCCCTTAGCCAATCTGATGGCAAACGCGATAGCTTCATTCACCAGTTCATCTGCATCAATCACACGATTGTAAAAACCCCACCGTTCACCCTCTTCCGCTGAAAAAGTACGGCCGCTATAGAGTAGTTCCGCCGCACGCCCTTGTCCGATAATTCTGGGCAGGATGGCGCACGCCCCCATATCGCATCCTGCCAATCCAACCCGGGTGAACAGAAAAGCCGTTTTGGCATCGGGCGTTGCATATCTGACATCAGAAGCCATCGCGATAATGGCACCGGCACCCACGCACACGCCGTCTACAGCAGCGATTACCGGCTTTTCACATCCGATCATCGCTTTCACCAAGCCTCCCGTCATTCTGGTGAAGGTGAGCAACCCTTTCATGTCCATCTCGGTCAGGGGCTTTATGATGTCGTGCACGTCGCCGCCAGAACAGAAATTTCCCTCGTTCGGTGCGAATACGACTGCTCGGACAGCCTCATCACTTTTTATCGCAACGAACGTCTCCGTCAGTTCAGCATAACTCTCGAACGTGAGTGGATTTTTACGTTCGGCTCCCCGTAGCGAGACTACGCCGACGGATTCCTTGATCTGCCAGTTGAAATGTTTAGGTGTCAGTGTATTCATATCACTATTTGTCGATTTCAGGTTTCTTGAGTCTACTGAGCACAGCAATAAGATGGCTTACTTCGTCCGCGCTGAAACCGTTCAGCAATTCCTCTATCCATTTTTCGTGCGCGGCGGCCATTCGGTTAAATTTTCGCTGACCTTTTCTCGTCAGTCGCAGAAAATTGGTACGCCGATCTCCACCCCGCATGGATCGAATGACAAGACCGTCTTCGGTTAATCTGTCTACTATGCCGGTGATGTTGCCATTGGAAACCATCAACAGCTTCGAAACTTCGGACATGATCATTCCATCTTCGGATCTGCTCAAAGCAGCCAACACGTCGAATTGGGATAAGGTCACCGAAAACTTCTTGCGCAATTTGGCCCGCAAAACTGATTCCATATAACGGGTACTTCTGAGTAAACGAATCCACAAGCGGAGCTTGTTTTTACTGGTGGGCGGTTTTTTTTTCAGCTTATCTATCCTGGCGACCACTACAATTCTCCTCCCGCGACAATAATGGCTTGACCCGTAATTGAGGACGCCCCTTCACTGCACAACCAGGTGACGGTGCTCGCTACTTCTTCAGGTTGGATAGCCCTACCCATTGGATTACTGGTTAACAACGCTTGCCGTGCCTGGTCCTGGTCCATACCCGTTTTGGTGACGATGTTATCGATCGAATCTTGTAGCATTGGGGTTTCGGTATATCCGGGGCAAACCGCGTTAACAGTGATGCCGAGCTTGGCTGTTTCAATCGCCAAAGACCGAGTCAAACCGATTACCCCATGTTTAGCGGCACAATAAGCCGATACGTAGGGATACCCCTTAAGCCCTGCTGTTGAAGAAACCATAACAACGCGGCCCCAACCTTTCTTTCTGATCACCTTTATCGCTTCGCGCGCTACCAGGTATGCGCCGGTTAAATTGACGTCGATCATGCGCATCCATAGATCCAAATCTGTTTTGTGAATCGGTGCGCTGTCCGCTGCGCCGGCATTAATCACAACGATGTCGACACCCCCGAGCTCCGCGAACATGTTCGTTACTGCTTTCTCATTCGTAACGTCGGCCTGTACATATGAGCAATTTGCGTATCGGTCCGCTGTCTGTTTCAGAACGTGGAGACGGCGACCGCAAATAGTCACACGGACGCCCGCATTCAATAGTTGCTCTGTGACAGCGGCACCAATCCCGCTGCCACCACCGGTAACCAACGCTGTCCTTCCGTCTAAATCGGGCACTAGACTTTACCCGTCATGGCTTCAGTCCTTTCGGCTAAGCGATACAACTGATCCCTGCCCGCGTAGTAAGGTTTGGGCCATTCGATACCCCGATAGCCGAAAGCAGCAGCGGTATGTAGTGTCCAGTAAGGGTTCGATAAATGTGGTCTGGCGAGGCAACACAAATCCGCTCGACCGGCCATCAGAATCGAATTCACATGATCCGGTTCATAAATGTTCCCAACGGCCATGGTTGCCATGCCCGTTTCGTTGCGAATCCTGTCCGAAAAGGGCGTTTGAAACATCCGTCCATAGACCGGGTTTGCTCTAATCGATGTCTGCCCGGCTGAGACATCACAAATATCCACCCCCGCGGCTTTAAGGAGTCGAGCAATATCGACTGCGTCTTCTGGTGTTATACCCTCGTCACCGACCCAATCGGTGGCTGAGATGCGAACTGAGATTGGTTTTTCTTCCGGCCAGATCCCCCGTACGGCGTGATAGACCTCTAACGGAAATCTCATTCTGTTTTCCAGCGTACCACCGTACTCATCGTTTCGTTGGTTGGTCAACGGCGTTATGAAACTCGACATCAGATAACCATGGGCGTAGTGCAACTCAAGCATGTCGAATCCGCAGGTGACTGCAAGTTCAGTCGCGCGCACGTACTCTTCTTTCACACGAGCGAAGTCGCCTTTATCCATTTCTTTTGGGAGCTGATTGGCCGGAGACCAGCGTACGAGCGACGGCCCGACCAAATCCCAATTACCTGACTTGAGCGGTGCATCCATCTCTTCCCAGCCCAATTGGGTCGATCCTTTAGGCCCGGCATGACCCAACTGTATGGCGACCTTCGCGTTCGTTTCACGGTGGATAAAATCGACAATGCGCCGCCAGGAAACGGCGTGCTGCTCTGCATACAAGCCGGTACATCCGGGTGATATTCTGGCGTCGGCGGCGACACAAGTCATTTCGGTGTAGACCAGGCCAGCCCCACCTTTCGCCCTTTCGGCAAGGTGTACGAGATGCCAATCTGTCGGGTTGCCTTCGACAGCTCTGTATTGGGCCATCGGTGACACCACTACCCGGTTATTAAGGTCCATATCGCGCAACTTGAAACGTGCGAACATCGGTCGCTTGACTACGCTGGCACTGTCTCCGGCTCGATTCAAGAACCATTTTTCAGCGCTTTCGAGCCACTGCTTATCGCGCACCCTAAGATTTTCATGGCTGATCCTCTGCGAACGCGTCAGCAAGGAGTAGTTAAACTGAACCGGATCCAGGTCAAGGTAGCGTTCGACATCCTCGAACCACTCCATGGAGTTCCGGGCAGCGGATTGAAGTCTGAGCACCTCCAGACGGCGTTCATCTTCATAGCGTGCGAAGGCGGTTTGAATATCATTTTCTGTATGCAGTAACTCTGCCAAGGATACAGCGCTTTCCATGGCCAATTTAGTTCCGGAACCAATTGAAAAATGCGCGGTAGCCGCTGCGTCTCCAATCAGCACGATATTTTCGTGAGACCATTTCTCGCATAAGACTCGTGGGAAATTCAGCCAGGCCGATCCTCTGAGGTGCCGCGCATTAGACATGAGCTCATGGCCATCCAGGTAATCGGTGAATATGCTTTCGCACAGCCTTAGGGATTGTTCCTGATTTAGTTTGTCGAATCCGAAATTCTTGTAAGTCTCCTCATTACATTCAACAATAAAAGTAGCGGTGTCGTTGTCGAACTGATAAGCGTGCGCCCATATCCACCCGTTATCAGTATTTTCAAAAATGAAAGTGAAGGCATCGTTAAACTTCTGTTTGGTGCCCATCCAAACAAATTTGTTTTTGCGTATATCAATGTTAGGTTTGAAAGCGTGCTTAAACTCATTTCTCGTTTTTGAGTTCAGCCCATCTGCGGCGAGGATGATATCGAAATCTGTAAACTCTCTCGCGCTATTGACCTCTTGTTCGAAACGAAGAGTGACCCCCAATTCTTGGGCTCTTTGTTGCAGTATATTGAGGAGTTTCATCCGGCCGATACCACAAAAACCGTGTCCTGAAGAAACGGTTTTGTGACCCTCCAGGTAAACGGCGATGTCATCCCAGTAGGCAAATTCTTCGCTTATTTTTTTCGCGCTGTCGGGATCATTGTGAGTCAGGTTATCTAGAGTTTCGTCAGACAGAACAACGCCCCACCCGAAAGTATCGTCCGGGCGGTTGCGTTCTATGACGACAATGTCGTGATCTTTGTCACGTAATTTCATACTTATTGCAAAGTACAGGCCAGCGGGGCCGCCACCCAGACAAACTATCTTCACACGTCTCGCCCAAACTCGAATCGATTAACGCGCAGCCTAATAAACTTTTTTATTTATTTCAAGTATAAAATATTTATTATTGAAATATATACATTTAAAATGTATAGTCAAAATCAAAATATGGGCTCGACCAATGGCCACCGAAATAAAAACATCCGACTCGGTTGCAGTCATCACAATCAACCGGCCTGAACACTACAATGCCTTGACGACCGGCGTACTTGAGGAGATCGCCGACTATCTCATTTCTATCGACACAGATGACAAGCAGACTTGCGCAATTATTACCGGTGCAGGAGAACACTTTGCTGCTGGCGCTGACGTACGAGAACTTGCCGCAAAAGACGCGCACGCCGGTCTCTATGACCCTCGCGTTGGATACTGGCGGGCCATCCGATCCTTTCGCAAACCGTTAATTACCGCCGTAGAGGGCTACTGTCTCGGTGGCGGCTGTGAGCTCGCTATGATGGGTGACATTATTGTTGCCGGGAAAGGCGCTACCTTCGGCCAACCTGAGGTGAAGCTTGGTATCATGCCCGGTGCAGGCGGAACCCAGCGTCTGACCGCCGCTATCGGCAAAGCCAAGTCAATGAAGATAATTTTAACCGGTGAATCAATGGACGCTCATGAAGCTTTTACATCGGGTCTTATCAGCGAACTCACGGAAAAAGGTAGTGCGCTGGCTCGTGCGCTTGAAATTGCTAACGTGATTGCGCAACGACCCAAGGCGGCAATAAGACTGGCTAAAGAAGCTGTCCTTGCGGCAGCGGAACATAGCTTAGTCAGCGGCTTGGCGCAGGAAAGAAGGTCTTTCGAGCTGCTTCTTTCAACGAAGGATAAACAGGAAGGTATAACCGCTTTTCTTGAGAAACGGAAACCGGTCTTTTCTGGCAGTTGAAAGTTTAAAGGAATAAATACTCTCGCTAAGGCGCAAAGCACGCTAAGTGATAATGCAGTGTATACGGTCGTTGCGAACGAAGTGAAGCAATCCAGTGAAACACACTCCCTGGATTGCCACGGCGCTTCGCGCCTCGCAACGACACAGGTGAGTGGATTGCCGCGGCCGCTTGCACGACCTCGCAAACACAACGGCGTTGTCGGCATAGTACAAGAGGCACGCCTCGGGCTGACTATCGCGGCGGGGGTGCCGCTCCTACAAGATCCTGAATTTGGGAATCTAGATCTTTATCCGTTCATGCTTCGGATCATAGAAGGCACGTAGGGAGGCCCGGGCCGGGACACGTTCGGCAGCGACTTCGATTTCAAAATCGCCTGATTCGACGAAATCTTTACTCACCCCTCCTTCGTTTTCTACATAGCCCAAAGCGATTGAAGCGCCCACGGTATGACCGTACATGGCCGACGTAGTGCTCCCTACTTTTACCCCATCTCTGAAAATCGGTTCTTCGTGATACATCAATGGTTCCGGACTTTTCAATGCAAAAGTGACCAGACGGCGAGTTGTACCGGTTTCTTTTTGCTTAAGTAGTGCTTCACGTCCAGTGAAGCCGCCAGGTTTATCCCATGCTATTGCAAAACCAAGCCCTGCCTCCAAAGGTGAATCCTCATCCGTGATATCGTGACCCCAATGCCTGTAAGCCTTCTCTATACGACAAGAATTCAACGTATGATAACCGGCGTGCTGAAGGTCAAATTTTTGTCCGTGCTCGACAATTAGATCATAGACGGCTACAGCGAACTCCGTCGGTATGTATAACTCCCACCCCAATTCACCGACAAAGGTTATTCGAGTTGCTCGGACCAGGGCATAACCCAGCTCGATCTCCCGTGAAGTACCAAAAGGAAACGCTGCATTGGACAAATCGGCGCTGGTTAGGCCGGACAACAGGTCGCGAGAGTTTGGACCCATGACACTGATCACGGCATATCCCGAAGTGACGTTAGTCACTGTGCAGTGGTCATCCTCTCCGATGTTTTTCTTCAGCCAGTTGAAATCTCGATATTCAGTGGCAAAGGCGGTTACCACAAAATACTGGTCCTCACCCAACCTGGTTACGGTCAGATCAGCTTCAATTCCACCGCGTTCGTTCAACCATTGGGTATAGACAATTTTGTCTTGAGCAACCGATACATCGTTCGCACAAATCCGGTTCATTACATTTTCCGCATCTTTACCTTGCACCAGAAATTTGGCGAACGAGGTTTGATCGAACAATCCTACACCTTCCCGAACGGCTTTGTGCTCACGCGCGTTGTAATCGAACCAGTTCTGCCGCCCGAAGGAATACTCATACTTAGGCTCCACTCCTTCGGGTGCATACCAATTGGGACGCTCCCACCCGGTGTTCTCTCCAAAACATGCACCTTTTGCTAGCAATCGATCATGCAGTGGTGAGCGTTTTATGCCGCGTGCACTTTCAAACTGCCGAAACGGCCAGTGCATATCGTACAACAGACCTAAGGCTTCGATTGTTCGATCGTGCAGATAACGACTGTTACCTTGAAACGGCGCCATGCGACGGATATCGACGTCCCACAAGTCCATGGGTGGCGCACCATCTACGATCCACGATGCAAGCACTTTGCCCGCTCCACCGGCGGACTGGATGCCGACAGAATTAAAGCCTGCGGCGACGAAAAAGTTTTTAAGCTCCGGCGCTTCGCCCAATAAATAACGATCGTCCGGGGTGAAGCTCTCCGGACCACAGAAGAACAACTGGATGCCGGCGTCTTCCAACGCCGGAAGACGATGGATCGCTTTCTCCATTACCGGCTCAAAATGATCCCAGTCCTCTGGCAAGCTATCAAAACTGAAATCTTCCGGAATACCATCCATACCCCAAGGTTTGGCGTTGGTTTCGAACGCACCTAACAGCAGTTTACCGGCGTCCTGTTTATAGTAGGCATGGCCGTTGAGATCCCGCAAAATGGGGAGATCAGGGGTCATCCCTTGCATGGGCTCGGTAACAATGTAAAAGTGTTCGGCAGCGTGCAGAGGTACATTCACGCCACACATCTTGCCCACTTCCCGCGACCACATTCCGGCGCAGTTAGCAACATATTCAGCAGTGATGTCACCCTTATCCGTCGTGACGCCGGTGACCCGACCTTGTGTCTGATGAACCGCCAGTACTTTGGTGTTTTCGTAAATCGATGCACCCCCCATCTTGGCGCCCTTGGCTAATGCCTGAGTCGTGTCAATGGGATTACACATGCCATCTTTCGGGATATGAATTGCGCCTACGACATCGTCGATGTTGAGCAACGGCCACATTTCACCTGCTTGTTGGGCAGTTAATACGTCAACCTCAACGTCGAAGCAGTGGCCCATAGAAGCGCTGCGTTTTAACTCCTCGAAGCGCTCCGTTGAACTGGCAATCGTCAGTGATCCAGTTTGCCGAAATCCCGTCGCCTGACCAGTCTCTTCTTCCAAGCCGCGGTACAGTTCGGCAGTATATTTGGCGAGCAAGGTCATATTGTGAGTGGCCCGCAACTGCGCCACCAAGCCTGCCGCATGCCAAGTTGTCCCACAGGTTAATTTCTTACGTTCCAGCAAAACCACATCCTTCCAACCCAGCTTGGTCAAGTGATAAGCCAAACTACAGCCGTTTATACCTCCTCCTATAATCACAACCTGGGCCTGTGTTGGAAATGTAGCGCTCATGGAATTCTCCAATTAGTGGTTAGCCGGGACCAGGGGACAGTATACTTAATCGGTGTGGCTTTTCTGAGGATTGACTTTACCGCGGGTGTTGTCTCGCATTCAACACTCAGTGCTGCCTATTAAGTATACTGTCCCGATCTATCTGTCGTTGACTTCGCTTGGCGGAGGGCAAGCAGCTTGCGACTCTGTTGTGGGGAGCTCAAATGTCGTAGAAGCCCAGAAGCTTTGCCACATGGCCCGGGTAT
>JASJAT010000064.1 GCA_030066885.1 Arenicellales bacterium | reverse complement strand
AGTTCGATCCAATACCGTGATCACTGAAATGAGTGCTGCGGCGTGGTTGACGTCGGGCGTCCTCGTCACCGTTTTTGCGATGTTGATTGCTTCCCGGCGTCCACCGGACATTATTATGTGGGCGGGGCTCGCGCTGTTACTGGTAGCGCCCGTTCCTATTGACGGCGATTGGCATCTCGGCGTCGTTTCCGTGCCCCAGGCGTTGTCTGGATTGGCCAACGAAGGTGTGGTTACGATCGCGTTACTGTTTGGGGTGGCCGCGGGCCTGAGAGATACAGGTGCCATGCAGCTGGCGGTCAACCGGGCGCTCGGCGCACCCCGTTCACTCGAATCCGCGCAACGCCGACTGGTCTGGCCCACGGCGATCTGCAGTGCTTTTCTCAACAATACCCCGCTCGTTGCGATGCTACTGCCGGTAGTTGATTCTTGGAGCAAGCGCTGTGGTCTGTCGGCTTCGAGGCTGCTGATGCCGTTGTCGTTCGCGTCGATATATGGCGGCGCGTGCACCCTGATCGGTACCAGTACGAATCTGGTCGTGAATGGCTGGCTCGTCGATGAAACCGGCCACCCTGGCATGCACATGTTCGAAATCGCGCAGGCCGCTTTGCCGATCGCGGTCTGCTGCCTGCTGATCATGTTGCTCGCGGTACGGTGGCTGCTACCGGACCGCAGGCCCGTCATCGGTGTATCGGAGGATGCCCGAAGATACACCGTCGAAATGCTGGTTGAGCCGGGCGGCCCTCTGGTCGGCAAGACCGTTGAGGAGGCCGGCCTCAGGCGGTTGCCGGGTTTGTATCTCGTCGAGGTTACCCGCGCGGACGAGGTGCTGCCCGCGGTATCGCCCACGGTCCGCCTGCGGGGAGATGACAGACTGGTGTTGGCAGGCGTTGTCGACTCCGTTGTTGATCTGCAGAAAACGGCGGGCCTGCTGCCCGCCACGGATCAGGTGTTCAAATTCAATCAACCACGAACCAACCGGATTCTGGTCGAAGCGGTGGTCAGCCCCTCGTGCCCGTTGCTCGGCTTGACGATTAGGGAGGGCAGGTTTCGCTCGATCTACAATGCGGCAGTGATCGCGGTTGCGAGAAGCGGCAGGCATTTGAAAAAGAGGATCGGCGACATCGAGTTGCGCGTAGGAGACACGCTGCTGTTGGAGACCACGCGGAGCTTCGTCCATCAGCAAAAGAATCGGCGGGATTTCTACTTGATCAGCGAACTGCCCGATTCAACACCGCCAAATTTTCGCCGTTCTCCCATAGCGCTCGGGATTTTGGTTTCTATGATTGCCGTCGTGGCCTTCGGCATATTGAGCATGCTGCAGGCGGCAATGATCGCGGTTGGATTGATGATTGTCAGCGGGTGCTGCTCGGCAACCAGCGTCCGCAGGGCCATAGAGTGGGAAGTGCTGCTCGTGATCGCCGCTGCGCTGGGCATTGGCAAGGCGATGCAGGAGAGCGGCCTGGCTGAAGTCTTGGGGGACGGTCTTCAACTGTTTTTTGGGCAGGATCCCACAATAATGGTGGCTGCACTATTTGGTCTTTCGATGTTGTTGTCCAGCTTGATAACGGCAAAGGCCGCCGTCGTGCTTGTGTTACCCGTTGCGCTGGCGAGCGCCGCCAACCTGGGAGTGTCGCATATGCCCTTCGTGATCGCTGTAATGATCGCTGCAGCTACATCTGTGACGACCCCCATCTGCTATCCCACCAATCTCATGGTTTACGGGCCGGGAGGATATCGCTTCACCGACTACATACGCATGGGTGGCCCTCTTACTATGGTGGCGTGGGTTATGTCGATCTGGCTGATCCCCGTATTCTGGCCGTTTTAACGCACGGGCACACGGCGCCTTCGTCTCCCGCGCCAGCGCCCACCGTGCCGCGCGCGTCGAATACTTCACAACCTACCCAAATTGAGGTGTCGAATCGACGGGTAGCGCGGACATAATGTTTCGGTGACTTTAATTCTACTTGAACGGCGTGTTCGCCCCGAACAACCGTTTGCGGTGAGTCGCCTCGGCGACGGGTCGCTGTAAAAAACAACCGGACATTTAAAAACGTAACTTTGGTCATATGTCTTAGGTCGGGTCATCACTCGCTCCATTCCGGGCACATAGGTAACACATTTGGAGCGAAGGATTGGGTCCGTACCGGAGACATGGTTTACACCTTGCACGGATAGGTGTGGGAATCAGTGACGAGGGTTTAGCGTTTGTAACTTATTGTTGCTTGAATCGAACGGTGATTTCTTTAGCTCGGTGTGCGATCTGACCTAGGAATGTAATGAGGAAAAGGGTCATGCCAAGCATCTCGATGAACTCCTCGAGAGACTTGGCGAAATGCCGAATTGTTTCATCGGTCCAGCCAAATATTTCGATCAATCTTTCATAGCCGCCGTCCATCCCCTCGATAAAGTCCATGTACATTGCCACCGCGAAGCATGTGATCGCACCCATAATACGAACTCGATCAGAAGAGCGAGGCATTTCACGTCGCAGAAACACAACAAGAAATAGCCCCATGGTTGCAAACACTGGCGCTAGTAACAGCTGCCAGGGATAGCTCATGAAATCGACTTGTCCCCCTTGACTTGCCTTAAATGCCGAACCCAAACGTTCATGCACCACCGCCCCATCATCGACAGCCATATAGGTAAAGAAAAAGGCCACGATGAACCAACCGATCTGTCGTGGATAGGATAAAACCTGTTTGCGGGTAATGGCCCAGAGTATCCAGGCCGTCAGGGCAACGAACGCGGTTTGGGTGACGGCGAACCAGGAGGCGAGGCCGTCTTCTCGAGTAGTGTTGAAAAGTCGCTGTATGGAACCGTATTCGGACCAGCGCAACCAGTTGACGGTCAGGTCAAGATAAACCAGAGCCAGTTCAATGATGAGACATGAAAGGAAGACCGCCCATAAAAAACGGCCGGTATCGACAGTGAATACTGTCGACCCGTCCGAGGTCGTGCCCTTCATCTGGATATCAGACGCTACTGTAGTGGGTGAGAAAACGAAACTACTCAATGGTAACTACCAAGAGCTCAGGTTAATATCACGACGCTAACTGATGTATAGAGGTGCGAGCCCAAACCTAACTCGTACAAGTGGCTTCAACCGTCCTGATTTGGCCGTTTGCGGCAACTTCAATCGAGCGGCCTTTATATCCCGCTTTTCGCGGGCAGACAGTAAACGTGAACACGGCGGCATTGCCACCTTTTGTTGTCGTTCCACCAGTAGTGGTACTGCCACCACTTTGGCCACCACTTCGGCCAGAGCCACCGCCACTGCTACTGTCGTCATCAGCGTAAGCCGAGCTGATAGGCAACAGACTGGCTACAAAAGCCCCTAAGGGTGATGGTGTGTGAGGACCGCGCCACGCGATGCCTTCGAACTCGTCGTAATCGTCACCGGCATCCGCCAAGGCACCGTTCGGTGCAAACCGAATAAAAGTCTGACCCACCAAGGTGATATCCAGCTCGACACCATCCTGTGTACGCAGAACCTCATCTGACCCGTCAACGACACCGGCGATAGGTTCATCGGTGAACACCATCCAACCCTCATGCCAGCCTGAGGTCGTGCAGTTGGCGTAATCTATGCTTGCGCAGGTGCTAACCGGCATGCCCCGTTTTATGGCCTCGGAACGCGCAAAGTTGAGCGCGGAGACCACCAGATTCGTCCCCGAAATGACCCGGTTGTTAATCACAAAATTCTGAAAATTCGGCACGGCGTAGCCAATGGTCACGGCGCCGATCAATAGGAAGAACAGAACCTCAGTCGCTGTTGTTCCGAGGACTCTTTTCTTGCCGATCCACCACGACAAGTTCCGCGTACGTGGCCGTTTCATCGTAACCCCCACAGTTTTTTGAAACCTTTAATGAACGTTTAGTCAACAATCCCATAAAAATCAAGGGGTTTGGGACAAAATTCGGATAAAAGCCGGGCAGATCGTGCTGTTTTACTCAACGCTCCGGAGCTGAACGGGTTGCTCTAGCTCAAAAGGATTCCAATTTTTAATCCAATCTCGGAGCTGGTTGCCTACTATTGGTTGGCTGATCCAGTATCCTTGGGCAAGATCGCATCCAGCTTCGTGCAATATGGTAAAGGTTTCGCGATCTTCAACGCCTTCTGCGACGATCTTTAATCCCAATCCGTGCCCCAACGTGATAATAGAATTAATAATGTGGAACCCCTCGCTGCCACCGGATAAATCCAAAACAAATGATTTATCGATTTTCAGCTCTTCTACCGGGAGATCCTTCAAATAAGCAAGCGAGGAGTAACCCGTCCCGAAATCATCGACTGCGAGAGTAATCCCGAGCATACTGACTTCGTTAGCGACACCGAGCGCGCGTTTGGGGTCACTCATAATGGCGCTTTCCGTAAGTTCCAAGGTCAGGAAGGTAGGGTCTACATCGTATTTTCGCAGGCTGTCCAAGATAATTTGAGGAAGTTCGGGATCTTGGATCATATGGGCGGATAAATTGACAGCGATGGAGACTCGGATTCCCTGGCGCCACCAATTCGCATGCTGCGCCAAGGACATGTCCATGGTGGAAATCGTAAGTGGACGGACCAAACCAGAGGTTTCAGCCAGCTTAATGAATTCATCCGGATAAATCGCACCCAAGTCCGGGTCGTTCCAGCGAACCAGCGCCTCTACCCCGGCTAAACTCCCCTCGGCCAGCTCAACCTTGGGTTGATAGTGCATCTCAAGTTTGTTCGATGCGATGGCCGACTTAAGCTTGCCGGCGATACGCAACCGCCGGATGGTCATCTTGTTCATCGATGAATCAAAAACTTGATAACCACTTGCGCTCTGCTTGGCTTGAATCATAGCAAGGTCGGCACACTGCAATAGTTTACTTGGCTCGTCGGCATGATCAGGCGAAACCGCAATACCCACACTCATGCCGAGTTGAACTTCGATACCACGTACTGCCAGTGGATCTTCCAAGCTTTCCAGCAGTTTTCTAGCAAGTTCAATTACTTCTTCTGCTTCGGTTTTTATTGGAACGAAAGCTGCAAATTCGTCACCCCCGATGCGAGCTACCACCGTATTTTTCGGCATGGTGGTCAATAATTGCTTGGACACGGTACGCAGAACTAAGTCCCCGACATCGTGGCCCAAGGTGTCATTCACGTCTTTGAAGCCGTTGAGGTCGATCATGAGCACCGCGATGCTCTTGTTAAAAGCGAGCGCAGTTTCCATGCGTCGGGCCAGCAGGCTGCGGTTCGGCAGGCCAGTGAGCGCATCGTGAGTAGCCTGATAACGCAGGCGAGCCTCCTGGCGCTTTCGCTCGGTGATGTCTCGAATGATGGCTGTATACAGAATTCTTTCGTTCACTTCGGACCGACTTAGAGAGACATCAACGGGGAAAGTGCGACCATTTTTTGCACGCCCTTCCATTTCTTGGGTTGCTCCCGATGTTCGTTCCTCGACTGTCATCCTATCTTCGACCTGGCTGGAAAGGTCCGGAATCAACGACTTGATCTTGAGATTGGGAAAGTCCGCCGCTTCGTATCCAAACATATTCTCAGCGGCCGGATTAATGAGATCCAGAGCACCCCTTGAATCGAAGGTGACGATGGCATCGATACTGTGGTTGACCAATTCGGTAATTTTGGCTTCCTTCTCGTCAAGCTCACCCTTTTGCAGCCATAACCTGATGCTTTGCTGGTTGAGCTTAGCCAACATTGTGGATACGAAACATAGAATGGTCACGCACAGTAAAGGGACGATATCAATGGTTAGACGAAGGTGCTGCTTGGCAAGCAATGACAATATAAAAATCGAAGGTACAAGCGCCAGCATCACGAAAAGACCGGGCCGCCAACCAATTCTGAAAAATACACCCTGCAACAGAATTGCGGTAAGCAAGCTTATTAGCATTAAAGCCCATACGGGTACTGTATAGGTTGGACCGTTCTCAATAGATTGATAGGCAAAAGCATGTACCAATGAACTGGGCATCGACCTATAGATCGGCACTGGCGCCTCTACGGCAACGTTTGAAGCGGTAGGGCCAGCAATGACGATTTTATTTTTTACAACAGATGCATCAAAGTGTCCCTTTAGAACATCGACATAGGAAAGGCGTTGAAAAGAACTAGGGTGAATACTGAAATCGATGTCTCGACCTGCTTCGGGGAACTCGTGCGCTTCACTCAACTTTGCAACCGCAGTGGGAACTGGGTTTGGCCCCACCATATCTAAAGGGAATACCTGACGCACCCGTGCATCCGAACCTAGCACGAGTTTAGTTGAAACCAAGATGTCTTCTGGAAAGGGAGCGATTGGACTGCTATCTGCTGCTTCCTGGCCAGATGAATCTCGCTGATTCGACCATGAAAGGGGTATCAGTACCCGATCGAAGCCAATAGCTTGCAGGGAGTCGTATAGATTTTGATCTGGCATTGCATCTGAGTATTCAAAAACGTCAAAATCCATAAACACTCGCCGCGCCCCAGCGTCTAAAAGCTTTTTTAAAAGTTCCGCGTGATGGGTGTATCGCTTTTCTGAATCACCCAATTCTCTGAGTGTTTTGAAATCGAACTGAACCACAACGACATCGGACTTCACGGTATTTCTAAGGATTTGAGCCGACCAATCCGTGAAAAAGAAGGACGATGATTCCAAAACGGATAGCATAAACAACAAGCTGGTAATGCCATAGGCAAGAAGCGCCGGTCGAAGCAGAGATCGGATGAATTTCATGGTCTTCTGATACGGGAGCAGTGCAACAAAGTAGCAAAAACCATGGTCTCGACCCATGGTTTAGCAAAGTGATGGTTACCCCAGCCCCGAAACGGTATCCAGTAAGGCCCCCCACAGCCAATATAGATCTATTCTTAGTGTGGCAGGCTATCCGATGAATTCCAGAACCATTAAGGGATTAGATCCGCTCAATACTCTTGAAATGGTGTGTTTCAGCTTGTTTTGCTTGGAACATATATCTCGCAAGAGGTCTTTCTTAAGTATGAAGTTTGACATTTAACCGGGTATAGCGGTCCTGTCCTTTGAGGAGTATTCTGTTTATTCCGAGTTATTAGAGACCCGGTCATGAATTTAGAACGAGTGATCTTCGGATTCTTTATCCTGCTTGCGTTGACGTTGAACTTCGTTTTCGTGATGGGGGATATCGATAACTTCAAGCACCACAACGTGTGGGTGCTCACCATTGCCATTCTGGTCAATCTGGTTGCAACTGGATTGAAATTGGGGGACCGTACGCAGGTTGGGGCCATACTCTTGGCGGCTAGCTTGGTCGCTGATCTGTTATTGATTACGGCACGTGTTGTATGGGTCGTAGCGGAAGATGACCCAGCAATTGGTCCGAGTGCCGAGGCCATGGTCAGTATTGTTTCTCTCGCCATCGGCGCGTTGGTGGCGAATGTTGTCTCCACCGTGATCCTGATTGGCGATACGCTCATGTCACGCCGTTAATCCCGCATGGCTTCAAGCTCAGAACTGGATAGAGTCACCATGGTGGTGTTGCGCTACTTGCGTAAACCTTTCTTTGCCGTAGTTTTAGTTTATGCAGTTGGCATTACCGGTATGGCGTTGATTCCGGGTCAGGATGCCGACGGCAATCCCGAATATATGAGCCTCTTTCACGCGTTCTACTTTTTTACATATACCGCAACCACAACGGGCTTCGGGGAGATACCTAATGAGTTTAGCGACGAGCAACGGCTGTGGGCGATTTTTTGTTTGTATACCGGTGTTATCGCCTGGTTCTACGCCATCGGGTCGACCATTCGATTATTGCAGAACCCGCATTTTACCCAGGCCATGAACGAACGCGGGTTTGCCCGAATCGTCAAGCGGATCAAGGACCCGTATTTCATCGTTTGCGGTTTTGGTGACACCGGGAGTTTGCTGGCGCGGGGTCTAAGTGATCACCATATGGGGGCAGTGGTAATAGACAGCGACCCAGAACGGATCAAGGCCTTAGCACTGCGGGATTACACCGTCAAAATGCCGGGTTTATGTGCGGATGCAAGCGTCCCCAAACACCTCGTCGAGGCGGGGGTGCAACAACCCAATTGCAAGGCCGTGGTCGCACTCAATCCGGATGAGGATATAAATCTCAAGATCGCCGTCATGGCCAAATTCTTGAATCCCAGCATTCGGGTTATCTGTCGGTCTACGTCTTTGCGCCACGAAGAGCATCTAAAGGATCTGGAAGGCGTGAGTGTGATCGACCCGTTCGAGATCTTCGGCGAATTGCTGAGCATGGCGATCACCGATCCGTTGCTACATAACCTGAACAGTTGGCTCGTGCGGGCCCACGGGATCGCGTTGGGGGAACCGTTAAAGGTTCCGAAAGGAGATTGGATCCTATGCGGTTATGGCCGCATGGGGCAATGGCTGCACAAATACATGACCGAGGATGGAATTCAGCCCATCGTCATCGATCCGGATCATCATGGAGAAAGCCGACCCGAATACGTTATCCATAAGTATGCAGATCGTAAGACTCTCGAGGAGGTGGGCATTAAGGATGTAGCGGGCGTTGTCGCCTGTACGAACAGCGACTCTGACAACTTGAGTATCCTCTTGAGTGCACAAGTTTTGAACCCGGATGCTTTTGCCATTGCGCGGCAAAATGATCACGAAAATCAACTCGCATTCGATGCGGCAAGCGCCGATTTGATCTTGCAGTCCAGTCTCACCACGGCACGTAGGATATTGAAGCTTCTCATTTCACCATTGATTCAAACCTTGATCGACTATCTGCGGGAACAGGGCGAAGAGGCAACAAAAATGGTGGTTCAGCGTTTGCAGGCCGCTGTCGGAGACCAGACACCCCATCTATGGCGGGTCAATTTGTGTGGAGAAGAGGCGAGCGCGGCAACCGATTTCTTAAAGGACGGCAGGGCGTTGACCCTGGGGGATCTGATTCGAGATCCATATGGTAACAGTGAGAGCACGTTGTCTTGTGTGCCCCTCATGATTGAGCGTAAGGGTAAGTGCATGATGTTACCGACCAATGCCGAGCGCGTGCAGCGTGCCGATGAAATTGTGTTTTGTGGCACCGAACGCAGCGAGAACCTGTTGATGGCCACGTTGAACAATCCGTATACACTTCACTACCTAGCGACCGGCTCGGATATGCCACGCGGCTATTTTTTCGAATGGCTGTCGAATCGATATGACAAGACTGCAAGCAACGGGGTTTAGGCCGGAGCCATCGTTCGAGAGGATTGTCTCGCGGAATTAGGGCTGTCTGTGACTGAGGCCGCCAGAAGACTTGGTGTGGGCCGGCAAACATTGTCCAACCTAGTAAACGAAAAAGCAGGTATTTCGGTAGAGATGGCCTATCGTTTGTCCAAGGCATTTGGGTCGACCCCAACCCACTGGTTGCGTATGCAATTGGCATATGATCTTGCCAAATCACGTGACCTTGAAAAGACAATACGGGTTAAGCGAATCACTACAACGCGTTAGAAACCGCGGCGCCCCAGGACATGGGTATTACTGGATCGCTTCACATACGTTTGCGACGAAAGCAGTGGTTTCGCTAAACTTCATAAATACACGGACCAGTAATGCGCTGCTTGTACTAGAACGGATTCCCAATAATGAAGTAGGCACTACTGTCGCCCGTATCTGCCCGGCCGTAGCCCAAATAAAGCGGTCCTACGAAAGAATTCCAGCCCAGCCATACTGCACCGGCGAGGATCCCATCCGAAAGTTTGATGTCATCTTCGTTACGAAACACCTGACCGTATTGCACGGTGACGCCTAGATACGGTGAAGTATTAAACAAATTGGCTAGTCGTCTCTGATATGCAGTGCGCAACAAATAGAGATTCTGACCACTCAATTCATTTTCAACAAAGCCGGGCAAATTGAACAGCCCACCCAGTCTGAAGCCGCTCTGAATCGGGGCCTCTCCTTTAATAGTTGAAAAATATCGTGCACCCGCTAGCACAGTGTGTATCCCGAAGCTGGCGGCACCAGACATGTCGAGCAATAGTTGATCAAAATCGTTATCTGCACCCAATTGAGAGCGTGAGCCAACCCATCCGATAAGCCCTTGTGTCCCTTCACTTGGAAAAAAGGCGTTATCCAACGTGTCGAAACGAAGTCGTGCGAAGAATTCGCCACCCTCTACGTCTTCGGTCGGAAGATCGTCTGATCTAAACTGAACCTCGTTCTCGCTAGTGAAACGAGTTATTCCGAGACGGAGGTCCGCCCAATGACCAAACTCACGGCCAACTGCCCCAGTCAAACCAAACTTCTTCGCTCGGGTCTGACTGATCTTGACGCCGTCGACAAAGATATTAAATCGCTCATTCGAAAACCCCAGCCTACCGTTAACATAGTACGGAGAGCCAATGCCGAGCGGTTGATTGAATTCTGTCGCCAGCCCGGGCTCTTCACCCAACTGCGCTATCGATCTCCATTCACCGTTCCAGATATTAACTGGCGTAACGGTATATCCGAGGGTGAAACCTAAGTTGTTGTTGTCGACCAGGTCGCTGGAGTAGCGCAGCCCGAACTGAAGATATCGTGGGCCCCAGGGTTTTTGTTGAACGTCGAGGACCAATCCTGTCTCGCCTGATTCGTGTACAACCCTGTAGTTAACCGTCTGAAAAATCTCCAACCCGTAGATAATGCCGATATCCCGCTCCAGTTGTTTGAAGTCAAGTGGTTCGCCCAGCTGCTGGTGGAGTTTGGACCGGATGAATTCATCCGCCAATGGTGAGTTGTTCTCGATTCGTATGAATGAGATCACCGGCGGTGTTGTTTCCGTCCGGTATTTGTCAGCAAGATACTGATCATAGTCATCTGGCTGAATGGCTAAAAGTTGGAGCCGCGCCGACACAGTACGTGCTGCTGCAACGCCATTTGGAACAATCGTATGCGCGTCCTTGAAATTGGACGATGAAAAACCATTCAGTTCAGGTGTGATCAAAATATCCTGCTCCGTCAATGTCGCAATCTGTGCATCGGTGGTGCGCCGCACAAGGATATTACTGAGCTGCAGCGCGACACCCACGGCGCTCTCCAACTGATCTCTTTTCAACAGCGGGGTGCCGATGTCAACGGCAATGACAACATCTGCCCCCATCTTGCGCACTACATCGACCGGCAGGTTGTTTGAAATCCCCCCATCGACCAATATCCGACCTTGGTGTTTGACTGTGGCAAATACAGACGGCACTGACATACTGGCCCGAATTGCAGTAGCTAAACTCCCCCGATCCAGCACTACGGCTTCGCTGGTTGTGATATCTGTTGCGACAGGTCGAAACGGGATACTGAGTTGATCGAAATTCTGTATATCGGCAACAGGGAGAAACAGTTTATCGAGTAGGAGTTGGAGTTTTTGCCCCTGGATAAAGCCACTGGGTAGTTTTACTTTGCCGTCTTTAATGCCTAGCTCCTTGTTGACCTGAAAAATCCGATCATCGAACTTGCGCCGCATGGACGAATCCCGGCGGGGTGGTTGGTCCTTGAAAATATCGTCCCAGTCGGTATCCCTAAGGACCTGCTCCATGTCCTCGGTGGTCATACCTGACGCATACATACCCCCGATGATGGCACCGATGCTGGTACCGGCGATGTAGTCGACAGATATGCGCTGCCGCTCCAATTCCTTGAGGACACCGATATGGGCCGCACCTCGCGCCCCCCCTCCGCTGAGCACAAGTCCGATTTTTGGGTGTTCTGCCGCTTCGCTCACCGTGGCGATCAATGTGAGCGCGGAAACGAGTAGTCGAAACATATTGTCGGGTTTTAACCAGTAAGAAAAAGGAAGTTGGAACGGGTCACGCGGAGGCGCGCTTCCTATACGCAGTCTTCGCGGTGTTTACCTTTTTGTATTCCCCTTGTTTATATCCCTCGCATGCTGTCCAGAAGAGACTTGGAGGCAAATCCGTCCGGCACCAGCCCATTCTTCTCCTGATAGGCCTTGATGGCCGCGCGTGATCCGGAACCGATGTTACCGTCGATCTCACCTTTATAAAATCCCAACTCGGCCAACTTAATCTGAACTTCTTTACGCTCGTCCTCTTTTAGGGGTTCATAGCCGCGTGGCCAATCTTGAACGATCGGGCTAAAGCCGGCTAAACGATCGGCCAGGTGCCCTACTGCCAGCGCATATTTATCGGCATTGTTGTACCGCTTAAGCACATAGAAATTTCGCAACATTAAAAATGCCGGGCCTTCCGCACCACCCGGCAGCTTGAGCACCGCTTTGTCACCCGGTCGGGGGAAGGGTGTACCGGCCGCACGCTTGACCCCCATCTTGGACCATTGGCGCAGCGTTATGCCTTCCTGTTCGGCCAGTTTGTAATCGAATCCGGGTGGTAAACGGACCTCGTAACCCCAGGTTTTACGGGTTTGCCATCCGTTGTCTGCAAGTAAGTTTGCCGCCGATGCCAGGGCGTCGGGAGGTGAAGACCAGATATCGCGTTTGCCGTCACCATCAATGTCGATAGCCCAGGTTAAGTAGCTGGTCGGAATAAATTGGGTGTGGCCCATCGCGCCTGCCCAGGATCCCCTTAGACCTTGGGCGGAGACATCACCGTCTTGGACGATTTTCATAGCGGCGATAAGTTGCGTCCGTGCAAATTTTCTACGCTTGGGATCGGCGTAAGCCAGCGTGGCGAGCGATCGCGCAACATTGCGCAGCACCGATTCTCGTTTTAGAGCGGCGCCGTAAGAAGACTCGATTGACCAGATAGCGAGCAAGACGTAACGGCTGACACCGAATCTGGATTCGATCATGTCCAGCCATTTTTTGTATTGCCCCGCCAGCACTTGACCTTTGTGAATCGCACCTTCGGTAATCCGGTTGTCCATGTAGTCCCAGACAGGAGCGATAAATTCAGGCTGGTAGCGTGCGGCTTTGAGCACGGCAGGATCCGGTGATTCAACACCCGTAAACACGGCGTCGAAAGTGTTCTTGGTAATCCCAGACTCTGCCGCCACGGGGTAGAAGTCTTCGATCCACTTTTGGAATCCCGCGTCTGCGGTTGCCGGCAGCGGCAAGAGAGTCAAGCCCAGGATAAAAAAGAAACAAACGAAGATCCGAACTTCAATCAAGTGCCGGTGCATGGCAGGATTATATTCATAATTGTAACTGCACACACCTGCCATCAAGCGCCCTTAGCGAGTTTCGGATTCGAATGATTTCGTGCAAGAATCAATCGAACGTGGTCCTATCGAATTAAATGAAAATTTTATCTTTGTGTCTGTCGTATGCTCGCGGTGGGCTCGAGTTGTACGCGTTTCGGTCCATGCAGGTATTTCAAGAATTGGGATATCTGAAGCGGGTAGTGGTGCGACCGTCGACACCTATGTACGAGTGGGTTCAAGCAGAGGGGCTCGATTTCGATAGTCTCAAAACAACGGGTAACTGGTCGTTCGGCAGCGCTCGGTCACTTGCCGGGATCCTTGACCGGGAGCAAATCGATATCATCCACATCAACTGGGGCAATGACCTGAAGTTGGCAGTGTTGGCCAAGCGGTTTTCCAAGCGGAAGCCGGCGCTTGTCTATAGTCGTCACATGCGTATTCCTGGCAGTAAGCAGGACCCATATCATCGCTGGATTTATCGACAAGTTGACCGCCTTATTGTCACCACTAAAGAAATGTATGACCAGGCAACGACCAACCTTCCCATAACCCGCGACCGAGTGTCTCAACTGTACCTTGGCATTCGGCCACCCGAAGCTGTTGGATGCAATCGGTGTACCGAGTTCTTTGAGGAGCTGGATTTAAGTCAAGATCGCTTCAGTATTGGATTGTTTGGTCGTATCGAACACACCAAAGGACAGCATATATTGGTAGATGCTGTTCGACATTTGGTGAATTCTGGATGTGACGTCCAGGCGGTGATCATCGGTCAGGCAATGGAACCAACCTATCAGCACGGTATTGAGCAGCGCATTGCGGACAATGATCTGCGAGACCGGATCCGGGTACACGACTTTATGGCAGATGCTAATCGCTTAATGCGATGTTTCGATGTGGTGGTGTTGCCTAGCTATAGCGAGCACTTTGGCTTGGTTCTGATCGAAGCCATGTACACCGGTGTGGCGGTAGTCGGCACTGCCGCGGGTGGCGCGCCTGAAATCATACATGACGGTGTGACTGGGCTATTGTGTGAACCCGGCAATGCGAGTCACTTGGCGGACAAGATCAGGCATTTGTATGACGATCAATCAATGCGGGAATCACTGGCGAAAGCCGGTCAGGATCGGGCGCAAGAGTTATTTTCCGAGGCGCGTCACTTTGAGGCACTGTTTCACTATTTCGAACAGGCCATCGTGGATCGGTAGTATTCTAAAAGACCTAAAAAAGGTAGCCGGAATCTAGTGACTCTGGATTCCCGCTAAGATCGTGCGGGAGTTACGTGTTCTCTTGCAGAGGCGCAAAGCGTCCTAGGAGCGCTGAACTCGCCTAGATAATCGA
>JASJAT010000063.1 GCA_030066885.1 Arenicellales bacterium | reverse complement strand
GGATTCCCGCTAAAGACATGCGGGAATGACGGCTAATCTTAATGCAATATACGACCTAAAGAGGGTAACCGAGATCAGGAAAATTGCTCGAATTTTACTGCGCTTCGGTGCGCCATCCTGTGGCGTATTCTTCCCGCGCTGCTCTTGAGTATGGGGCGGGACTGACGATGGCGCGAATGTTAGTCTGTTGGTGAGGTTCAACGGTGGTCTTGCGGGAACCCCCGCCCTCCTCACCCCAGACCAGGGTTACCTCACTGCCGAGCTCTACCTCGGGATCGGCGATGCCTAGCGACAGCATCGTACGTTCGTTGTAGGTGTAGCCAGCGAACATCGAAAACCCCGTCATGGCCACTCCCTACGCCCACCCATCGATCAGGTGTATATAGGTTTGGCCGGGCCCCACGCTCATTCGTATTGCTTTGCTGCTAATTTTGCCCCAGAACCTAGTGCATAAAGTTTCTGCAACGCAAGGGATCTTGGTAGAGGTGCCATACCGCAGTTCGTGCACGGCCGGATCTGTTCTCTTGAAATGTAACCCATTGCCTCGGTGATGGTTGCCGCCACCTGTTCAGGGGTCTCCGCTTCATGACTTGCCACGTCGATTGCCCCAACCATGACCACTTTATCTTTAAGGAGCCCGATTAGCGACATCGGTACTTTGGAGTTGGCACACTCCAACGACACCTGATCGATGTTGCTGTTATTCAGTGCTGGAAAAATCTGCTCGTATTGACGCCACTCGTTACCGAGCGTTTTTTTCCACTGAATATTTGCTTCGATACCGTAGCCGTAGCAAATATGAACTGCTGTCGTGCACGGCAATCCCTCGATTGCCCGGTGAAGTGTCTCTATGCCCCAATCAATCACGTCGTCTAGGAAAACGTTGAAGGCGGGCTCATCAAACTGGATCAAATCCACCCCAAGGGCGGCGAGCTCAGTGGCTTCCTCATTGAGGAGCTCCGCAAAGGCCATAGCCATATCAGCACGCCGTCCGTAATGTTCGTCTGCAATGGTGTCGCAGATCGTCATAGGCCCAGGCAATGTGAACTTTAGATCCTTGCTGGTATGGGCGCGGGTAAACTTAACTTCCTCACTATGCACCTTACCTTTTCGACTTACCGGACCGGTTACCGTAGGTACGTCAGCGTCATATCGATTGTCCCGAATACCCATAGTAGTCATCTTGTTCCAATCAATCCCTTCTACATGTTTGAGAAAGCCGTGTACAAAGTGCTCTCGAAATTGCTCCCCATTTGTAACGATATCGATACCTGCAGCTTCCAGTTCACTCAACCACACCAAAGCTGCATCTCGTTTGCCCTGCTCCAGTTCCTTACCTTCAAGGCGCCACGGCGCCCATAGTTTTTCGGGCTCGGCAAGCCATGAAGGTTTGGGCAAACTGCCGGCTATAGTTGATTCGAACATCGCTTGACTCACCTTTATTACGAAACTCTCATGCTAACATCGGTTTGCTATTTCTTGAATGTTCGCTCAACATCTTATAGTCTATTCACACTTAATGAACCTAAGAAGAACTCGATGCAATCGCCTTACAACGTACTGATCATGGGGGCCTCTTACGGATCCTTGCTGGCGATTAAGTTGTTACTCGCGGGGCATTGGGTCAAACTGGTCTGCCTTCCGGCGGAAGCGGTAGTGATCAACAAAGAAGGGATCTTGGTGCGCTTGCCAGTTAAAAGCTTGGACGCCCCGATCGAGATCAACTCACCAGATCTTCCAGGTGTCCTCACCGCAGAGAGCCCCGAATCAGTCGATCCCGGCAAGTACGACATGGTTGTACTGGCCATGCAGGAGCCTCAGTACGGCTCGCCCGGAGTTCGGGAACTCCTGGATGCCACTGCTAAGGCCAAGGTCCCGTGTATGTCGATTATGAACATGCCGCCTCTACCCTATCTAAGGCGGATTCCAAACGTCAATACGGATTCTCTTAGTCATTGTTACACCGACCCTTCGGTATGGGACAGTTTTAACCCGGCGTTAATGACCCTGGCCAGTCCTGATCCCCAGGCGTTCCGTCCTCCAGATGAAGCAATGAACGTGTTGCAGGTGACTCTGCCAACCAATTTCAAAGTCGCCCGATTTGACTCGGACGACCATACCGCCATGCTTCGCCAGATGCAGTCGGATATTGAATCGATACGTTACGACAGTCCAAAGGGGGCGATTGAACTGCCCGTTAAATTGAAGGTTCACGACTCAATATTCGTACCACTGGCCAAGTGGAGTATGTTATTGACGGGGAACTACCGCTGTATTCAAAGGGATTCTATACGCTCCATCAAAGAAGCGGTCCATAGCGATATTGAACTGTCCCGTTCTGTCTACAACTGGGTTGGTGAGCTATGCAGGACGATAGGCGCTTCCGAGAAGGATCAGGTTCCATTTGAAAAGTATGCGAATGCAGCCAAGGGATTGGAAAAACCGTCCTCTGCTGCCCGTGCGTTATTCGGTGGTGCGTTGAATATCGAACGTGTGGACTGCTTGGTAAAGACAATAGCCGTGCACAACGATATGCACTCTAACGTTGTCGATGAGATAGTGGCTTTGGTGGACGAGCTGCTACAAAAAAACCGGCGAATGTCGCAGAGTACCGAAACGGCCTAACTCACATTCACGCAACTTTTCAACAGATCGAAGGTTGGGGTAACGCCCGTCGAACTAACTACTGATTCCATTGATAAGCACTGGCAATGAAGCCTGAGACTTGGTTTTGGAAAACCAAAGTCGCGGACTGCTGGGCGATTCCGTAGCAAACGTGTAGCGGTAGTAAATGTTCTTCTCGCGGGTGACAGTAGCGCGCGTGCGGAGCCAATTCCCATCGGGTCAGAAGCTGCTCACGCTCGGTTTCTGATAGGCTATTATCGCTACAGGTCCGTGCCAACCAAGCTTCAAATTCCCGGTTGCGATCATCGATCGCCTCTCCTCTCTTGCCCATCAGCACCTGCATATTGTGAAATGAAAATCCCGAGCCGAGAACAAGCAGGTTATCGTTTTTAAGTCCGTTTAAAGCCCGACCTATTCGTATATGCAAACCAGCATCGAGGCTTGACGACAACGAGACTTGAATACAAGGAATATCGGCATCCGGGTACATCAACAAAAGCGGCACAAACACACCGTGATCAAACCCGCGCGCATGGTCGAGTGTCGAATCGATTTCGGCCTGTCGAAGCATCGTGTGCACGCGTTCGGCAAGCTGCGGATGTCCTGACGCTGGGTATTGATATTCATAGGTTTCGGGTGGGAAACCATAGTAGTCGAATAGCAGCGTAGGTGATTGTGCTGCACTGATCGTAATTACCGGTTCTTCCCAGTGCGCACTGATCACAACGATCGCATCCGGTTTGGCAATTGTATCTGGATACCTACGCAGAAAATGATTCAGCCTGGCGTGACCTGGATCATTAAGTAAGGGTAGTGGCCCACCACCGTGAGGGAAATAGAGAATAGTTGCGCTTGTCATTGCAACACAATTGATTAAATAGTGATTGACTACTTAGTTACCCTGTGTACGTAGATTATCCTTTTGACGACATAAAGCGCAATGAAAGCGTACCCATCCGTATGGTCGTCGCGATGCCTGGGGTTCTTTTCAAAAGAAAGCGAGAAACAAAACCAACATTCACCGGGCGACTGCATGTGTTTGTATTAGATCTTACTAATTCTTATCCATGTCAATGGACATTCAATTTTCACAACTTAGATTACGGGATGCGAATGAAAACTATGTGCCTGTGCTGGATCGAGACATCGCGGTGAGGGCAACACTCCCTACTCGAGCGATTTAAATTTAGATCCCGTCATTCCCGCACGTTGTTAGCGGGAATCCAGGCGTCGTCCCCGCGCAGGCGGGGATCCAGGAAAAACAAAACACTGGATTCCGGCTAAAAGCATGCCGGAATGACGGCTATTTACGAACCGCTTCTACCGCCTCTGTGAGTTACGAGAGTACAAAGGCTATTTCAAAAGCACAATGTCATCACCCAACCTTACCGTTCCCTCCACTAGAACGGCGCCATAAACACCAGCGGTGCCATTGTGTGCTGTAACGACCTGGCGCAAGATATCTGGATTCGGCTCTGCTGTGTCGGGATCAAGTGTGATCATCTTGCAGCGGGGGTCTCGCTCAAGTATCGATAGAACTGTCTTCGATCCAATTTGTACTGTCTTGCCGACAAATGCATCCTCGGCAAACCCCGCTTGGTCTTCCAAATCCATATAGATATTTGCCCTGAAGCGCCGCTTGTCGAGATCGACCCCGAGCTCCTCGTTAAGTTGCCGCAAGGTGTTGACGGAGAACAACGACACCGGACGGCAATCGGTCATCGACCGCTCGGAACGTACCAGCGCTAAGGCATGCTCTTCGCTAATCCCCTCACACAGCATGGATATCAGAGCGGGATCGTTGACTGCAATCGTTTTACCCGTTGGCGCCTCGACATCCACGGTTAAATCCTCTGGATCTGCGACAGCGGGGTTCAGGCCCGGGGCACCAGCCTCAGCCTCTACTAGGTTGGGCGGCTGCGCCGCTCGTGCCCGATAACGAAACTTGGGCTGATACAGAAGCATTTGTCCTTGCTCCCGTCCGGTGAGATAAGGTAAGGCGGGGGAGCTGCCCGGGCTTCTAAAGGCAAACAATCGGTCACCGTAGACACCGGCAAATCCAATGTAAGCCTGCTCTATCTCTTCGCCCCGCATGCTCTTGACCGGATAGCGCCAAAGACTCTCAACCTTTCCGATGACATCCATCTGCAATAGCTTTGCTACTACTCAGCAATAGCGGTTCGTTCCACAGTGGGAAGCCCGATACAACTCGCCACAAGTGAAACTTAATCCGGGAGTTTTGTGTAATAGGTGATAACCTCAGAGCGTACGCCTTCGGGTCCCACTTTGATTAACCCACCACCCTTGATTTCTGTTCCTGGTACAACCCACCAAGCCCATGCGGTAATCACCCCGTCGTTTTCCTGGGTGACCACTTCTGAGAGTTCCAAGAATGGTTCGGGAAGACCACCTCCCAATATAGATCGCACAGTTTCTTTCATACCGGTAAGGTATTCAGCGAACTCATTCTTTTTGATCTTTCCAGTATTGGGATCATCGAATATGTAATCATCTGAGACAGATTTCAGAAGCGTGGTCGCATCCCCCTTTGTCCAACCCTCAGCATACATTCCCAGGTAGTCAGCAGCAGTCATGTTTCTCCTCCTTTTCTTAATTGGTCGTTAGGAAACAAGTTAGTATCTGCGGGCATTATGCGCTTCAGAGCTGAACCTCGCAATGAAATACCGATGTCCGCGTAGGTGCAACAACCACCGCGGCCGGGGATAACCTATCCGATACCATTCATCGAGTGTTTGTGTACCTTGGTGCGTCATGGCCGACTCAAACGAGTTGACCGTAAGTATCTGCCGCAGATGCGTTTGGAATTAAGGTTATAAAACAGACTAAGCGGCATGAAAGAGGGTTGTCGAAATTCAGGACCACGATGGACGGTTTCGATGGCAATTCGGGTCCCGACAGATCTCTAGATTCGACCGAGTCGCGGCGAGGGCGCCGATCCTACAAGCTGGTTTACACTCGCTCTGGACTGGATCTGGAGATAGTATTGGGCCTTTTAATCCCGTTCGAACTCTCAAATGGAAGATCGTTTACCACGTAAGCTCGCTGCGATCCTATACGCAGACGTGGCTGGATATAGCCGGTTGACTGGCGAGGATGAGGACGCGACGCATCGCACCCTCAGTCAGCACCTCGACTTCATCGCCAGTACAATTGAATCCAATGGCGGGCAAGTCATGCACTACGCGGGCGACGCTGTACTGGCTAGATTCGATGCGGTTGTGGACGCAATGTCGGCCGCTGCTGCTATTCAGGAAGAACTCAAGAAGCGCCAGCAAGGTGTGCCCCATAACCGCAAGATTCACTTCCGCATTGGCGTTAACCTGGGTGACGTAATCGAGGACCGGGGCGACATTTACGGGGACGGTGTGAATATTGCCGCGCGCCTTGAGAGCTTGGCCGAACCTGGGGGTATCTGTATTTCGGAATCGGTGCGTACTGCCGTGGGTAAGAAACTTAACCTCGATTACGAAGATATGGGTGACCAGCAGGTCAAAAACATCGCCGAGGCGGTGCGCGCCTATAAAGTGAGGATGGCGCAAACAGCACCGGATTCCAAGGCCGCTGAGCCGGAAGGACCCGAATTGCCATCGAAGCCGTCCATCGTGGTCCTGGCTTTCGACAACATGAGCGGCGACCCGGAACATGAGTATTTCAGCGACGGGGTGACCGAGGACATCATTACCGACTTATCCAAGATCTCCGGGTTGTTCGTGATCGCCCGGAATTCCGCTTTCAGTTACAAAGGCAAACCGATAAACGTTCAGGCTGTGAGCCGAGAACTGGGTGTGCGTTACGTGTTGGAAGGAAGCGTGCGCCGGGCCGGCAATCGGGTACGTGTCACCGCTCAATTAATCGACGGCACCACGGGCGGTCACGTCTGGGCAGAGCGCTATGACCGGGAGTTGGCCGACATTTTCGCGGTACAGGACGAAGTCACACAAGAAATCGTGGCTGCGTTGGCACCTAAGCTGACGGAGGCCGAACAGGAGATTCAAACGCGCCAACCCACCGAGAACCTGGAAGCTTACGACTGTTTCTTGCGGGGACGCGAACACTGGTGGCGATTCACCAAAGAGGCCAACGCAGAGGCACGATCGATGTTTCAGCGAGCGGTCGAACTGGATCCTAACTTTGCGATGGCGTTTGCATGGCTTGGGGCAAGCCACTTGGTAGACCACGTAAACCAATGGAGCGAATCTGTGGAGCAGTCGGTAAGACTACATTCAGAATTGGTGCAACGCGCGGTTTCGCTGGATGACCAAGACGCGTTCACCCGTGTACAGTTGGGGATGGCCTATCTTTTTGAGAGACAGCATGAACTGGCCATTGCGGAGGGTGAAAAGGCCATTGCCCTTGATCCCAATTTTGCGCATGCGCGTTTTGATCTAGCTTGGTTTTATCATTACGCTGGGAGGTCAGCGGAATCCCTCGATATGCTCAATGAAGCTGTACGCCTCGACCCACATTTCTCCGACATGATTTTTCATCTTCGAGCGCTTTGCTACTTTCACCTGGGCCGATACGAGGACGCTGCTGTCAACTTGAAACGTAGGTTCACGCGAAATCCAAATACAGACGTATCACGCGTGTTATTGGCAGCGTGCTATGGTCATTTAGGTCGTGCCGCGGAGGCGCAGGCAGAGTGGCGCGAAGCGCTGAAAATTAATCCAGATTATTCTCTCGAACATAGACGAAATGTATTACCATATAAGAATCCCGGGGATTTCGAACGTGTCGTGGATGGTCTTCGCAAGGCGGGTGTGGACGGGATCGACAATACCTTCTAAATCTCCTCAACCAATCCATAAGAGATCTTAACGAGCCCTCAGTCACTCACCCGACAATCGCTCCGAAAGCGCACGAAGAAGTGTACCGCCATCGCCCTTCCAGACACTTCCATGCATGCACGCCAGCGTCGTGGGATTAGTCCGAGCTAAACGTTCGAGCAACTCAGGAGCATTGGTGGAATGAGAGAAGTAATCCATTTTCTGCCGAAAGGCCTCACTGGGTTCAAGAATGTCACCTTCGGTGACCGGTACCTCGCCGTTCCCCGGTTGTGTAAAAAGATCCCCACACAGCAGCGTGTGTGTACTCTCTTCGAACAGATAGCCGGTTTCCCACCCGTGGGGCAGGTGTGGCGCATCGAGCCATCTCAGCCGATGCTGCCCCAGTGTCAAAACCTCACCATCCGCCAAAGCTTTAGCCGGCCTGTCTGCGACATCGTTTATCGAAACTAACGCCGCAGTCTGGCCGCATACAGGTTGTGCCTGAGGAGCGGCCGACAACCATTCATTGAGAGAGCCGCATTCATCGGCTTCAAAATGTGAAAACGCAATGTGACACAACGACTCCACAGGCAACACAACACTTACCGCTTCCGAAACCAAAGGAAACATCTTTCTGGGCCCGGTATGAAAAAGAAGGGGTTGCTCGTCAACTAGCAAATATTGATTGAATGAGAATCCACCGGGGATAACACTGGGTGGAACCGGTGTATTTATCCGGAAGATCCCCTCGGTAACTTCGTTTACGTTCGTTCCGGATTCTTTATTCGTAATAGTCATAGTGCTCACTCCGTCTAGAGTAGCTGGAAAAAAGGCGGCTCAGGCTATGTGAATCAGACCACGGAAGTTGAGCCTACCATTCAAGGATTATAGGGACCAGGAAAACAAGAGGTTGAATGGCAATCGTACGGTTTGTCTTTCCGGCGTATCTTTGGCCGGAATCTATAGACTAGACGCTGTGGAGCCTGCAATGTCCGCGTGCAAGAGAACGGCAAGCTTGTCAGATCCTTGAGTCTCCACCTCTAAAGGCGGCATGTATTTCTATGTTACACCACCCCGGGATTCGCTTGATCGCTATTTCGGTGAGGTTTCGTTGATATACATCAACTCGATATCGCTTCAAATCTGATCTACTCTTCAAATAGCTACAAAGGAGGAGGCTTAATGAGCAAACCACCGCCGCTGAGTCGAACAGAATACCTCTACAATATTCAACGTGACCTCGATTCCCTGACTCAGTGGGCTGAAACGAGACCCGACATTTTTGTCAAAGTCGTGACAGATCAAGAACTAGAACATCTTGAAGAGATCGTCACTAACCTGGTGGCTGGTTTCGAGACAGAGATGGGCAAACGCATCTGAGCAGCACCTCTTTGGCTCCCACCTTGAAGAGAGGCTAGACGGTCCTTGGGACGCGGCGCCCTTCTGCGAGTATAAAGATGTGAACACCGCCGGGAGTTTAGGGTCCCCTGATATAGGAAGTGCCCCTCGCGCCGCCATTTCTACTAGATAGTAAAACCAAACCATGAAGATTCGCTACGGAAACAGTTTTTTACACACACTGTGGCCGGTTCTTGCATTGCTGTTGTTGGTCGGTTGCGCCACCAATCCAGTAACCGGTAAACAGAATTTCGTGCTCATGAGTGAAGAGCAGGAAATTGATCTCGGTAAGCAGTACCACACTGAGGTCATGAAGCAGTACGAGGTCTATGACGATCCCGAGCTGACGGCTCTGGTAGAACGGCTCGGCGAAGAACTCGCTGCGAATAGTCATCGCAGCGATCTCGACTTCCACTTTACCGTGTTGGATAGCCCGGAAGTGAACGCGTTCGCCCTACCCGGGGGTTACGTCTACATTACCCGCGGTATCATCGCTTACATGAACAACGAAGAGCATCTGGCCGGTGTCTTGGGCCATGAAATAGGGCACGTCACTGCCCGCCACAGCGTTCGTCAGCACGCGGCGTCAACCACGGCGAACGTCTTTGGCGCGATCGCAACCATTGCCACCGGCAGTCAGGGAGTGAGCCAGCTGTCTAGCACGCTCGGTGGAGCGCTGGTCAGTGGCTATGGGCGCAGCCACGAGCTTGAAGCCGACCGTCTCGGTGCGGAGTATCTAGCAGTGACTGGCTATGACCCGCAAACGATGCTCGGTGTCATAGGTATTTTAAAGGACCAGGAAGCGTTTGAGCTGAAGCGCGCGCGTGAAGAGAACCGCCAGCCCAGGATCTATCACGGACTGTTTTCTACTCACCCCGACCACGATCGCAGGTTGCAGGAAGTCATCGCGGCAGCGGAGAAGTTCAAGAATCCACAAGCTAAACACACTAACCCCGAATCGTTTCTTAAGTTGTTGGACAATCTGACGTTCGGCCATAGCGAAAACCAGGGCGTGGTGCGGGGCAACCGCTTCTATCACAAGGACCTGGACTTTACCATTGAGTTTCCCCAGGGCTGGCGTATAGAAAACCAACCTGACCGATTGCTCGCCGTAAGCGCCGACAATAACGCGATGTTTATGGTACAGATCGACAACCAGAAACAAAGCGAGACACCGTCGGCGTACCTGCGTCGAAACTTCAACAACGTGCGTCAGGTACAATCAATTGACAATGACAGCTCTACCGGCTTAGTAGAGGGCAGCCACCCATTCGGGTCAGGCACGATACGCGTGGCGGCGGCGTTCCACCACGATAAAGTCTATGTGCTGCACGCGGCAGCAAGGTACCGACTGCCTGATCCGCAATTCATCGACAGCGTCAAGAGCATCCGCTCACTCGATACCCGGGAACGTGAACTGGCTGAGGCACTGCATCTCAGGCTGATTCGCGCTCGGGACGGAGACACGTTTGCTTCACTGGCAAATCAAAGCAATCTTGCTTCCTACGCCGAAGAGCAGTTGCGCCTGCTCAATGGAATGTATCCGGACGGCGAACCGAGCCCCGGCCAGTTGGTTAAGATTGTTGAGTGATACTAGCTTAGTTATAAAGTACAAAGTTGAAGGTAGGAGCGGCGCCCTCGCCGCGATTATCGGCGCGAGGCGCGCCTCCTACATGAGGCCATTAAATGGACTATGCTGGATACACATGGGGGATACATACCATAGAAAGTGCAAACATTGGCCGTGTCGCGCCTTCTTCTATAGCGACAAACTGAGCGTTTGGCAGCGACTCAAAATCGCATTTAGAAAACGAACAACACAGTAGCGAGCGGCTTGTTCCTGGTTGCCAGCTAAAAACAACTGGCAGTTACCTAGCTACTGGATACAGGGTTACTCGCTCCTGTTATACGCCCTTGCGAGAGATTTCTAGTACAATGACCGCCAGCTTTTTGGCCCTATTAGAAAACTTCGTTTAAGATTCAATCCTCCCTCCCACCGCCGAAACAAATGAGTCCCAGAAGGCGACAGTGAATACCGGTAAAGATCAAACAGAACGCATCGACAGGGATACGCACAAAGACACTAAAGACCTGGTGCGCGGTGCAATCGTCAACTATATCGGTATGTTAGCCAAGGTCAGCAAGCTCTTGTTTGTGTTGGTGGCGGCGCGGGTCTACGGTGTCCCTGAACTTGGACTCTATTTCCTGGCTTGGGCTGCAGTCGATTTGACTTCAAAATTCGGTCTGTGGGGTGTAGACCGAAGCCTGATTCGCGATATAGCCCGATACTATGTTGATCAGTCGGAAACGACTAAGGCCAGGGTCTTCGCCATCATGCGATTCAACATCAGCCTTGCGGTCGGCCTTAGCGTTCTCGCCACGGCAGCCCTGTTCGGTCTGGCACCGCTCATCGCCACCTGGATCTTCAAAGACGCTGGCTTGTCGACTGTCATCCGGATACTCGCCTTTTCTATTCCGTTCATCGTTATTGGAACCACCTTTTTAGCTACCACCAAGGCACTGCGCATCATGCGCTTCGAAGTTCTGGTGCGACAGTTGATCGAACCGTTGGTGATGTTTCTCGCCCTGCTTGCCCTGATCCCTCTGGATCTCGGGGCGTCGGGCATGGCGGTTGCTCACGTGGCCGGCTGCGCAGTCGGAGCTGTTATTGCTGTTTACTTTGCCATCAGCACCTACCGCTCGCTCGGTTGGCACCGCGGCCCGATATCCAAAACAGCCAAAGTGGAGACCATCCGGTTCATATCACCTATGGCTGCGATGGACTTTATCTACCTCATGGTAACCCGCATGGACGTTGTTCTGGTGGGTGCCATTGTGAATACGGCGGCAGCCGGGTATTACGGTATTGCAGTTGAGGTGGTCTCGTTGATCAAACGTGTGAGACAAGGCTTCGAACCCATAGTGGCACCCGTCGTGTCACAGCTGTTCTACGGTCAGAAAAATGTCCGCCTGAGAAGAAGCTATGCCCTGGTCACCCGCTGGCTGGCCGCAGCAGCCTTGCTGCCGGTGATAGCCATGGTCCTCTACCCGACACAGTTGTTGGCGATCTTTAGTGATCAGGCGGTAAGTGGTGCACTTGCGTTGATATTCCTAGCTATAGCGCACGGCACCCACACGATTTTGAGCACTGCCGAAAGCGTGTTGGTGATGTCGGGGCGGCCGGTGCTAAACATGTGGCTAGGTTTGGCCACCTTAGCCTTCGGTGTGGCATTGTGCATTCCGCTGACCATGACTTTTGGACCGGTGGGGACAGCGATCGGAGTAATGATCACTTTCATCTGTGTCAACATTTCCCGCGTTTACATTGTTTACCGACTGTACGGCCTGAACCCGTTTGGAACCACACTGACCTGGCCGCTGGTCAATGGTTTGATTGTGTTCATCCTCTTCGTTATCGCCAATTTGTACACTCGGCCGGAAAGTCTGGTGGGTTTGATTGTTTCGCTTGCCCTGTTGGCAGCGATCTATGTGGCGCTGTACTTTTCTGGTCCGAAGGAATCTGAGGAAAAGCACTTGTTGCTAACATTAAAGAACAAACTAAGCCGCGCAGGCGCTGGCCGCCGACCAGATCTTACAGCGGTTCCCGTTTCCGAACGTATGAAGTAGACAGGAATCAATCGCTTCTTGTCACCTTTTTCGTAGACTTACAGACTGTGAACGACTTCGCTGAGGTACCCCATGCACTGCGAAAGTTGTTCGTCACAAAGATAGGGTGCGGGCCCCAACCGCAACAACTCGGCCCGATAATCGGTTAGGACCCCGATTTGATGAAGTCTGGTGAAAAACTTTTCCGCGTGAGACGTTCTGAGCGCTAGAAATCCACCAATTTGCTCGAGACCGACCGATCGATCCCGCTTAATGGTCTTGGGATCGAATCCTGCTTCATCGAATAAGCTTATTAACAGACCAACCTGGTGCTGGCTTATTTGCCGCAGAAATTCTGGTGTCAGTTGATTTTTGTCAAAGAAATCGAAAACTTCCGCTGCACGGTAATGGCTCGTCGGATCGTAAGTTGACCCGGCGAATCGATCGGCGCCTTTGCCATAGACTGTATCGTTGCCCGTCTTAGCCTCGGCCAGTGCGCTGAACTCGCTGAACCAACCAGTAATGATCGGACGCATCGTACATTCCTTAGGGAAACGTAAAAAACAATTGCCCTCCCCCAGCTGACAATACTTGTAGCCCCCGCCTATAACGAATGCGTGATCGAGACCATTCTCCCGCAATGAATAGGGAACGGCATTGAGTGCATGATATACATCGACAAGCAACTCCGCACCAACACGCATACACGCATTCAACACCTCTTTTAGCTCAGGTACGATATGTGCGGTCTGATAGTAAACGGATGACACCAACACCGCCGCGGTTTGATCGTTGACGGCGTCGATTAAGCGCTGCGAAGCAGTTGCCGCAGGGTGAGCTGCAACTTTTACTAGATCTATACCTTCTTCATTTAGGCGGCCGAGCTGACGCCGGATGGAGTGATACTCCCCATCGGTTGTAACAATGCGCGGACGCCGGCGAAGCGGTAATGCTGATAGAAACCGAACCACCAGGTCGTGCGTATTGGAAGCCAAGGCGTAATATCCGTTGTCGTCATCAAGTAAACGGGCATATCCTTCGCGTACTCGCTCGGCTTTTGCGAAAGCCCTCTCCCACTTATCGTCGACATACTGGGCGGCGTCTAACCACGCCTGTTTTTGACCATCGAATCCACAGTCCGGCCAGGCCTGATGAGAGTGACCAGTGAACAACAATCGTTCACCGACTCTAAAGCGTTGGTAGTACTGCGCGAGCTGATTGGGTTTTCGATAAAGGTCCTCGGATTTGAACATGCGTTTCAAAACTCGTTTCGGATTGCCCATAGGTCAGGGAATAGGGGCTTGAACAAAGTCCCTTTTAGATAGTCCACACCAGTTGATCCTCCCGTTCCCTGCTTATTACCTATGGTTCTTTCTACCATCTTAAGATGACGATACCGCCACTCTTGCATACCTTCATCCAGGTCGACCAAACGCTCACAAATCGAGGCGACCAGAAAATCTTCGCGATACACCGATTTGAGCAATGTCTGAATGTCTTCGGAGGCGTCGACAGAGGTCGTCAAGTCCCGTTGTAACGCGAAAGTTGGCACGTCGTACCCACAATTAGCCAGATATCTCAGAAACGAATCCCACAAGGATCGCTCACGGAAGCGTCTATCAAGTTCCCGATGGAGTGGTGTACCTTTCTTGAAATTCTCTAGTGTTTGGTGGGACTTGTTCCCCAGCAGATATTCGAGCACCCGAAACTGGTGGGATTGAAATCCACTGCTTGTCTCAAGCCGCTCTCTAAACGACAGGAATTCGAGCGGTGTCATTGTCTCGAGAATATCGAGTTGTGCTACCAAAACCTTGAGAATGGTGAGTATACGTTTAAACGTATTCAGTGCAGGGGCTGTTTCTTTGGCTTCCAATCGAAGCTTCAGGTAATCGATTTCATGAATGATTTGTTTGAACCACAACTCGTAGACTTGGTGGGTAATGATAAACAGCATCTCATCGTGCTCGGGACCGTCCGAACGGGGTTCCTGCAGTTTAAGCAGCCCATCGATTTTCAAGTACTCGCTATATGTCAACGCCATACTGTCTTTCCTCTAGGGGGGCTCCTTTGCTGGGGACAGTATACTTTTAAAAGAGGCTGTAAGAGCGGTACCCTCACCGCGATTCGATCGGCGCGAGGCGCGCCTCCTACAGT
>JASJAT010000062.1 GCA_030066885.1 Arenicellales bacterium | reverse complement strand
CAATTATCTGTCTTTGCAAGGCTGCATCAGTGTTGGCATGTAGAAGGCGCGCGCCGACTATCGTGACGGGGGCGCCACTTCTACACAGTAACGAGTAACTAGTATTCCAGTAGCTAGTCAAAAACAACTAACGGACGCTCATAATAAGGCGAGCTAACCGTCCGACTCAGTGTCGCCCGGTTGGGCAGACTCCGTCTCGAAGAATCCAGGACGCATCATTTCGATGAACAATTTTGCCTGTGGTGAAAGAAATTTGCCTTTACGCAGTACTACACCATATCTCCGCTTGGGAAAGTACTTGCCGACCGGAATGATGGCGAGACGATCGATATCTCGTTCGGTGATGCATATTCCAGTGACGATGGATATGCCCAGTCCGAGCTCAACATATCGTTTGATCACCTCCCAGCCTCCGACCTCAAGCACAACGCGATAATTAAGGTTATGTTGTTGGAATGCCAGATCAACAATACGCCAGGTACTCAATTGCCGTGGCGGTAATATGAGCTCATAGGGGCTGATATCCCTCAGCGTCACAGATTTTTTTCCAGCGAGTGGGTGGTCACGCGCTGTTATTAACCAGGGGTCGTACGTAAAAATCGGGTAGTAGTTGATGTCTGCTGGAACCTCTAACATCGATCCCACGGCAAAATCTACATCATCCGCTTTCAGCATGGCCATGCCATCGCGCCCGGTAACATTGTGCAGTTTTAACTGAATCCCAGGATAACGATCAGCAAACTGTTTCATCGGATTTGGCAGGATGTACAAAATAGTGGATTCACCGGCTGCGATATTTAGTTCTCCGCTTTGCAGGTCTCCACAATGTGCAGCAAAGGTTTCGCTGAGGCTATCCATCCCCTGCACCATAGGGCGTGCCAGGTCGTTCAAGATTTCGCCTTCCGGTGTCAATCTGATTTTGGGTCCGCGACGCTCAAATAAAGTGGTTTTGAGCTCCCTTTCTAAAGCCTGGATTTGCAGAGATACGGATGGCTGACTCAAGAACAGTCGTTCGGCCGCCTTGGAGATCGATCCTGTCTGGGCGGCATAGCAAAACGCTCGGAGCTGTTTGAGCCGATTTTGTTTGTAATAAACCGATGTATTTGTAGACATTACGTGCGAACAGAATAAGTATTAACACTGGCTATACTAAATATTGAAATAATTGGTTTGTCAAATAAAAACAGTCGCCCATAGAATTCGAGCCAAGGTTCCTATGGGAGCCGTTTCGGCTCCTCGGGATGGGGTTTGACTTAATAAATACTGGCCTTCGGGGGAAAGCAATGAATAATTCACAAGCTATTAAGCAACTTCAACAACAATGGACGACTGATCCAAGGTGGGACGGGATACAGAGGGGATACACTGCCGCCGATGTCGTCCGGCTTCGCGGCAGCATTGATATTGAGCACAGTTTAGCGCGTATGGGCGCAGAAAAGCTCTGGGGCCGCTTACATAGCGACCCATATGTCAATTCTTTGGGTGCCCTGACCGGCAACCAGGCCATGCAAATGGCGAAAGCCGGGTTAAAAGCGATTTACTTGAGCGGCTGGCAAGTCGCGGCGGATGCTAACAACGCGGGCGCCATGTATCCGGATCAAAGTCTGTATCCCGCCGATTCAGTACCCGCTGTGGTGCGCAGGATAAATAACTGCTTTAAGCGTGCGGACGAGATTTATCATGCGGAAGGGGATGACACTATCGATTGGTTTGTGCCCATCGTGGCTGATGCGGAGGCCGGATTCGGTGGGGTGCTGAATGCATTCGAGCTTATGAAAGCGATGATCGAAGCCGGCGCGGCTGGGGTGCACTTTGAAGATCAACTCGCCTCCGCCAAGAAATGTGGGCATATGGGGGGGAAGGTCCTGATCCCAACCCAGGAAGCCGTTCAAAAGCTGATTGCAGCTCGATTGGCTGCTGACACCATGGGTGTACCTACGGTGCTGTTAGCTCGAACCGATGCCGAAGCCGCTAACTTGATTACCTCAGATATTGATCCTACAGATCGGGAATTTTGCACTGGTGAGCGAACCTCTGAGGGGTTTTATCGAGTGCGCAACGGACTGGAACAAGCCGTCGCTCGCGGTCTCGCCTATGCGCCCTATGCTGACTTAATTTGGTGCGAAACCGGCAAACCGGATTTGGAATTTGCACAAAAATTTGCAGACGCGATCCATGCGCAACACCCGGGTAAGTTATTGGCTTATAACTGTTCACCCTCATTCAACTGGAAGAAGAATCTGGATGATGCCACCATCGCCAAATTTCAGAAGGAATTGGGTGCCATGGGATACAAATTCCAGTTTATCACGCTGGCCGGATGGCACGCCCTGAACTACCACATTTTCGATTTGTCGGAAAAATACCGTGACTACGGGATGAGCGCTTACGTGGAACTGCAGGAACAAGAGTTTGATTCTGCTGACCGTGGTTATTCAGCGGCAAAACACCAGCGAGAAGTCGGTGCCGGCTACTTCGACGCAGTTACCACTGTGGTCAGCGGGGGCGTGTCTGAGTTGACCGCACTGAGTGGCTCAACTGAAGAAGAGCAGTTTGAAGAAGAGCTCGAGATTGAACCCACGGCGATAGCCAGTTAGTTTTTAGGAAGTGGGAGCGGCGATATCGCCGCGAATCGAAAAAAAACCCGGCCGTAACAAGCCGGGTTTTATTTGACCCTCATTCGAGCCTTTATTCAGTGCGGCGGATCTTGGCGGCCTTTGGTCCTCTGGGGCCTTGTTCTAAATCATATTCTACTTCTTGCCCCTCGGATAACGTCTTGTACCCATCCATTTCAATCGCTGAATAATGAGCGAAAACATCATCGCCCCCATCTGTGGGGGTGATAAATCCGAATCCTTTGGCCGCGTTGAACCATTTTACGGTTCCCCTCATACTTATTCCTCTTTTGGTGTTTAAGACAAATCACCGCCGGAAGCATGTGGTCTTAACGCCAGGCATTCCAGCGGTCACCCAAGTGTTGCTGGAAACGCCGCGCGGGTCAAGAACAAAACGCCCGAAATTGGGTCTGAAGACAAGTAAGAAACACTTGAAATTTCGCTTTAGACCCGCAGAATTAATAGTATTATCATTACGCAGTAACCGATTAATTCCCATGTCCAGTATGAATCACCGACAACAGCAACGCGATGATAATGTTGCAGTGCAAGAGAGCAAACCGAAGCTCAAAAAGCCCAAATTGTACAAAGTATTGCTGCTTAATGATGATTACACACCAATGGAGTTTGTCGTTGTTGTGTTGGAACGCTTTTTCGGTAAACCGCGAGAGCAAGCTGTCCGAATAATGTTGCATGTACATCAAAAAGGAGTTGGCGTCTGCGGAGTGTTTACCCGCGATATTGCCGAAACCAAAGTACAATTAGTCATGGATTTTTCCCAAGATCACCAGCACCCGTTGCAATGCACGATGGAGCCGGAGTAAGTAATGCTGTCTCAAGAGTTGGAAATCTCGTTGAACGCTGCGATCCAGGATGCTCGCAGTCAGCGCCATGAATTTATAACTGTTGAGCATTTGTTGGTCGCTCTGCTCGACAACGTCAATGCGGCGGAGGTGTTACGCGCCTGTGGTGGTGACCTAGCGCAACTAAGAAAGGATTTAATTGTTTTCTTAGAAGAGAACATGACCAACCTTCTTGACGAAGAAACGGACACGCAACCAAGTCTAGGTTTTCAACGCGTTATACAAAGGGCAGTATTGCATGTGCAAAGTGCTGGCAACAAGGAAGTCACCGGGGCAAATGTTTTGGTTGCGATCTTTGCCGAAAAGGATTCACACGCGGTCTATTTCCTACACAAACAAGACATAACTAGGTTTGATGTAGTCAACTATATAGCCCACGGTATCTCTAAGGTTGGTGAAGGTGCAACTGGCCTGCCCGCACCTGATGAAGAGGCGGTCAAGGATGAAGCGGCTCAGGAAAGAAGTGCGCTGGAGGCGTACGCCATCAATCTGAACGAGCAGGCCCGATCCGGGCGTATAGATCCGTTGATCGGGCGTTCCCATGAAATAGAACGCACTATCCAGGTCCTCAGCCGTCGTCGTAAGAATAATCCTTTGTTTGTTGGAGAGGCCGGTGTGGGCAAGACGGCCATCGCCGAAGGGTTAGCCAAGAAGATCGTGGACGGCGAAGTGCCCGAGGTTCTCGCCGACAGCACCGTATATTCACTGGATATGGGGGCTTTGCTGGCAGGTACCAAGTACCGGGGTGATTTCGAACAAAGACTCAAAATGGTATTGGCGGAACTCAAACAACAAGATGACTCGATCCTGTTTATCGACGAAATCCATACCGTAATCGGGGCTGGCGCAGCGTCAGGCGGGACTATGGACGCATCGAATTTGTTAAAGCCTGTACTGCAGTCGGGTGAGTTGAAATGTATTGGGTCCACCACATATCAAGAATACCGAGGTGTTTTTGAAAAAGATCGTGCGTTGTCTCGTCGTTTCCAGAAGATCGATGTCACCGAACCCTCGATCGAAGAAACGGTCGAGATTTTGCGTGGGCTGAAGTGTCATTTCGAAGAACACCATGACATTAAGTACACTAACCAGGCCTTGCGCAGTGCCGCAGAACTATCTGCGCGGTACATTACCGACCGACATTTGCCTGACAAAGCCATAGACGTGATCGATGAAGCAGGCGCGAACACGCGTTTGCAACCCGCTCATAAAAGGAAAAAAACAGTCGGGGTTCATGATGTAGAGAAAATAGTGGCAAAAATCGCTCGCATCCCGCCAAAGACAGTATCGATTTCGGATAAAGACGCGCTGCAGAATTTGGATCGGAACTTAAAGCTCGTGGTGTACGGTCAGGACGATGCCATCGAAGCCCTGACGTCCGCTATAAAAATGTCTCGCTCGGGTTTGGGTAACCCGGACAAACCGATTTCCTCGTTTCTATTCTCCGGACCCACGGGAGTGGGTAAAACGGAAGTGACCAAACAGTTAGCCCACGTATTGGGAGTCGAACTCATCCGTTTTGATATGTCTGAGTACATGGAGCGCCACACCGTTTCTCGCCTGATTGGTGCACCACCGGGTTACGTAGGTTTCGATCAGGGCGGGCTATTGACTGATAGTATTACCAAGCACCCGCACTCGGTCTTGCTACTGGATGAGATAGAAAAAGCGCACAACGATGTATTTAACCTGCTTTTACAGGTTTTTGACTACGGCACATTGACTGATAACAATGGGCGTAAAGCGGATTTTCGAAACGTCATAATCGTTATGACGACTAACGCCGGGGCTGAACGGATGGCCAGGTCGTCAATGGGTTTCACCCAACAAGACCACGTCGGGGATGACCTTGAGGAGATTAAGCGGTTGTTCGCGCCCGAGTTTCGTAATCGTCTCGATGCTATCATCCCCTTTAAGCCATTGAGTGAAGAGACGATTGGTCACGTGGTCGATAAATTTATTCTGGAAGTAGAGGAGCAACTGGCCGATAAACATGTCGTTTTGGAAGTAGATGTAAAAGCTCGTAAGTGGTTGGCTAAGCACGGACACGATCCGGCTATGGGCGCCAGGCCTATGGCGCGCCTTATTCAGGACAAGATCAAACGTGCCTTAGCCGATGAATTGCTTTTTGGTAAGTTGAGCCACGGTGGTGGTAATGTGCGTGTCACCACCAGTGAAGACGAACTCAAGTTTGATATCACCCCGAAAGAAACAGCAGCGAAAGCTCATTAGTACTCACCAGAAAGCTACGTAGAATAAAAACTATATCGACCTATCTAAGGCGCGTACTGGACCTACTAAGTTGCTAGAAACTAGTCACTAGTAGCGAGACCATAAGATTAAGATGGGAAGTGGGAAGGGACACCGTTCCGGCGCGCGAAGCGAAAGCTGGGATCCGGGGAAATGAAGGTTTGAATCTACCTCAACGGTAAGTGTGGTGGAATGGCAAGGAACTGTTTAGTTATGGCTAGCCACTAGCTACAAGTTGCTCGCTACTATTCATTTTATAGACCTTCTACCGATTTCAACAGCATCGTCGTGTCGGGCCGGCTTTTGCGTTGTTCGACTATTTTTATCGGCAAGTTACTTCTGTTAGGCGCAAGCCAGATCGTCAATTTTCGATCAGGCCGATCGAATCGAACCTGCTCTATTTTTATCGCGTCGAATTTGCCCAATGGTGTGGAAACCTGCTCATTCTCGATCAAGCTGTTCTCGAATCTGCGAACCTTTTTCCCACCAACAATATGTAACGTCTTATGCTTGAATGTATGAGGATCGCCGATAATAAAAGCAAACGGCACGCTACAGTTGTCGACAATGTAACCATCTGAAATCACAATGTCGGATCCGTCACTAAAGGTGACACGACGTTCATTCCAATTGAAAGAAACGGAATAGTCGAAAGCATCTCGACCTTCGCGAATGATCCGGTAATGAGCAGGTTTGATTGCATTGTTATCGATCGAAAACTGGCACATCTCTCTAACCGTACCCCCCAGTAGTATTGAAGCCATGCCTTCCGCGCGTGTTTCAGAAGTGACTTCGTAATGGTTCGTTTGCTTCTTAAGTTTGCTACTCAGGCTACCCAGTTCGGCAACGCCGAAACTCACTTCATAGACTAACTCTAGGTTCGCCGGTAGGGTGTCCGCTTTCGATTCGGACCAGCTCAGGTCTATGCCCACTAAAAGGAGCAATGACAGTGTCCACTTGGTAATTTTCATGAATGGTTTGTATAGTCGATCAGTTTACCGTCCAGAAATACTTTTCCGTCCACGACACGAAGGCGGTTATCGGCAAACCATCCAATTGTACGTGGCAATATTTCGTGCTCTATCCGGTGCACTTTTTGTTGAAGGGTTTCTGCCGTATCGCTGGATTCTACTGGAATACTCTCCTGAGTAATCACGGGCCCACCGTCCAGATCCGCGGTGACGAAGTGCACACTGGCCCCATGTATTTTATCACCCGCAGATAAGACCCGAGCGTGGGTATCCAGGCCCTTATATTTTGGCAACAATGAGGGATGGATATTAATGATTCGGTGCTCGTATCTTTTTATGAAATCGGCGCCAAGTATGCGCATAAAACCGGCAAGCACGATCAGGTCTACGTTATAGCCATCTATAAGGTTTGCCAACGCGTCATCGAACAATTTCCGGTCAGAGAACTCGGTGTGGGAAAGGACGTTGGTTGGAATGTTTGCTTGTTGCGCACGCTGTAAACCATACGCTTTGGCTTCATTACTAATTACGCATCTTATGCTCGCAGCGATCTCTCCTTTATTGCAGCTATCTATAATGGCTTGCAAGTTGCTCCCATGACCGCTGATGAGAACTGCCAAAGCTGCCTTACTACCGGTCACGTAATTTGAACCTGAGTGTCCCCATCTCTGGGAAGTATTTTACCGATCACAAAGGTTTCTTCCCCTGCGAGTTTCAGACATTCAATGGCACGATCAACGTGGGTCTCGGCGAGCACGATGGCGAGCCCAATCCCGCAGTTAAATGTACGGTACATCTCCGGCGTTTCGATACCTCCGGTTTCTTGCAGCCAAGAGAAGATGCGAGGCCAAGTCCAGGCGTCAGCACGAATGTGGGCCTGGTACGTTTCGCTAAGCACCCTTTTCAGATTGCCCGGAAGCCCACCGCCGGTGATATGTGCCATGCCATGTACCGGCACTTCTTTAAGTAGGGACAAGACAGGTTTCACATAGATCCGGGTCGGTTCGAGCAGGACCGAAGTCAGTGGGATCCCTTCGAGGTCAATACTCAAGTCAACATCGCATGTATCGATCACGTGTCGAATAAGAGAGTATCCGTTGGCATGTAGTCCGGAGGAGGCGACCCCAAGTACCATGTCTCCAGTTTTAATGTCTCTTCCATCAAGAATATTAGCGCGTTCGACGATTCCCACGCAGAATCCGGCCAGATCGTACTCACCTCGACTGTACATACCAGGCATCTCGGCGGTTTCGCCACCTATCAACGCGGTTCCAGCTTGGCGGCAACCTTCGGCAATACCGCGCACCACGTCTATTGTCTGTGTTGGATTCAATTCCCCGGTGGCAAAGTAGTCAAGAAAGAACAGGGGTTCTGCCCCTTGCACCAAAACGTCATTTACACACATGGCCACGAGGTCAATACCAATGGTGTCGTGTTGGTCGAAATCGAATGCTAGCTTTACTTTAGTACCAACCCCATCTGTGCTCGAAACCAAGACGGGATTGTTTATGTGTCCGGGGACTTCAAACAGTGCGCCGAATCCACCAACGTCGCTGAGACATCCGTCACGAAAAGTCGATTTAGCCATCGGTTTAAACGCGTTAACTAAATCGTCGCCCGAGTCTATATCAACCCCGGCACTTTTGTAACTCATCGGTTGTTTAGTTTTGTTCAACGCAGTTGTCCGCAAGTTGGCATAGTGTATTGTATCCAATTAAAGTGAGATCTATAGCTGCTATAGCTGACAGCGTCATACCACTCCGGTATGCTGGCTGTTTCTCGTTATCCGTACCAAGTTTACTGGGTTCGAAGTGTGGTTTCATATATTCCTAATCTGATTACGGTTCTGCGAGTTGCCGCGGCCCCGGTTCTCATTTTATTGCTTGATTCCCAAGCTTATATGCCTGCGTTAGCTCTCTTTTTCGCAGCTGGGATATCTGATGCGTTGGATGGCTTCATCGCGAAGAGGTTCAACTTTCAGAGCCAGTTTGGCGCCATCTTGGACCCGGTTGCAGACAAACTCCTATTGGTAAGTTCGTTTGTAATGTTAACACTGCTAGGCCATCTGCCGTTCTGGCTTTTGGTTATTGTTGTCTTCCGAGATGTTCTTATCGTTGGTGGATATCTGGTTTTGGTGATGTTGAGAGAGTCTGTTCAAATGAATCCGAGCGCGTTGAGCAAACTAAACACCGTCTTTCAAATATGTCTCGTGGGCTTAGTCTTGGCACAATTGGCAAATCTGGTCGAGATGAAAGCGCTTGTCGATGTACTAATCATTTTGGTTGCAATCACTACTGTACTAAGCGGTGTTCACTATGTATGGGTGTGGGGATTTGGTAAGGAAGGCATAGCCAAAGAATAGGCTTTTTTAAACATGCCAGAACAACTAACACTGCGTGTCGGACTTTCCGACTATGCCTGTTTCGACAATTTCTATGCCGGTGAAAACCTGGAGGCAATACACGCACTACAAAGGCTTGTGCAAAATGGTGGAGATCTGGTTTTTTTACTCGGTGTTTCAGGATCGGGAAAAACCCATCTACTATACGCAGTTCAAAAAGACGCGATGGCAAGCGCTCGCCGGGCAACATATCTTTCGATGTCGGACAAATACGTAGTGGAGCAACTCAGTAGTTTTCTCGACTTCGGGGAACTGCTCTGCATCGACGACGTGCACTGTGCGGCAGGCAATGAGCATCTGGAAAAGTTGCTATTCAATTTGATTGAGCAACAACGGCAAGTCAATGGTGGACTGCTATTGGCAGCCAACCGGTCTACCCAAGACTTGTCATGGCTAATGCCGGATCTGGCCAGTCGCCTGCAGATGGGAACGTCCTACCAGCTGCGGTCCTTGACTGACCAACAAAAGAAAGAGGCGCTGCGTTTGCGCGCTCGCCATCGAGGATTTGATTTTCCGGAGGAGGTTATAGACTTCGTGCTGAGCCGACTTCCGCGTGATACAAGGGCGTTATTCAACCTGCTTGACCAAATCGACGAGGCTTCGTTATCTGCACAACGACGGGTTACTATACCTTTGGTAAAAGAACTGCTTTAAAGACTGTTGAGCTTTTGTGCCAGCGTCGCTAAGCGTTTTCCTAGCGCCAGACACAATTGTTTTTCGTGCTCACTTATCGGCTGGTCATTAGCGGTACCAGCGACGTGGCTGGCGCCGTATGGACCGCCACCGGTGTTTGTTTTAAACAATGCGCGTTCGGTATAGGGTATTCCCACGATCACCATGCCGTGATGCAGGAGAGGAATCATCATCGACAACAGGGTTGATTCTTGTCCGCCGTGCTGTGAAGTTGAAGAAGTAAATACAGCCGCCGGTTTGTTGACAAGTTCTCCTGATAACCATTGTGGACTGGTGGAATCGAGAAAGTATTTGAGTGGTGCCGCCATGTTGCCAAAGCGAGTGGGGCTGCCTAGGGCCAAAGCTGAACATTCAGATAAATCTTCCAGAGTTACATAGGGATCCCCGTGTTCTGGAATGCTATCGGCCGTTGCCTCGGTCACTGTCGATATCGGGGGTACGGTCCTCAACCGCGCTTGAAGTCCACCGGCTTCGATCCCTCTGGCGATATGCATAGCCAGCTGCTTTACTGAGCCGTGACGGCTGTAATAAAGCACCAGTACATCGCCGGTTGAACTCATAAGATTTCAAGTATCTTTTCCGGTGGGCGCCCTATTCTGGCCTGCCCATTGACGACGACAATGGGTCGTTGAATGAGTATGGGGTATTCCACCATAGCATCCAGTAACTGATCCTTGCTGAGGGCGGGGTTATCCAGTTTGTTTTCCTTGTACGCCGACTCACCCGTTCGCATCAGCTCTCTCGGGGCTATGTTCAGTAATCCCAGAATTTCCTCAAGTTTCTGCCTACTTGGCGGTTTTTTAAGGTATTCGACGATATCAAAAGCGATATCTTGTTCTTCGAGAAGCTTCAACGCTGATCGCGACTTAGAGCACCTGGGATTGTGGTAGATGACAACGCCCATATTGATTCCTAAATAAAGTGTTATAAATCAGTTATAAGGTATTGATTTTATGTTGACAGTTCTAATGCGTGATGGTAGTTTGCGGGCATAAATTGTTCAACCCGTACTGAATAACGTTGGGAGGAAAACGAATGACTGCGGTTAAGAGTGCCACTAAATGGCTGACGGTTGGCGCGGCTGTGATTACTATAGCGACCGGTTGCGCAACGTCAAAGAAAGGCGAAATGGCAGAACCTGCTGCGGCAGCGACTGAACCGGCGGCGGCCGCTGAACCGATGTTGCCGGATAGCTATACCGTCGCGACGGGTGATCATTTATGGGGTATCTCATCACAAGATGCAGTTTACGGTGATCCCTTCGACTGGCCAATTTTATTTAGCCACAATCGTGGTCAGATAAAAGATGCAGATCTCATCTACCCAGGGCAGGTATTAGCGGTGCCTCGCGAATTTAAGCCTCGGGAAGTCGCTAATGCACGCAGCCATGCTAAAAATCGTGGACCTTGGAGCGTGGGTGTAGTCGAGGAAACAGATACGGCGTTCTTGGCTGCAAATCCTCTGTAACATTAAGTCTCCCACTTTTTTTGTAAAAGGCCCCTTTAAGTGGGGCCTTTTTTGTTTTCGAGCGGCTTGTTTGGGTTGTTCACCAATCGATAGCCTTGATTCAATATGCGGGCCGGATGCGTTGGCAGTCGGTACACTTCATTCTGCACTCAATATCTTTTAGCAAGATACGGGTTAAACCGTTGTTAAAAATCTGGCAATTCACTAAGCGCGTTTGGTATCGGCTCCTTGATGACCACGTGCAAATGAATGCAGCTGCCTTAGCCTTTACTACCGTTCTAGCGCTGGTGCCGGCCGCTGCAGTGACCCTCTCCATGCTATCTATTTTTCCAGTGTTCGAAGAGTGGTCGCGAGAGCTGGAGAATTTTGTTTACCGTAACTTTGTCCCTGCGGCGGGTGATGTAATCCAATCGCAGTTGGAGGAATTCATCGGACAAACGGGACGTCTTACCGCGTTTGGTTTGTTGTTCCTCTTGGTCAGTGCTCTATTGCTTCTATTTACGATTGAAGAAACCCTAAACAAAATCTGGCGTGTACAGGATAGCCGCACAATCATACAAAGGATACTTTCGTATTGGGCCGTGCTAACACTGGCACCACTGTTGATGGGCGCGAGTCTTTCGTTAACCTCTTACCTTGTGTCGACTGCTTTTGGCAACGGCGATATTGCCCAACTACGCACCGTTTTTTTAGCGGTTTTGCCCTTTCTGTTCGTGGTTTTGGCTTTTGTATTGCTTTATATGGCAGTACCTAACAAGCGTATTAAATTTAAGGATGCCTTAATAGGGGGGGTCGCTGCAGGGCTGTTGTTCGAAATCACCAAACGCGGTTTTACCTGGTACATATCGAACTTCCAAAGTTACGAGGTAATCTATGGTGCGCTATCGTCTATTCCGATCTTTCTAATATGGGTATATTTATCGTGGCTTGTCGTTTTAATTGGCGCCGAAATAACGGCTACTCTAGGAGAAAGTGGAATTGAGGATTGATGTTGATCCCACCTAGCGCACAAAAGATTCCCTTCACGATATCCCTTCCCTCAAAGTAGGAGCGGCATCTTTACCCTAATGAAAGAGCGTGTGCCTTGTCTATCCAGAAAACAACTATATTCTCTCGCAAAGGCGCAAAGCACGCCAAGAAATCAGTTAAAAGTAATAAAGGAAATATTTAAACCTAAGACTGCCTTTTGAGGAAGAGTTCTTTAAACTTTCAACTTTGTTCTTTCAAACTATCTAGATTGCCACGGCCACTGTCGTGGCCTCGCAATGACGTTATTTTATATAACTCCGCCTGCTTGGCCGGGGCGGGTAGACCGACTACTGGAAAAAACTATACACATCGTAAGTTCAACCATTGGGCTGCTACGTACAATTCAGGACAAAATATGGACGTCTTGGTGCAGTGGCCGGGCTGGTTACTTTACCAACTCATAGCCGAACCATTCATAGTGGTGCGAGCGCTCTAGTTGTTTTATGGCCCGGACCGTACGAACCACCCTACCGTCATCGATGAGGAGTTCGCGTTGATCTTCGTACGTACCGGGAGGTGTGATTAGAGAGTGGGAATACTGGCTCAATTCGTGTTTCGGTATCCAAATAGAGTTCTTCAATACTGACTTGTTGCTGTTGTTCGCATTGACGGGTTTGACCTCGATAGCTTGAGCGCTGCTGCCCAGTTTTTGCAGGCCCACTCGGAGGACGGTGTTGGTTAGGCGTACCCAACGAACCACGCCTGCGGACCAGCTTGCCTGGTCTCTATTCAGCCGAAAGGCTACCACTTCGCCTACACGGACTTGGATCACGGCCGGTTTGTTGAGGTCCACACCCAAACATAGGCCATGGCTACTCTCATTCTCGCCCAGCCAGTTCTGCATGACATATTCACCCGCCCCCGTCGGCGTGGCTGGCTGTGCAGATGGATCAGAGGCAACCTCAGCCCTTATGCCGCCGTTGACAAAATAGTGGCTCGCGTCAATACCAACCACCAGTTGATATGTCCCGGCAATCGCGTTGCGAGGTTGTTTCCGTCTAGGAGCAATGCCCCAAGCGGGGATTACACATTGCAGCATGTCTATACCGTTACGATCGAAAAACCCGTCTGGCAGGCCCGTGATCTCGGTGTGCGCATCTAGCTCTAATTCACCCCAATGCTGATGAGCTGTCTTGGTAATGCCACGTGTGTCTAACAGCATCAGATTTTTCGATTTCTTGGTCGCTGCATTCAACGCATATGACTGAGCAGGTCTATCTTGACCTGGGTCGATGGTGAACTGACACCGTTTGCTCGGAGGTTTGGCGAAAGAACGAACATGGGAATCGGATGCCCAAAAATCAAGATAACGGTGGATTTTTTGAATAACAGGCACTGGCTTTCCATAAGGATCGCTCAGTCCGAACAACAGTGCCTGTTGGTAAACGTGTGCGATATTGTTTTTCGGTCTGGATGTGTTTAACTTATCTTGCACGCTTTCATTGTGGATATCGAGTTTGCGTGCATACCCATACAGAGAGTGAAGTTCAGTCCATGTTCCTTCCGGGTAACTATTGTAATACAACGCACAGTAGTACAAAGTGAGGTAAAGATAACCCATCGATCGATGAATAGCCGTACACATCTCGCCGTTCGGTTTTTTCGTACGACGAGTTTTGGCCCTATCGAGAACAATGGACTTGTATCCGTAGGCCATTTCGATGATCACGCGCTTCATTAGGTCAGCGAGCTGAGCGTGATCACCAGGCAGTGGTGTTGAGCTTTTACTGAGTACTGCTTCCACAGTCTCTGCCACTGAGCTTACAGGTTCCCGGTACATTTCCAGCATCTCGAATCGAGACTCGGTTTTGCAGGCAATCCGATTAGATTCATGCAGTGTTTCAAAGAGTTGTTTCAAACTGCCTTGGGTATCAAGCAAGGCGAGTTTTGATAACCACTGATGTGTTTCCTTAGGGTTTACTTTGGCATTGCTCACACCGCGAGCTTTAGGTTCAGGAATGGTCAGTACTGATACCATTGGACTTCTGTATGATCAGGCTGCTTTTTCAGCAGAGTTAGGGTTATCAAAATAGCGGTAATTGGTTGAACACGTTGCGGCGAAATTAGTCTGCAAGCACAATATCAAATATAGCAAAGATCACATTTACTGCCTGGCATGCGAGATGAGTGAGTGCCGACGCTTTAGAGTATCGGGATTTGTGCAGGGGGTCGGGTTTCGGTATTACACGCAAAAACAGGCAATCCGACTCGGCTTGGTCGGGTGGGTTCGAAACCTTGCTAATGGAGATGTTGAATCAATGGCGTGTGGAGAGCGCGCACAACT
>JASJAT010000061.1 GCA_030066885.1 Arenicellales bacterium | reverse complement strand
GCCCACAAAGGATAAAATCACCAAAGCATGAATATTTCGCGCCACAAGGATTCCCTCTAAAATTGTTGCACTTCATTGTCTTGTAGAGCAGGCTACAGCGTAAGAAACCCAAATAGTTTTCCTACGTTACCGAACCAACGCATATCTATCAACGAGACGAATGCTGATCGCATACTACGTCTCAGAAAGAGTTGCAGCCCAGAATTAGAGCAACGTAGTGCCTACTCCTTCTTCTTTTTCAGAATTCCTATCAAACCCTCGATCACTTGTTGCTCCGTACTCTTCGGCGAAGCAGGTGCGGAAGGTTGCGTCGGGTCCTTGGTCACTTCTGTTTCGGCCTGTCCTTCCGGTTCCGGCAGCGATCCCCAGGGCAGTGGATCAACCGATGCTGGGGGCATGGGAGTACCGCCTATAGCGGTCTTCGCCACGGTTCCGACCAGCGCGCCGACCAGCTTGTCCTTTTCGGCCAGTCGCTGCTGTTGCCGCAAGCGTTCGAGATCCAATCCTGCCCTACCGAAGTCCACACTGGGTCTGGAGAGTGTGCCGCGGATTGGAATACGAAGTGCATCATTGGCTGCAGCTGTCAGTCTAAACACTTTTTCCAATGTCTCTGGCATAAAGGCAAGTGTAAGGTCAGCGCGGTCGTTGGCGATGTCCACCGTACCCCAGGTTGCAAGGTGTAAACGCTTATCGAGCAGTAGATCGAGACGGCGTTCGTAGGTCACCTTCCCATCATTCATCTTTAAAACGGCTGGCGTGAACAATGCCGTCCACTGCTGAGGTTCCGAGCTTCTAAGTGCGCCGAATTCTCGCGCCAAGCCCGTAGCACCGTTGAGCAACCAGCCGCTCCTGAGTATGAGGTTGCCGAGATCAAGCGTCATCTGTGGGATGACGGTTTTGCTGATATCGAAGTCTCTTATCGGGATGAGCACACCCTCTCGCGGTATCTTTAAACGCAGCGGTTGATCGGAGCTTTGCGCGGTCTCAAAAATGGGGTGAATCTTACCAAGGGCGATTTTACCGATTGCTGGTGTAACCTGTACTTCGGCGACCAGCGGCTCGGTCAATACGAGTCCCTCGTTGTCTAGTCGTGCTTTTATATCGAAGGTGGAGGTGGTCGACTGTAGCCCCAGATTAAGCGGACCAACCATCTGCCGTAAATTCGTGTCCAGAGTGATATCCGCTGTGTTCCCAAGTGCAGCGACCATGAGTCCTTCCATACTTAGCAACTGATCCAGGAGGGCCATCGGTAACTTTTGTAGGTTGCCGTCGAGTTGTAGGGAAAGGCCGTCCGAATTGAATTGGCCGTCTTCGGTGAATACATCAGCCGCTTGCCCCGACACACCGAGACGTCCGGCCGCGTCAACAGCTTGCCCTGGATCGGCCTGGGCATCCCGAATCTGACCATTAATCTCAATGTCAATCGGTTTGGACAGATCGCTCCCTTGCAGCATTAACTTAAACATTTCGATAGAAAAGGTGTGACCACTCGCACGGTCACGCAATGCAAGGTGTGGTGTCGTTGCAGCGGCGACGAGGGCGGCACGGGATGGGTTGAATTGTGATTTGCCGTCGACTTTGGCTATTGGCCAGCGTAGCGTCTTAATAACAGTCTCAAACGTCGTGTTCTCTAAAAGCTCGTATCCTGACGGAGTTTGATCCGTTTCAGAGAAGGCAGTAGACGCGCCGATCAAAGCCTCATACCCATCGGGAGTCAACGTCAATCGAAGGTCTGCTGGCCTGTTTAATTCAAGCTCATCCCCGAAATTGAATCCCGCGTCAACGCTTAGATTTCGAGATTGGGTTTTCAGCTCAATCATGCCCGGTCCCTTGTCACCTACGAGCTCTACGGTCATGTCGACTTTCATGGAATCTCCTACAATGGGAACCAGAGCTTCTTGCCCACTTAATGCTCCAAGTAGTGCAGTGGGTAATGAATCGATGTTGGCCGTAGCATTGACATCCGCGGTGCGAAGGCTTAACTCACTGTTCTGCAGCAGGCGCTTCGCTGTAGCATCCACCTTTAAGCTGCCGGCCGCTTCGTCACCGGCGATGAACGTACTTGCGACAACCCCGATCTTGGCAGAGCCGCTGGGTCCATCGTAATCAACTGCAACGTCTGCGTTCCGTAAAGAAGCGCCCGCCATAGACTTATTCCCGGCCAGCATCAATTCATCAAATCGTAGAGCCGCCGTAGCTTGCAAATCCTTCAATGAGAACGCAGCCAAGGGTGCGTCGAGTCGAGAGAGTTCAATGTCAATTGGCGTCGACTTCCCCAGTGTAAATTTATTCGGTGAGGTAATGCCGAAATGCTCCAAAAGGCCTGGTGTAAGTACGAACTCAAGTGAGGCTGGTGCAGTTAAAGTTACCCGGTCCAAGGCCGAGGGTACGTTGATGTTAGCTTCGCTGTTCACCCCTTGGCTTAAAAGCCGAAATTGTGCATCGATGGATCCGGGGTAGCCCCGTGTATCTAATCCAGTAGTGGTGTCAACATGCACTTGCAAAGGTGAGGCATCGAACATAGCCAGCAGCCCAGATTCCGCTTCACTTACCCGTGCCGAGGTCACAAGTTGAATCGAGGACAGGGAATCGGCTGACAAATCGAGGCGTGCGTTGTCGATATGAAGCATGCCCAAATTGGGGATATCTAATAATGTCAATCGTTCACTGACTAAAGAGCCCACCATTTTTGTTTCGGTGGGTTGGAATATAGGTTCCCCTGCCTTGGGGCGAGGGGCGGAAAAAGCCTGAATTTCGAGTGCAATTTCAGTCGGCTGTTGCAGCCCAAAGACCAAATCTTCACCCAACATTCGGCGTACGATCTCCGGTGAAATCAGATAGTGGATCTCAGCAGGTTTAGTCAGGACAAGAGAGTCGGTGAGCGAGAATGTAATGTCACTTGTTTTAAGTGGTCCGGCATCAACGGTCAGTGTGCCATCGATCCGATCCGGCCCGCTTGATTTCACCCTGGCACTCAGGCCCATTTTCTGTCCCAAAAGATTAACCAACTGGCCGTTTTGGCGGGCTATTTGATCGATCAACAACGTGGGGACATTGGTAAAATTAGCTACTGCTTCGGCGTGCATTTTGTCCAACTGTAGAGTGCCTTGCTGATCAAACAGCTGGTCTAATGTTGCCTGTACATCGACCCTGCCAGATTCATTTTTCGATACGGCTTCGCTATTAAGTTTAATGGTCACTGATTCAGCCACACGTTCACTGTCAACTGCAGCGGTCAAAGTCTGGATAACGAGCTCCCCAAGTTCGTGCGTGGTCAATTGAATAGGCTTACCTATTTCGATGCCGCCACGCAATGCTACATTGGCCAGATTAAAACTCGTAACGGAGAGGTTGAATTGCTCGGCTTGTAGATTCAGCGGAAATGCCTCGACCAAATGAAGTGCCGCTTCTTCCCGGTTCGTTTTGATGAGTGTCTCGAAAAGGCTAGGGGTAACGTTAAGTAGCACCGAGGCGGGTTGGGAAAGCGTAAAACGATCCTCATTAATTTCCCCAATGATTTCGGCCTGGATGTTCGGTGAGTCGACTGTAATTAAAAGATTCTGCACCTGGGCTGTGCCGGACGCCTGTATATTGAGGTTAGCGCTCTCTCCAGCGGCAGCGCTAAGCAAACCTTGTAGCCCAAACATGCCGTCTATGCTGTCGATGGGCAGGTCTTTAACATTAGCCTCCAGATTTCCCTTCGCAGTCTGTAGGTTTAAAGTGCCGTCAGGAGCTATAAGGTCTGTAATCTGTCCGGTAATCTTGAATTCGCCCGTCCTATCGCCTTGTTGGCTGCGACCTTGAAGACCGACGTTGAGCATGCGCTCCGCCGACTCGATGCGCATCGCCCCCGTTAAACCTTCGAACAATGCAGGCTCAGCATGTGGTGTTGTCACCGTCATGCGTGCATCGTCGAGTTCGATATTGCCGGTAATGGGAATCAACACAGGAGCAGCTCCTCGCCTCATTGAAGGCTGCCTGGGCTCGAGGGCCTGAGTCAGGTTGTTGGCCCCAGATTCATCGACAACGAGTTCGGCATCCAATCCCCGAATCGTAGTCCGGCCAAGACTCAGGTTGCTTTGCATGACATTCAAAAGCGTCAATTCGGTGGATACTTCTTCCAGTCTGCCAACCGTTTTGCCGGCAGGATCCAGGATTTCAACTCCCCGAATACTCTGACCGTCAAACCAACTCAGTGATAGCGTGTCTATGGCAACCGAGCCACGAACGTTATTGTTGATGACTCCCACGAGCATGCTTCGACCCCATGAAGTAGAGAGGATCGTTGGAACCAGGACAGTAACAAGTCCCAGCACGAAGAGAATACCCAAACCATAGAACAGCCATTTGCGCCCGCGCCGGGCACTTGGCTGTTTAACCTTGGTATCGTTATCCAATGCTGAACGCGGATTAATCATGTAAATATTTTCTCGTTAAATTGTGTGTAACAAATGACCCAAGAATCCGGGTTGAGTTCGATTCCAGGCACAGATGATTACTTTCAGGTTGACTCGGGAGGAACAACACAACGAAGATACAACATATTTTATCAACTATATATCCAATGCATTGAAAGAAAAACCCTGGGACATTGTTGAAGGGGAGGGCCCGATAATAGCCGTAGCCAACCATGCCGGTAATGGCCTTCGAGATGAAATATCCGACCTAATGGCATTGTCGGAAAAAGAGCGGCGCAGGGAAGAGGATCCCTACACCGACGCTTGGACGAGCGTAGCACCGACCCGCTTGATTGCACACCGATCGCGGTTTGAGGTCGATCTCAATCGCATCCGTCACGAGGCAGTCTATCGGACACATCAGCAAGCCTGGGGGTTGAATGTCTGGAAAGAGCCCATTCCCGACGCCGCTGTAGAACGTTCATTGCAACAGTATGATGCATACTATGCAGAGCTTCACAGGATCTGCACAGCAAAAAAGGAGAAGCACGGGAAATTCGTGATCCTGGATTTACACAGTTACAACCATCGTCGCGATGGGCCCGAAGGGCCGGCTGCCGACCCGGACCACAATCCGGAGGTGAATATTGGTACTGGTACGATGGACCGTGAACAATGGGCGCCATTGGTCGATCGGTTTATTGGCGATTTGAGATCTTTTGATTTTTGTGGCCGTCAACTTGATGTCCGCGAGAACATAAAATTTGTAGGACGTGGATTTCCGTTATGGACGCATAGTACGTTTTCGGATTCGGGTTGCACTTTAGCAGTGGAGTTCAAGAAGTTTTTCATGGATGAATGGACCGGCGAGCTTGATTCAATTCTGCATAACACTATCCATCAGGCAATCGAGTCTACTATCGAAGGGTTGCACGAATCATTGGAGCAACTTGGTGTTTCGTGATGTTGCAGCCGGATGTCTCTTTGGATAAAAGCAAAAAAATAGGTAGTACGCCTAAAAAAGTTGATACCAGATCTCGCAGCCCGTTAATTTCTGAGCGATTTATAGCGCTTATTCGTAAACGTCTTGAAGCGGGCAAACGAGTGGCTCGTTCTCTGCCGGGTTGGGGCCGAATTCACATTGATCGACAGCTGCCTTTTCTGTGCGTATACCGACGGCCCGTCGGTGTTCAAGATATGGGGACGGAACAGCTGGTAACCGGCCAAGCATCCTATCTTATCGCAGCCGGTGACAGGAAGTATCACAAAGGATTGTCACTATTGATCGAGCAAATCGCGACCACGATGCAAGAGGTATATGGTGCTTTCCTCATCGTCGAGGTTTGGAGTGGCCTCCACAACGAAGGGCACGATTCAGATCCCCTACATAAACCGACGTTTCGCATTGTAGCCAGTAAGAAAACAGCGCTAATGTCGACCGTAGACGAGCTTGCCGAAGCGCTATGTGCCATTAAAATTCAAGAGGTGCCGGCCATCGTCGATGTTGCCCTCGGGGAACGCCCTCAACCAACTTCGATGCCTGTTCTACTTACCAGTAAGAAGGCAAGGGAAATCGGCTGTCATTTTCTAGGACTTACTGTGAAACCTATTTATCGCGACCCGGATAGCGGGACGGTGTTCCCTTTGGTATTGCGAACCATCAAAAGAGGTATGACTCGTGCTTATAGGAGAGGGTTTTTTGATTTCGTGCACAATCATACGTTGCACCAACCTGCACACTTCCATTCACTGGGACCGCGAGCAATAGTGAAAGTCGTTTGGCAGGTGGACACTCAGCTGGCGGAAGTCAGCAATGTCTTTGACCTTCTGCTAGCGCTTACACCGACCAATATCCATGAAGCCTGGTTGGCGTTCAAACGGTCCAAATATGAACGACCACCGGAATTTACATACCGGCGCTTGCCTTTTGATCCTAGTCTATTGAAACGGCAGCTGTACAAGATTCCCATTGACCGCATTGAAGATCCGACTTTGTCCGATCTGTTCTCCAAACAACAGTACGGAATAGATCAGAGGATCTCGATGATGGTGGAGCGAGGGACGGTAAACGTTTTGTATGGCAGTCTCCAAGCCTATGGGCCGGTGGATCATGCCTTGTATAAGACCGCTGTGGAGATCTTATCGGATCTTCCGGCGCGCAGTCGTGAGCCTAAACCCGCGGTCGCAGTTGACGCGAATACCCTGGCCAATCACGCGCGAGATGAACTGAACTATTTGCGTCGCACCCATCCGGAAATCAATAGCGGGGTGGAAGTACGCAAGGATATCATCGGACTGATGGTGTCGCGCGGCGATCTGCTGATCGGCGCCGATACGAAAGTTCCACAGTCCAGAGTACGGGCACTGCTTGCCCATGAACTCGGTACGCACGTTGTCACCTACCTGAATGGCCGGGCACAACCCTTCAAGCAGCTGTATGTCGGATTACCCGGATACGATGAACTTCAGGAGGGATTAGCGGTCATGGCGGAGTACCTGGTCGGAGGCTTGAGCCGTCCACGCATGCGGTTGCTCGCAGGACGTGTCGCGGGCGTGGCACAAATGATCGACGGTGCGTCGTTCGTCGATGTCTTTCGTGAGCTTCATACCAGCTTTGGTTTTACCAAGCGTATCGCCTTTAATATGGCTGTACGCTTCTTTCGTGGGGGCGGTCTTACCAAAGACGCAGTGTATCTGCGCGGGCTGCTGTATTTACTCGACTACATTCGCCAAGGGGGTAGAATCGAATCGCTTTATGTAGGCAAGTTTGCCCTTGAACATCTACCCATCATCGAAGAGTTGCAGTTGCGTCATGTGCTGGGGCCTGCCCGATTGAGACCTCCGTACCTGGATGATGAAGCGGCACTTAATCGTCTTGACCGGATTCGAAAAGGCACATCTATACTTACCTTGATCAAGGAGGCGAATTAGATAAATTCATGAAAATTGCTTTCTTTGTCAACGATGTGGATACCGAGCGGCCTGCTTTTACGACGACTCGGCTGGCCATGTCGGCCATTCGTCGGGGCCACGATGTATGGTACATCGGGGCGGAAGACTTTACTTATGATGTCGACGAAGAAGTTCGTGCCTGGGCGACGGCGGTACCCAAGCGCCGTTATAAGCTTGCGGAGACTTTTATCAAACACCTGCGGGGTGATGGTTGTGCCGTCGAGCGCATCCCGGTAGCTGACTTGGACGTGCTCATGTTGCGTAGCGACCCGGCTATCGAGACCGGGTTTAGGATATGGGCGCAGACAGCCGGGATCATATTCGCCCGGCAGGCGTTGCGCCACGGGGTCATCGTTTTGAACGATCCGAATGCGTTGGCCGGAGCATTGGACAAGATGTACCTTCAGCTTTTGCCCGAAGAAGTGAGACCCCTCACCATCATTACCCGGGACAGTAATGAAGTGAAGGCATTTGTTACAGAAGTGGGTGGTACGGCGGTGCTTAAGCAGTTACAAGGTTCTGGCGGTCAACCGGTATTTCTGGTGACCCCGAGCAATCGGGCCAACCTCAATCAAATGGTCGAGGCGCTCACTCGGGATGGGTACATTCTGGCCCAGGAGTATCTACCCGCTGTGGCCACCCACAGTGACCGTTTGTTTTTGTTAAATGGCGAGCCACTTCGCTATCGGGGTAAATATGCTGCGTTTCAATGGATGCGGTCCGAAGACGACATGAGGAGTAATATCCATGCGCTGGGTGAAGCAAAGCCGTTAAAGCTAACCGACACGCATTTTCGGATTGCCGAAGCTGTCCGCCCGAGGCTGGTTCAGGACGGTATGTTTCTAGCCGGGTTGCAGATTGTTGGCGACAAGTTGATAGATATCGATGTATTCAGCCCCGGGGGATTGGGTAACGCACAAGCGTTTGAGAAAGTGAACTTTGCCGATGCGGTGATTATCTCCCTGGAAAAGAAAGTCAGTTACATGTCCTACTACCGCCGTCGATTTGACAACGTCGACATGGCAATACTTTAAGGGGGCACAAACGATGAGGATCGGGTTCTTTGTTAACGACGTGATGACCGAACAGGCGGGTTACACGACAAACCGTCTTGGGCTGACGGCGAAAAAACTCGGTCATCAGGTTTGGTACATGGGCGCAGCCGACTTTGCATATGACAAGGACGGCACGATCTATGCATTTGCCCGTTCGACACCGCAGAAGAAAAAGTACAAGACCAAGGAGGCGCACCTCGCCGACTTACAAGGTCGAAACGCGGTAACTGAACGGATCGCAGTCGAAGATCTCGATGTGCTCATGCTGAGAAGTGATCCTTCCACTGAAACGGGTCACCGGGCCTGGGCTCAAACCACGGGCATCTCGTTTGGCCGGGTAGCCATGCGACGCGGTGTAATCGTACTCAATGACCCGGAGGGCCTCTTACAGGCCGCCAATAAAATGTACTTCCAGTTGTTTCCTGAGGAAGTTCGGCCGAAAACGTTAATCTCCCAAAATCGCGACGACATCAGGGCATTCATTAAGGAAATGGGGGGCAACATTATTCTAAAGCCCTTGCAGGGATCCGGAGGATCCGGTGTGTTTATGGTTAATCTAGATGACCGGTCAAATGTCAATCAGATGATCGACACGCTGACTAGGGATGGTTACGTCATTGCCCAGGAATACCTGCCCGCCGCGACAGAAGGCGACACAAGAATGTTCCTCATGAACGGCCGGCCGTTAAGATATCGCGGTAAGTACGCCGCCTTCAGGCGGGTACGGCATGGCGAAGACCTCCGGAGTAACATCCATGCAGGCGGCAAACTGCGCCGCGCGGAACTAACCGACATGCATTTCCACCTTGCCGAGATTGTGCGGCCTAAATTAGTACAGGACGGGATGTTTTTAGTCGGTCTCGATATCGTGGGTGACAAGTTGATGGAGATCAACGTGTTCAGCCCTGGCGGAATCGGTAGTGCGCAAAGATTCGAAAAGGTCGACTTTGCAGTACCGATTATCTCCTCGTTAGAGCGCAAAGTCGCCTACATGGCAGACTACCGCCGCCACTTTGCCAACGCAGAGATGGCTATTCTGTAAGATGTCCCTACCGATAACATCTAATGCGGTCTTTAAGACTAAACGAATAGGTCAAACTCCAAATTTAGAAGCTTAGCCTTTACTTCTACACCACCAGCATAACCTACAAGGTTACCGTTGCTGCCAACAATACGATGACAGGGAACAAATATAGATAAAGCGTTAGCACCATTCGCGTTCGCTACTGCTCTTACCGCATTTCTGCTCCCCAGGTCCTCAGCCAGTTGTTGATAGCTCAAAGTTTTCCCGAAAGGAATTTTTAACAACCCATTCCAGACACGTTCTTGGAATGGAGTTCCTACCATAAGGAGGGGGATATCGAATTTCTTTCGTTTGCGGTTGAAATATTCATCTAGTTGTCTTCGCGCTTCCTTCAAGACCACGTCGTCTTTGTCAATGAACTCTGCGTCAAGTCCGCTTTTTATTCTTGAATCAATAGACGTCCTTTTGTTTCTGTATCGCCAATCACACAAACACAAACTTTCGTTAAACGATCCAAGAATGAGCTCTCCATATGATGAATCAAAGTACTGTATGCTTATAAATTCCATAAATTTATAGCCTTGATATCCCGAGCTCCCGGATCACTGAAAACCGGGAGCGCGCTAAATTAGATACAATCTTCAATCTAGCAGTATTCAAACCTTTCTTATACGGCGAGTTTTACAGCTTGAGGAATATAAAGATGTTTAACATCGGAACTGTTCTTAACATTAGACGCATGGATTCCGCAAGCAACGATACATTAGGGCAAATGCATACCGCGTCAATGCGTCGGTCCGGTTGGTATAAGTTAACTCTCCGTGCAACCTGGTAGAGTTTTTATGATTATTGATTGTCATGGACATTACACAACAGCACCGAAGGAACTGGGCGATTATCGTGACCGGCAGAAGGTAGACCTGGCCAAGGATCCTCTGCACCAACATGTCAAAGGCGCTATCGACATTACCGATGACCAGATTCGGGAAAGCTTAGAAGGCGCTCAGCTTAAGCTGCAGAATGAGCGGGGTACTGATCTCACTATATTCTCACCACGGGCAAGCTGGATGGGACACCATATTGGTAATGAGACCACCAGCAAATACTGGACCGAGCATTGCAACGAGCTGATCTATCGAATCACCAAACTGTATCCGGAAAATTTCATCGGGGTGGCCCAGCTGCCGCAGTCTCCCGGCGTCAAGCCAACTGGCTGTGTTGATGAATTAGAACGCTGTGTTAACGAATTTGGTTTTGTTGGCTGTAATCTGAATCCAGATCCGTCCGGCGGTTACTGGACCGATCCACCTCTCGGCGACCGCTACTGGTATCCCATCTATGAAAAAATGGTGGAACTCGACGTACCGGCAATGATTCACGTAAGTGCAGCGTGCAACCCGGCTTTTCATACAACCGGATCACACTATCTTGGTGCGGATACCACGGCGGTTATGCAGTGCATTACGTCAGATCTGTTCAAGGATTTTCCCACGCTGAAGTTCATCGTACCCCATGGTGGCGGTGCAGTACCGTATCACTGGGGCCGGTTCCGTGGTTTGGCTGACATGATGGGCAAACCGCCCCTTAAAGAACTGATCCTCGATAACGTCTATTTCGATACCTGCGTTTACCACCAACCGGGTATCGACCTTCTACTTGATGTCATCCCAATTGAAAATATCCTGTTCGCTTCGGAGATGGTTGGGGCGGTGCGTGGTATCGACCCGGAAACCGGACATTTTTTCGATGACACCAGGCGCTATATCGATGCGGTGGACCTTGATGATCGAGATCGCTATCAGATTTATGAAGGCAATGCACGTCGCGTATACCCAAGGCTGGATAAGGTGCTCAAGACAAACGGGAGATGAATTTCACCAAAACACCCGGTTGGTTGGATTGGTGCGCCAACCCGAGTAAACCCCAGTTTAAGTTGCCAAAGGGAAGTGTGGACGCCCATTGTCATGTGTTTGGCCCCGGCCACGAGTTTGGATTTGCACCGGAACGCAAGTACACACCCTGCGACGCTTCAAAGGAACAGCTGTTCGCATTGCGTGACCATCTGGGCTTTGAGCGCAATGTCATCGTGCAGGCCACCTGCCACGGTGCGGACAATCGTGCTATGGTCGATGCCTGCCAATCAGCCGGAGATCGAGCACGAGGCATTGCGACTGTTCGCCACGATATCAGCGAACAGGAACTACGGGAACTACACGTGGCCGGCGTACGTGGTGTGCGTTTCAATTTCGTCAAACGTCTGGTGGATTTCACCCCCAAAGAGGAGTTGTTGGAGATCGCCGATCGCATCGCGCAGTTGGGTTGGCACATCGTGATTTATTTTGAAGCACATGACTTACCCGAACTGTGGGATTTGTTCACCGCCTTGCCCACCACAGTTGTTGTTGACCATATGGGAAGACCGGATGTAGGCAGGCCTGTAGATGGACCGGAATTTGAATTGTTTTTGAAGTTTATGCACGAGCATTCTAGTGTTTGGTGCAAAGTCAGTTGCCCCGAGCGTTTGTCGATCTCTGGCCCTTTCGCGACGGACGGTGAACACGAAGCTTATCGAGATGTAGTTCCGTTCGCACGCCGCATGATAGAAACCTTTCCTGATCGAGTGCTGTGGGGCACAGACTGGCCACACCCGAACTTAAAGAGCCACATGCCCGATGACGGACTACTGGTGGATTTTATACCCCACATCGCGGTAACGCCTGAATTACAAAATCAGTTGCTCGTAGTGAATCCACGACGATTGTATTGGCCTGAAGAAATGGGAGATTAATCTATGGCGCTTGATAAACCCTATGAAGATATTCCGGGGACGATTATTTTCGATGCTGAACAGTCTCGCAAAGGTTATTGGCTGAACCAGTTCTGTACGTCATTGATGAAGGCCGAAAATCGCGAACGTTTCAAGGCCGATGAACGTACTTATCTGGATGAGTGGCCGATGAGCGAGGAACAGAAACAAGCAGTGCTGGATCGCGATCTAAACCGTTGCATGGAACTGGGGGGAAATATTTATTTTCTTGCCCGTGTAGGTGCCACCGACGGTAAAAGCTTTCAGCAAATGGCAGGTAGCATGACCGGCATGAGTGAAGAGGAATATCGAGACATGATGCTCAAAGGCGGTCGCCCCATCGAAGGCAATCGCTACAAACATGAATGGGAAGACGACTGATGGCGAAAATTACTGCCAGTGTTTATACCTCACATATTCCAGCCATTGGCGTGGCAATCGATCAGGACAAAACCGACGAACCCTATTGGCAACCCCTGTTCAAGGGCTATGAATTTTCCAGGCAGTGGATGCAGGATAACACCCCGGATGCGATATTTTTGGTCTATAACGATCATGCTACGGCATTCAGCCTTGAAATAATTCCCACCTTTGCCATTGGGGCCGCGGCTGAGTTTGTGCCTGCCGATGAAGGTTGGGGTGCACGGCCAGTACCTAAAGTCGTCGGTCACCCAGAGCTGGCTTCTCATATTGCACAGTCGGTCATCCAGGATGACTTCGACTTGACCATTGTCAACAAAATGGAGGTAGACCATGGGCTCACCGTGCCGTTGTCGTTGATGTTTGGCCAACCGGACGCCTGGCCGTGCACGATAGTTCCTTTTGCCGTCAACGTGGTGCAGTACCCGGTTCCATCCGGGCAGCGGTGTTTTCAACTCGGGCAAGCCATACGCCGTGCCTTGGAGTCATACGACGAACCGCTGAAAGTTCAGGTTTGGGGCACCGGTGGGATGAGTCATCAGTTACAGGGGCGGCGTGCAGGCTTAATCAATAAGGAATTCGACCAGGCATTTCTCGACCGCCTGATCGCTGAGCCGGCGGACCTGGCGAAAATGCCTCACATTGATTACGTGCGCGAGGCGGGTAGCGAGGGTATCGAGCTGGTCATGTGGCTGGTTGCACGGGGTGCTATGAGCGATATCTGCGGTGGTCCAGCTATAGCGGTCAAGCATCGTTTCTATCACGTCCCCGCGTCCAATACGGCAGTCGGGCATTTGATTTTGGAGAATAACTAATGAGTGACACGATTAAAGTTGTTCTGGCGGGCGCCGGTGCATTTGGAACTAAGCATCTTGAGGGTATAAAAAATATCGACGGGGTTGAAGTTGTTTCAATAGTAGGGCGTACACTCGACAAAACGCAGGCCACCGCCCAAGAATATGGAATCGAACATGTCACGACAGACCTGGCGGAAAGTCTGGCCTTACCCGATGTGGACGCCGCAATTCTATGTACGCCAACTCAGATGCATGCAGAGCAAGCGGTCCAGTGCCTTAAGGCCGGCAAGCACGTCGAGGTCGAGATTCCCCTTGCTGACCGCCTTGCCGACGCGGAGGAGGTGGTGCATTTGCAACGGGAAACCGGCCTGGTTGCCATGTGTGGTCATACGCGACGGTTCAATCCTAGCCACCAGTGGGTGCACCGTAAAGTTCAGGACCATGAATTTCATATCCAGCAGATGGATGTACAGACCTATTTCTTTCGTCGGAAAAATATCAATGCGCTGGGAGAGCCACGTTCCTGGACGGATCACCTGCTGTGGCATCACGCCGCGCACACCGTTGATTTGTTCACCTATCAGACCGGCAGTCCGATTGTCAAAGCCAATGCGATTCAGGGCCCGATCCATCCAGAGCTGGGGATAGCGATGGATATGAGTATTCAGCTCAAAGCCGAGAACGGTGCGATTTGTACATTATCGCTATCGTTCAATAACGACGGTCCTCTGGGTACCTTTTTCCGTTACATCGGTGACACTGGAACCTATATCGCCCGTTACGACGATCTGGTAAACGGCAAGGAGGAACCTATCGATGTCAGCCAGGTTGATGTTTCCATGAACGGCATCGAATTGCAGGATCGCGAGTTTTTCGCGGCCATCCGGGAGAATCGAGAACCGAATTCAAGCGTGGCCAACGTCCTGCCCAGCTACCAGGTGCTGCATCAGCTCGAACAGCAACTGGAAAACAGTTGAGGGTTCTATTGTTGAGGCCTATCGAACAAAGTTTTGACCATAAGTAAGAATGTATTGGTGTTCAAAAATAGTTGTCGTCGCCACCTTTACTCCATGCTGACCCGTGGGCCACGTCTGGACAAGCTGCTTCCTGACAAACCCTGATTAACA
>JASJAT010000250.1 GCA_030066885.1 Arenicellales bacterium | reverse complement strand
TGGTTGATGAGCAGAGCGCGCTTCGAGCAGCGCGAGAATCTGAAGGACGCTGGCAAAAAAGTGAACCCAAAGGACTTGTCGACGGTATCCCCACCGCAATCAAAGATCTCATCCTAACCAAAGGTTGGCCTACACTCAGAGGATCACGCACTATATCGAGAGACCAACCTTGGGATGAAGATGCGCCTTGTGTAGCCCGATTGCGCGAACACGGCGCGGTATTCATTGGCAAAACCACGACACCGGAGTTTGGTTGGAAAGGTGTCACAGATAGCCCGCTAACGGGCATTACGCGAAATCCATGGAATACCGAAATGACGCCGGGCGGCAGTAGCGGGGGTTCCGCGGCGGCCATTGTCACAGGCATGAGTACACTTGCCATCGGGACCGACGGCGGTGGTTCGATACGGATACCCTGTGGTTTCACCGGTCTTTACGGGATCAAAGCATCGTTTGGACGAGTACCTGCATACCCGCTGAGTCCGTTTGGAACAGTCGCGCATGTCGGGCCCATGACCCGCACGGTTACCGACGCAGCGTTGATGCTGACCGTGATCTCTAAACCTGACTATCGGGATTGGTACGCCCTGCCCTACGACGGCCTTGACTACCGTGTAGATCTTGAGCGAGGTGTACAGGGGCTGCGCATCGCCCTCAGTATGGATCTTGGATACGTGTCAGTGGATCAGGAAGTAGCCGACCTGGTTAAACAGGCGGCACAGGTGTTTGAGGATTTGGGAGCGAGTGTAGAAGAAGTTAACCCTGATTTCCCTAATCCATGGGAATGTTTTACTACGACTTGGTTCTCTGGCGCCGCCTATCTTGCACAGGTGCTGGATCAAGAGCAACGAAGTCAGCTCGACCCGGGACTGCAGCAAATTATTGAAAAGGGTGAAGCGTACTCCTTGTTTGACTACATGCATGCCCAGCAGGAACGTAGTGCACTGGGCCAACATATGAACCGATTCCATCAAGACTATGACCTATTGCTTACTCCTTCTTTACCGATCCCGGCATTCTCAGCCGGGCAGGAAGTGCCTGATCAGATGAAGTCCGAGCGCTGGTCGAGTTGGACGCCTTTTACGTTCCCGTTCAACTTGACTGGGCAACCGGCTGCGTCAATACCCTGCGGATTTACCGGCGGCGGACTACCGGTGGGGATACAGATTGTTGGATCCAGTTACGATGATGTCACTGTGCTGCGCGCGAGTTACGCCTTTGAAACGGCCCAACCGATAGTCTTACCAGATATAAACCAGATATAAGGTTGGAACAATGAGCCGGGCGTTCGTTAAGGAGTCAGACTTAGAAGACCTCGATCAGTTGCCGGAGCGCACACATAGTGACTTGCCGAACTACATCACGCACGAAGGTCTGGCCAACTTGAGACAAAATATCAAACAGCTAAACAAAACAATTGAGCAGCTAAGTTCCTCAGACCAGTTTGACGCAAAATCACAACTGGCGTGTGCCCAGCGAGACCGTCGCTATTTTGAAGAGAGATTGCAGAGGGCAATACCGGTAGATCCACCGGTACAATTCGACAAAGTTAAGTTCGGTCATACTGTGACTCTACTGGATCGCGGAGGATCAGAATACACATTCAACTTGGTTGGTGAAGATGAAATCGATATCGATGCGGGCCGGATAAGCTGGGCGTCACCGATCGCCAAGCAATTGATCAATCGGGAAGTAGGCGACGAAATCCTGTGGCAACGAGGGGAAGAACAATTGAACGTAGAGATTGTGGAGATTAGTTAACCTCGACATATAAGCGTTGTCTTCTCGCGCAAAGGCGCCAAGTCCGCCAAGGAATATTTAGTCATTGCGAAAGCAGTGTAGCAATCCAGTAGGTGAGCTCACAGTGTAAAGTTGAAAGTAAAAGGTGAAATATCAAAACCTAACGCCATCCATTAACAATAGGCCCCTTGGGCTTTCAAATTTCATTTTTTCGTTCTCAATGGATTCCCGATAAAGGCATGAGGGAATGACGTTTGAGCTGGATTACCGCGCCTTCAAACGAGCCTGGGACCTCGTATTCTTCTCGCTACTAGCTCCAAGCCACTCGCTTCTGCTACATAGGGGCGACGCCCCGCCGTGATTCAATTTCCGTACGGCGAACCTCCAACGATGCAACCAGGCCACTAACGCGGCCCTAACGAGGACAACAGCACCTTCGTCGCGATATTCGACGAGTCCACCTTCCATATCCAGCAAAATTCACCCAAATGGGTGAAGATTTTTAATGCATATGATCGTACATTTGCACTGCGCCAATGGAAGTGGTGCCAGACACGGAAGTCGCCATATTGGCGAGCAGGAATACTCGCCACATCAAGGAGGATGGCCCGGGGGTGGTCTCACCGACCACCCCCGGTTTTTAGAACAATGGCATACAAAGAGCCAAATCCATTCATTTAAGCGAGCGAACAATCGCGGCGAGGCACCGCTCCTACAAAATGTATGATGGGTGGCCACCTTCTGTAGGAGGCGCGCCCTCGCGCCGATTGAGTCGTGGTGAAAGCACCGCTCCTACGTCTGCATTCAAATTAAAAAGTATATGTCCCCGGTTTAACCCGGCAGGACCTGGTAATAGCCGTTGGCGTCGACCAAATGAATCGGCGTATCGAATAGTTCGCTCAAGGCGTCATCGTTGAGCACATCGACCTTTGCTCCGGAGGTGACTACTTTACCTCGATCGAGTAGCACGACGCGTTTGATCTCGGGTGGAATCTCGTGTACATGGTGAGTAACCAGAACCACGGTACGTCCTTGCCGTATCAACCTCCTGACAGTTTCCAGATATTGAAAGGTCGCCTTTAGGTCCAGTCCGCTTGTCGGTTCATCGAGGATTAAATTTTCAGGACTGTTTACCAGGGCCCTACCCAACAAACATCTGCGCTGTTGGCCCGTGGACATCGTGGCAAACGTCTTGTCTTTAAGTTCTTCTATACCCAAATTTTGCAGCACTTTTTTTGCCTGTTGATACTGCTCTGGGCTAAACCTCTGATGCCTATAAGTACCGATTGATGAATAGTAGCCGGAAAGAATAACGTCCCTGCCAGGAACATAACCCAAATATTCACTCTGCAGATCGCTCGAAATAATGCCGAGATGGTTACGAAGTTCCCATACATCCCAACGTTCGCGCCCCAGTACGCGTACATAAGAATCCTTCGCGACTACAGGATACAGCTCACACGACAGGAGTTTGAGCAAGGTCGTTTTGCCCGAACCGTTTGGCCCCAATATCGCCGTACTTTGACCACGTTCGATATCTAGGTTAAAACCTTCAAATACCTTGGTGTCGCCACGATAAACTGTAGCGTTTCTAATCTCGATGATTTTAGACAACAGTTGAGTCCCTCTTAGCCGCCGGTCATTATAGCTCGATAAATAAGTTAGGGATCGAGGGACGAACAGGGATTCAAGAGCTAGCCCCCAAAACTTTCACCATTTTATTCACCAACGAAACCCCTTGTGACACGGTTCGCTTGCGCCAGGTTTCAGAGTCTGGACAAAATATTTTCTTTAACTTTTTCTTACAGGGGTGCTGTATCTCACCCTCGGTGTAGAAGTGACATCGGTTTTCCTCGCGAAGCGCGTGAAGCACCCGCAGTGGTGAGTAGGTACCAAACTCTATCGTTAAATAGGTGGGGCCAGGTGAGTCAAGTACTTGATTGTATAAGTTGGAGATGCCACCGGTAATTTTGTACCCGCCCTTTTTAATTTTGTCTTTAACCAGTGCTTCACCCAGTACCTGTCGCAATTCCTCCTCAATGTTCCCATCAATAGGTAAGTTCAAAAATAGCTGATATTCACCGAACGAACCCAAACCGGTATGCAGGTCCAATACCCACACTTTTGCGCGCGGTGGAATGTGTTCTGCTATCCATTGCTGGAACCGTTTTGGCCCTTCCTCCAGTTCGGTACCGCCGTAGAACAAGCCTGATGGATACTCGTATTGACCTTGCGCCACCGCCTGCTTTATTGGCTTTACACCGGATCGTAAGATTCTAACCAGTGCTTTTAAAACAAATGCGTCATGGCCGGGCGGCGATGCAGGATTAATCAACTGGTTGAGTTCTTCATAGCCCGCAGCCATACCCAAGTACGCCTTGTCACCGGGTAAACAATTTCGATTGAGATCGACGTTCGACTCATTGACTCGACGCAACCACGCCATACCAAATGGATTGAGCACGTGCACTAGAACCAGCGCCGTATTACTTGGGATGACTGGGTTTTCCTTCAGCAATTGACACTGGATGGCAGCGCCCGCGAAGCCTTCCACACCATGGACACCGCTTTGCACCAGTAAAATCTTTTTTGGAGTGTCGGTCCCAATCCACGCAAAATCCGTGGTTAGAGTAATGCCCCGGGGCCCTTTGGCGCTGAGTTGATAACTGTCTAGGTTTGCGTTTAGGGATTGAGCACATTGCACAAACCGGTCACGCGCCTGCTCGTAGTTTTCGGAGAAACAATCGGACATACTGAAACTCTGGCTAGTCCAATGCCAAAACCAAGTAAGAGTGATGCCCTCGCCACGATGTAGCTGGATTCCCGCTAAAACCATGCAGGAATGACGTCTCGTTATTTCGGATAAATGACACTGGTTTCCTACCTGAAACTTACCTAAATTGCGGTGAGGGCGCTGCCCCTACTTTTGCTGGTTTTGTCGAGTTGATTCTTGTACGTCCCCCCGTGCAAAAGTTTTTGTCAAGAACTCGGTATCGAGCGGTGACAGGTCGAATTTTTTAGCCGCTTCATTGATCGCCGTATAGCTGTAGTCTTGATGATCCGACAACCAGCGTACGGCATGGCGCAGCTGCTCACTTTGTGGCTGTATCCCCTTGGTCATAACTGAGAGTTCTCTCGCAAAGGCGCAAAGTACATCAAGAAATAAATTATAGAGTGTTTCGCAGCTTGGTGTCTTGGTGGTAGGGGCGGCGTCCCCACCGCTATATCCCTGGATCCGAAAACACCATCGCTGTTGAAATCCGCCGGTAGTTTAAATCCAAGAATGTATAATCGATCCATGCGAATTAACTGGAATCGATACGACCCAGGTGACTTCCACGACGAATTGATCAGTACACCGGGGAACCCACGCACGGCATCGAGATCTTTAGCCAAGTATTTGGGTTCCCTGAGTGCACAGGAGCTAAACCGGCGCCAACGGGCAGCGGAGTTAGCCATCGAGGAAATGGGTATTACCTTCACAGTCTACAGTGAAGGTGAAAATATCGATCGTGCCTGGCCTTTTGACATTATTCCAAGGGTTATTGCGGCTCGCGAATGGCAGCGGCTTGAGGAAGGGCTGATCCAACGCCTCACCGCTTTAAATTTATTCATTGATGACCTCTACAATGACCAAAAAATAGTTAAAGCGAAGGTATTTCCCAAGTCACTCCTTCAAGGTTCGAATAACTTCTTAAAGCAGTGCATCGGTGCTAAACCGCGTTACCACGTTTGGGCGCACATCTGTGGCACCGACCTAGTACGTGACGCGGATGGCACTATGTATGTTTTGGAAGACAATCTTCGCGTGCCTTCCGGGGTTTCGTACATGATAGAGAATAGAAGTATCACCAAACGGGTGTTTCCAGAATTGTTCCGCCGTCGCAGCATACTGCCGGTAGATGACTATCCTGCACATCTGTTCGATATGTTGGCTTCTCTGTCACCACGACCGTTGGACTATCCGGAGATCGTTGTCTTGACTCCCGGTATTTATAACTCGGCGTACTTTGAGCATGCTTTTATCGCACAACAGATGGGAGCGGAATTGGTTGAGGGTGGAGACCTGATGGTGGATAGTGACGACTGTGTGTATATGCACACGATCGATGGCCCGGAAAGAGTTGATGTTATCTATCGACGGGTGAACGACGATTTTCTCGACCCAGAG
>JASJAT010000249.1 GCA_030066885.1 Arenicellales bacterium | reverse complement strand
CAGATGTCAGTGTACGCACCGCGTCTTTTACCACTGCTGCAGGGTCATCAAGAAAATGTAGTACGTGATGTATGGTAACAACATCCATACTGGCGCTATCTACTGCCAGGCGGTAAATATCGCCATAACGCACGCGGCAATTAGTGATATCCGCAGATTCCAATTTAGCTCGAGCTACCGCTAACATCTCTTTACTGAGGTCAATACCCAAGCCACGTCGGATACGTGGGCTGAATACCTCTAAGATTCGCCCGGTTCCCGTCCCCAGATCGAGCAACGAATCAATCTGGAGGTCTTGAACCGCAGTCAACATCGCACCCTCGACGTCTTCCTCGGCAACGTATAGTTTGCGTATGTCATCCCAGGCCTTTGCATTCTTTTCAAAGTAGATCGAGGCTTGATGGACGTGCTCGTCCCGTATGGTCTCGAGGCGCTTTTGGTCGCGCTCGAGTTCCGGGTCTTCGTCGGCTAGGAATTGAATAAGCTGACGCACGGCATCGGCGGAAGGGCCCGAATCCGCGATGCGGTAGAACACCCATGATCCCTCCTGGTGACGATCCAGCAGACGAGCATCACAAAGGAGTTTCAAGTGACGGCTGATCCTGGGTTGACTCTGCCCGAGAATCCACGTCAGTTCCGAAACGGTGAGTTCGTTCCGTGACAAGATGGCCAATAGCCGCAAGCGAGTGTGTTCCCCTGCGGCCCGAAGTGCTTCAAGCAGATTGGTTAAAGAAACCGTTCCGGACATAAGGCTAGTGATTCAATATATACACATATAAACATTTCTTTATATATTTTTCAACCATCGCGAAAACATTAGGTTTTATGCGAGTTTCACCCCTTTTCCCACTTGCGTTGCGAGCCGATACTGATCAATATCAAGTGTGCACTAAAGTGGGACTAACCCGTATATTGCATGAACGCCCCCCTCGAGGACCCATCGTCGTCATCGCGAATGCAGAGATATGTCCCCCATGGAAAGCGTATGATCCGCGTGAAGCGATCCAGTACATGAGGACAAAGTTCAAAGTTCAAAGTAAAAAGTGAAATATACAAACTCAAAACAACAGGTTCTTTAAACTTTATACTTTCATTCTTTTAACTCATTTGATTGCTGCGACCGCTGGTGAGACCCCATGACGGGCGACTGGATGGTATGCTCCAAAAGGGGATCGAAAATTAGAACAAACCGTACGAGCTAGATTGAATCCTGTCGTCGACTAAAGTCTTGACCCGATTTACTTTTTACTTTGGTACCACCAGCGTTAGTGCAATATGCGGGCTAATACCCTCGGAAGTTCTGTTTAATGGAGACAACAAACGATGAAGCGACTTTGTGTTTACTGTGGATCAAACCCCGGTAGAAACCCGTATTACTTAACGGCGGCTAGAAATCTAGGGGAGTCTCTGGCTACCAGGGGGATCGGTTTGGTATACGGCGGATCCGCGTTCGGCGTGATGGGGGCGGTCGCCGATGGTATCACCGCCGGTGGTGGTGAAGCGACTGGGATCATCCCACGTGATCTTTTAAAGAAAGAAACGCCACACAATGGCTTGGCGGATTTAAAAATCGTCGATTCGATGCACGACAGAAAAGCGCTGATGGTAAAACTCTCTGACGGTTTTGCCGCGTTACCCGGCGGTTTGGGAACTTTGGAGGAATTGTTTGAAGTCTGGACTTGGGCTCAACTAGGATTTCATCGCAAACCCTGCGCGCTACTCAACGTGCATTCCTATTACGATCCTTTGATCGCATTTCTAGACCAGGCCGTGGAAGAAGGATTTATAAAGGCCAAACACCGCGCCATGCTGATCGTAGAAAATGATCCTGAAAAGCTAATTGCTCAATTGGATTCCTATCGGCCACCGGAAGTTGAGCGCTGGTTGGATAAAGAAAGCTTGTAAGGTAGCGTGGTAACATGCTGCGGAACACTAATTCCAATCTAGTAACGTAATGACAGAAAAGAAATTCATCGATGCTCAGGAACTGTTGGAAGACTCCCTTAAACTTGGTGTCAATATTCTCGAGAGTGGATACAAACCGAACTTTATCGTGGGTGTTTGGCGCGGCGGCAGCCCTGTCGGCATCGTGGTACAAGAGCTCCTGGACTACTATGGAGTAAAGACTGACCATATTGCAATTCGAACTTCTTCATACAACAGAATTGGCGAACGAGAATCCAACGTTCGGGTGCATGGACTCAGCTACTTAATCAAGAATATTAACTCTGAAGATGCTTTGTTGATAGTTGACGACGTTTACGATTCGGGATTGAGCATCGAAGCGGTCATCGATAACATGAAGCTAAAGGCTCGCAAAAACACACCACATATCCGAGTCGCCACGGTCTATTACAAGCCACTCAGCAACAAGACGGATCGAGCCCCAGATTACTATGTGCACGAAACAGACCAATGGCTGGTGTTCCCTCACGAACTCGATGGACTAACAATTGAAGAGATCTACCAGCATAAACCTGGACTTAAAGACATTCTCAGCAAGGTGCAAATCAATTAATTCACGTTTTTCAGACGGGCTCCTCAACACAAAGGATTGAGAACACTGCCTAGGGGTTGTAGGGCCATCACTGATTTCCACAATATGAAGGGCATCGATAATAGCTGATTATATGCGGACCTTTTGAAGTGGATCTGCCAATCATAATCGCCCTAATAGCTGTGCTTGTTCTGATGGCCCTGCCCATCCTTTCCCGCAGACTTCATGGGCACGTAAACTATATCAACCCGCTCGACCTTAAAAAGCGCCTCGATGCCAAAGAAGAAATCGTAGTCTTCGATCTACGATCGGCATCTGACTTCAAGCGAGCTCACATAGCGGGTGCCATAAACATCAGACCTCGGCAATTGGCCGACAGAATCGAAGAGAATCCCGGCGCAGATGATGATTTGGGAGAAAACAAACCGATTGTCCTCGTATGCCAGAGTGATTTGGAGTCGATCCGTACGGTCAAGGTATTCGATCGCCATGGGCGTAGCGACGTAATGGTGATGAAGGGTGGAATGTTTCGCTGGAAAAGGGACCGTCTGCCAGTTAGCAGGGAAGCATAGCTCAATCGGGGCGAGGGTGACTGCCACCTCCCTAGTTTGCAAGCTTAGCCGCTAGGCTACTCCACAGCTCGGATGTAAGACGACCCAACACCGTAAAGCTGCTGTCACCAAGCGGACGGAATACAACTCCTTCACCCTCATTGGGATATACGGGCGTCGCTTCGCGCGCAACGTTACCGTGACCAACAAAGACGATGTTGGTACCTGCTGGTGGTGCTTTGGCAAGCCGGGACCGTGCACTTTGCAGAATTACGTCGCGCCCCCCGAAATAATCCGATGAACGCAAGTTCATGATGTCGGTCGTGGTTTCCACCTTACCAATATTCATGAGGCTGGCGGTCTCCACAGTACGACAGTATGGGCTTGCAAGCACCCGACTAACCGGTATACCGAGCAAACGAATTGCATCGCCAATCACTTTCGAAGTATGCCTACCTTCATCTGAAAGTTGTCGCATTCGTGATGGATCGCAGCTGGTCCAATCTCCAGCTTGGTCTACCTGATCGACTTGTGACCAATCGGTTTGGGCGTGGCGAAAATAGATGTTGTAACCACCTACGCGTAAGGCTTCGACCAGGGCTTCATTCGTCAGTTCCGATTTGCCATCGGCCGCAACCGGGGAACACATGACAATTAGCAGAAGCAGAACAGTTCCAATTCTCCTGGAGGTATCGGTATCAAACTTATTCAATGTCTACATCCCTCATCCTTTGCTATCCGGAAGGTACAGCGCGCTCATCGTGATAATCGGTGGTCGCGGCAAGGCGTGTAATTTCCCCGTTCATAAGCCATTCGCACGCGAAGGCGCACGGTATAGGCCTGTAGGAGCGGTGCCTTCGTCGCGATACAACTGGATTCCCGCTAAAAGCATGCGGGAATGACGGGTTTAAAAACAAGTACAAGGGAATGACAGTTGTAAGCATGCCAAGGGGGTCGGCGCCCCTCGCCGCGATAGGTGTCATCGACCCCAGATGATCCGCACGAGACACACTTCATACAAGTGTTAGTCAGAATCTGATTTCACCACTCCAATATAGGGGAGTGTTCGGTGCTTTTCAGCAAAATCCAATCCGTAACCAACTACCCAGACATCGGGAATATCGAAACCAAGGTAGTCGATATGGACGTTGACTTGAACCCGATCGGTTTTCCTAACCAATACACATGTACTGAGCGATGCAGGATTTCTAGCTTTCAACAGTGTTGTCAGATAGTCCAAGGTGTGACCGGTGTCGAGAATATCTTCCACCACCAATACATGTCGGCCGACTAAATCCTCACGGACATCCATCAATAATCGCACTGCTCCGCTATCGGCACCTTGTGTGCCGTAACTCGATACCGCGATAAATTCTATGCTGTGAGGAATGGTTAACTTTCGTGACAAATCTGCCAAGAAAATAAATGCACCTTTAAGTACACCCACCAATACCAAAGTGCCTTTGCCTTCAAAATCACTGTTGATCTGCCTAGAGATCTCATCAACCCGCTTATGAATCTCTTCCTCAGACACTAATGTATTGGGCTTGGAATCGGTCACGTGGTCACCTTCTTGCGTGATGGTTAAAAATACGATCTATTCAAAATTCTTTTGCTGAACGGGCTTGACTTTCGCAATCGACAATCAGGTCGACATCTTTAAATCGAATTTCCTCACAATCCTCTCCTCCACCACGGTCTACAACCAAGAATTGTTGATCTTCACCAAATGCAATCAAAGGCATGTGCCAGACACCGCGACGATAGTTAATGCCTTGTTTACCATTTGATACAAAAGCTTTCATCTGATCGGCCTGAACGGACTCGACAGCGGGCCCTACTACAACAACCATCTGGGCCGGTTTTAAAGGAATGAATGCCTGGCTGCCCAGGCAATGCCGCTCAACGACCTCCACGCGATAAGGTAGCCGGCTAGGTTCGTTACATTTGACAATGCTGATCAAAACCCGGCCTTCCTGAGCGGCATCGAGTTCTACCCGGGCCAGATCGTGGTAACGTTCTATCTTTCCTGCATTGATGGGGAAATGGTTTGCGCCGTCTATTTCGATAACGTCGCCATAAGGGCTGAAACTTTCTTTACTAAGTGGTTGTGCGTGTAGTAACACTTTGTCGTCCTCAGGTCCACACGGTACCAAATAGACGGACGCGGCTCACGCCGCCATCTGGAAAAATATTCAAACGCACGTGAGTAATCACACCCAAATCCAGAATTTCACCAGTAAATACATGCTGCTTATCCATTTCGAGTTTTACTTCAGGCATGAGTGTTTGCCATGAAGCACTTTGGGCAATGACTTGTTCAATATCTTCGTTGCCCATGTTAGCCGCCTGAATAGAAGCACGATCCGGATAGTTACCTTTAAAATGTGCTGTATCGATTTCAACCATCTTGATCACACCAGCGTGGCCTAACTTCAATATTGTCCAGTCATGGCCTGTCCCACGTCGCCGTGCGGTCTCCCAACCGTCCCCCATATTAACTCCACGACCCGGCGCATTGAGGTTATGAATGCTGCCGTAATGCTCATCACTACAGGCGATGGCTTGCCCACCACTTTCCAATGCGACCAGATCTATTATCTCGTCGGAACCGTAGTTGGACCAATCCGGTTCAATAAATCCATAGACGCGCAGTCGTGCAACACCACCATCAGGGTAAATGTTCAACCGCAAGTGTGAAAAATGAGTTCCGTTGTCAATTTGGTGATAGTGATGCGAGTCACCTTTTAGTTCAACCCGAGGCAATATCTCAATCCAGGTGATTTGATCACCCGGAATATCATCTTCACTAATACAAGCCTCGATAGACGCATCAGGCGGGTAGTTACCTGTAAAGTAACTTGTATCGATGTCAATTC
>JASJAT010000248.1 GCA_030066885.1 Arenicellales bacterium | reverse complement strand
ATTTCTCTTAATATGGCAGTAATGGAAAATAAGGGCCGAGTGACCAGTGCCTTGAAAAGGTTTGTTGGATATATATCCAGCAATGCTGCAGGTTGTCGTTATTGCCAGGCTCATACCATTCGAGCAGCGGAAAGATACGATGCACCGGAGGAACAACTTAGGAACGTATGGGAATACCGGACACACCCTGCGTTTACTGAGGCAGAACGTGTGGCGTTGGATTTTGCACTGGCCGCATCAACAGTTCCGGTGGTAATTGATGAAGCGCTGCAGGCGCGTTTACACGAGCATTGGAACGATGGCGAAATAGTGGAGATATTGGGTGTCGTTGCGTTGTTCGGATACTTGAACCGATGGAATGACAGTATGGCGACTTCCCTCGAACAGGGTGCCGAATCATCGGGCCGTAAATGGCTCGCACACAAAGGTTGGGAGTCCGGGAAACACGGATAAGTGCACGATTTACTATAACCAAAGTCGCTTAAAGTCGATAAATAGTACTGCGACATGAGCGAACATCAGTCCTGTGCTCGCAAGGCGGTCCAAACCCCAAACAGCACCATACCCGCGGCGATAAGCAACGAGAAGCCGACCGTTTCACCCAGCAGCACCCCGGCAAGAATCACTCCCGAAACCGGCTGCAGAAACTGCATGAGACCCAGACGCGCGATCCCGCCTTTACCCAGTGCCCAGTACCACATGACATAGCCTATGATGGTCACCACAAACGCGAGATAGATCACTCCCAACCACGCGTTCAACGAGACTTGGGCAACTGTCGTGTCACCCATGACGAAAGGCACTGTCGGAAGTAATACGATGGCGGTGAGACCGGCACCCCAGAAAGTCGTACCGGTAGAGGGATACCCTGCCTGTTGTAATCTTGCTCCGGCAACGTAACCCAGCGAGGCAAAACAGTTGCCGGTCAAGACAAACAAATCACCGGCAAGGCTTGCGCCCTGATCGTCAGTGGGCTGCACGCCGGCAATCAGAATGTACTCGCCCAGCATGGCGATCATTACCCCAAGCCACCAAAGTCGCTTGGGCCATCGTCGATCCCACGCGTAGGCTATAGCGGCAGTGAAGATTGGCAGTGCGGCAATAATGATTGAGGCATGGTTTGCCGAGGTGCGCTGCACCCCGATGGAAAATAGAACCGGAAAACCGATGAAACCGCAGCTCGCAGACAGTAACAATAACCATCGTTTGTGAACGGAATCGGGTAGCGGCAGTCTGAGACTCAAAGCCAGCAACAGGGCTGCCAGTCCGCCGATTACCGTTCGCAACACCGCAACAGCCAGCGGTGGAAGATCGAAAACCGCAATCTTGGTCGCGACCGGGGAGGCACCCCAAATAACCACCGCAAGCAGTGCAACAAGATAAATCAGTGCCAAGGAAGGGGATCCGAGTCGTCGAGGCGTTGAAGGCGAGGTATTCTATCACGTGTCGGTACAACATTCGGGACGGTCGGATCTTCCCACGAGCCTCAAATAGAATCCGTTATCAGCCGCAACAAAGCGGGCTGTCACTACGGAACGATTTGGATCAGGTGGTTCGAAACCGGCGTGGTTTGCAATTGCCTAAACGACAAGGGCAAAGGCCGCACCGATAATGATCGCACCCCCGATACCGAAAGCGACGTAAGCAAGAAACACCGGTTTTTTTACTAAGGACCACACGGCCGCCATGGCCGGAATGCAGCTGACTGCACCTGCAATCATAAAAGCCATCGCTGCCCCCGCACTCATACCTTGTTCCATGAGCCCGTTGACCAGTGCAGGCGCTGCATAGCCGTTGAGATAAGCGGGGGCCCCCACCAAAGCACCTACGACGATGGGAAAAAAGCCCTCACCGCCGACCATGCCGCCAATCATCTCGGCCGGGACGTAGGTGATGAGCAGGGCCTCGAGAAGATAGGCGAGCGTTAGCCATTTGACTAGAAACACACCGTTTGTTACCAGTTCAGAACGAAAGGTCTTTATGCGCTCGGGCTCCTGCCAAAAGCGCCACTGCACTTCCCCTTCAAAGGGTGATGGCCCGCAGCTACAACAACCTCCACTGTCACGATCGCGCAGTGGTGCTGTAAAAACCCCCTGCTGGACCAACAGACGGACACCGAATCCTCCTATAAGGCCGAGCAGAACTGCTGCGATAGTCTTGCCTATCGCGAAATCCCATCCGAGTGCTCCTGCTGTTATCAGTACGGTAGGAGGATCGATCAATGGTGAAGACAACCAAAACGCCATCACTGCGGACAATGGCGCACCCACCGCCAGAAGCCCGCTGATAAAAGGAATTACCTCGCACGAACAAAATGGGGCAAGGCCCCCAAACAAGGCAGCGAGGACGATCATACGTGTTTCCCGACCTTCAAATGCTTTGCCAACCAGCGTTTCTGCGCCTGTGGTCTTGAGGTAGGCAACGAGCACAACAGCAATCACAATGTAGGGCAGCGTGCTGCCAAGCGCTTGAAGTGCGATTGTAATGATCGAATAGAACTGTTGAGGGTCGAGTACCGCTACGACCAATGGAATCGCTAAGATAAGGCTCCAGACCGAATGAACCTTATCTGCACCCCGGCGTATTCCCTCAAACCCTTTCAGTACCAGTTCAGTCATGGCCGGCGATACGGGGGTGGCTTGCGTGGCGAGTTGACTTGGCATCCATACAACACTCGCGCAGCAGAAAATTGGCCAGGGTTTCGATTCTCTCGTAGGCAGCGCGATTGATCACCGCGCGACCAACACGCTCCTGTTCTATCAACCCCCCTGCGGCTAGGAATCTCAGGTGGTGAGCGAGAGTAGAGGCGGGAACGCCCACGTGCTCCTGGATTTCACCCACGGTCAGGCCATCAGGACCCGCGCGAACGAGCGCTAAAAGTACTTCGAGCCTGGGCTCAGAACCAACCGCTGCAAAACCTTGTGCCGCTTCTTCTATAGCCACCACAACCAATCCTTACAGCTATTTCACTAAATAACTAGTTTAGTAGTTATATTCGTGCTTGTCAACGGGCCGGTAGATAGACAAACCGATCTAGGAGCCTAAGTAGAATCTACAGCAAATCGTTCAAGGCAACGGTTGCGGCTCATCGGCAAGCAACCGCAGATGGGCGATCAACGCGACCCGACTTTCCTCGGCCGGTATACCTTGGATCTCCATTTTTGTGCCGGGTACAAATGTTCTGGGGCTTTTCAAAAAACTGTTTAGCTCTTCATAAGTCCATATCCCTCCCACACCTCGCAGTGCATCGGAATAGTAAAATTCATTGAGACTGGCCTTTTCACGGCCGACGATGTTCCATAGCGGTGGACCCGCTCGTTGCTCTTCTTGGCCTTCTTTTGTCATTACATGGCATAGCTCACATCCCCGCGCGATTATCTGTCCCAGCTTCATGTTGGCGCTGTGAAGGAGATCGTTAACCGGCTCAGCTGAGGTTGATTTTGCACCGTACTCTCTCAGTAGTTGTGCAATAGCGGTGTGTTTTCCTTGCAAAGCTATATGTAAGGGAGGTCCATGGTAGTTATTCGACAGATTTGGATCCGCACCTCGTATAAGCATCGATTGAACGATACCGAGATGGCCTTTAGCGACCGCGGCATGAAGTGGTGTTGTAGCGTTACCGTATAAGTCGGTAGTGGTACCTTCAATGTTAGCGCCGGCATCCATAAGGCGCTCGGCGATTTGCTCGTAACCTCCGCTCACTGCCAGATAGAGGGGCGTCGCACCTGTCTTATCTGCCATCTCAGCGTCCGCACCACCGCTCAACAGTTGATCCACTTTCAAAAGGTCTCCGCTTTTTGCAGCACTATGAAGCTCACTGGCGATAGATGAACAAATAGTTAAAGACAAGACCCCTAGAAGAGCCCACTGAAGACGGGTCTTTTTGCTACTCATACAAGCGTTTAACGAACTATCAACGTCATCTAACACAGTCTCCTCCAGGTAAATGGCAATGATTAGCAACCCGACCTCTGGACAACAAAATCAATGATAATTGAAAACGACTAGACAGTGCTTGTCTATAAACATGGTGTTCTTTGAAAGAGCGGGACGCTTTTTGAGAGCTTTATTTTTGGCTCATACGCCACGTTTTGGAATTGATTCAAATCAAACCATTGTTTCCTGTGCCGCCTATAGTTGATTCGGCTAGACTACGGGTATGACCGGGTCCAAATCAATAAGGCTTAGTTCAGTTGAGAGGTAGCTAATGATGAAACAAGCAGATGTTGCAGGTACAGCTGGATTGGCTGCACTTGCTATTTGCGATGCCTTGCTAAAAGAGTTGCATCGAAAAAACATTCTCAGTGATGAAGAAATACATGAGACACTCGATACTGCCATAAATGATGTCAAAGACAAGGGAGAAAAAGGCGGCTCTGCAGCAAAATTAATATCGCACCTACAAAACATATTTTCTTAATAAACCTTCAAACTGGTTAATCGACCGTTTCCGGCTCGCCCCGGTTCACCGCTACTCCAAAACGACCACCGCCCTGTATGAGTATCGTCGGAACAAGACAGAATCCTTTGCGGGTCGCGATCGTCGGCAGCGGGCCAGCAGGGTTTTACACCGCGGCCGCACTTTTAAAAGCTGGCCGGAAGACAGGCCGCCTGGTGACAGTCGACATGCTGGAACGATTACCGGCACCTTTTGGCCTCGTGCGCTATGGCGTAGCGCCGGATCACCCCAAGATTAAGCAGGTCATAGACAAGTACGTCAATACGGCACAGGATCCAGCGTTCAACTACCTTGGTAATGTCGAATTAGGGAAAGACTTGAGTGTCGACGAGCTGGCGCAAAGCCACCATGCGGTAGTTGTTTGTACCGGTGCCGCCACCGACCGTCGGTTAGATATCCCGGGAGAAGACCTCTGGGGCAGTCATGCTGCAACTGCTTTCGTTGGATGGTACAACGCCCATCCGGATTTCTGTGACTGCACCTTCGATCTCTCCCAGGAAGCCGCGGTCATTGTTGGTCACGGCAACGTCGCTGTCGATGTATGCCGAATCTTGGCCAGCACTGCCGACGAGCTTAATCATACTGACATCGCCGAACACGCACTTGAAGCCCTGGTTAGCAGTCGTATCCGCGATATTTACATGATTGGTCGGCGTGGTCCTACGCAGGCAAAATTCGGTCACGTAGAATTGCGCGAGTTGGGCGGGCTGGAGGATGTTGATTTGGTGGTAGACAGCAAGGACCTGATTTTGAATTCGGCCAGTGAGGCGGAGTTCGCCGATCGCAGCACCCGGGAAAACCAAAAGAATTTACGGACATTAAAGGAATTCTCGTGCCGTCCCATCGGTAACGGCGGACGCCGTCTACACATCCGTTTCCTGGAAAGCCCGGTTGAACTGGGGGGTGATGAGCAAGTAAATACCATCGTCCTGGAAAAGAACACATTGAAAGGTGAACCCTTCCACCAAGTGGCAGTTGGGACCGGAGAACGTCTCGAACTAAACACCGGTCTGGTGTTTCGCAGTATCGGCTATCATGGTATCCCCATCACCGGCTTACCATTTAATGCGCGTCGCGGGATAATTCCCAACGAAGTGGGACGGGTATTAGACGAACATCATCATGTCGTTCCTGGCATGTATACCGCGGGTTGGATCAAACGGGGACCGGTTGGACTTATAGGCAACAACAGAGCTGACGCTACAGAAACTGTCAATGCGCTGCTTTCGGATGTCGACAAAAGTGATCTAGAAATCAAACCGGGCGGCCAGGCCCTCCTCCCCCTGCTGGCCGAGCGCGGTGTCAGAATTGTTGACTATACCGATTGGGAGAAGATAGATGCCGTGGAAATAGAGCGCGGTAAAACAAGGGAAAAACCACGGGAAAAATTTACCCGAGTAGAGGATATGCTGGCCGCACTAGACTGAGCCGAAAAGGTTTTCTCGCTTTAAGAGGAGTCTACGCAAGGCGGG
>JASJAT010000247.1 GCA_030066885.1 Arenicellales bacterium | reverse complement strand
TTGGGAATATGTGCCCAGTTAGTCTCCAGCATGGACGGGCGATTGTTGGTATGCTCCCACAGGCTTTTTTGAATCTTGGGATTGTCCAGCATCTCTAGTACCAACTTGGTCAGGTGAGTCTTCACCTGGGGATCATCCAGCACGCGCAATAATCGTTGTATCAGCCCCCGTTTCAAAGGGCCTAGTAAAGTACTCCGTGACCTTATGCTATTTCCGTTGGGTGGGGTGCCGGAAGAGTTTGATCTGCCGTTCATAGTGAATTAGTGAGAGATAACTATAAGTTGTTGCTTTTATGCACAGCGTGGATTGATTCGCCGTAGATAATGGCGGCGAAAGATACCTTGATGATGCCTGCGTGTACAACCGTGTAATCGAAAGATCTTACGCCGAGGGCGACCCGCTGTGATTCGATCTTTTCTCTAGAAAATCAGGCATGGATCGCAACATTTTCTTGAGCTGCTTTTCGTTTACTCTCGACGCGGCTTGTTCTATGGAAACCCACTCACGGTCGCGGTAGCTCTCCAACCACTCGGCGTGGACCTTTTCAACCTTCATGGTAAAGACCACGACTCGGCATGTACCACCCCATTTGTCGTACTCATAGTGCCCGATGGGGTACTCGGACACCTGGCCTTCAATACCTGCTTCCTCCAAGGCCTCCTGGGCGGCGGAGTCGGTGGGCGAGAGCTCGGGCTCTTTTACCCCTTTAGGAATCACCCAACGCCGTTTCTTTCGCGAGGTGATCAAGAGAATCTCTATATCACCATGGTGTTTGCGGTAGGGTATAACCGCGGACTGCACAAAAAAATAGTCAGGGACATCTGACATGGTTATGAAATGATCGTTACAGAATCGGGAGGAAGATTACAACATGCCAGACGTCGGGAATGCAAAGCAATAACAATGCTGTAGAATGCCGATCTATCTGCTACCACCCGGGTACATCTTGTTCCAAGGCCTCTAACGGATAAACTGCAATATGGTGTCTAATGACTAGTGAAAATAATCCCCGTCCCTGGAAAACCGTTGTGATAATGGTAGCACTAGTCATTGCCGCGGCCGCGATATTCTTAGTCGGTGAACAAGCTTCTAAAAGCAAGCAAGCGGCAGATGAAAATAGTAAAACACCAGCGTACCAAGCGGTGGAACAAGCGACCGAAGGGAAGGAGGCAAATGGGTTGGAGGAAGGAGGTCCGATCATCCTTGAAACACCTGCGACAATTAAACTAGACAATTAAGAAAACTAGTAACTAGTGTAGTGTCCTTACGCCGAGGTTTTATTCCGCTCGCGACTAGGAACTAGGAACTCATCCCGCTTTCTAGCAGAGCCTTAGCTTCTTGGAGGTCGGCAGTTGTAAAACCTTCCGTAAACCATCCGTAAAGCGCGGCAAGCGCGTCAAGAGTATCCGTCCGTTCCTCACCGTTTTGCCGCAAACGAGCAAAGCTTGTTGTTGCCCTCAATTCAAATAGTCGCGCTTTCTGCTGACGAGCCAGTTCTATCGCACGTTTGTAGGCAACCTCAGCCTCGCTCACGTCTACATCTGGGTTTTTAGACAATAGGTCTCCCTTGACACGCAAGATCTCGGCTTCCCACCGGTGCTCGCCCGTAGCCTCGACGACATTTTCAGCCTCAACAACTGTGTCCATGCCTTTTCTAAATGCACCCGCCCAAAGGTAGACTTCGGCCATTATGAACAGGTGAAATGACAGTCGTTTGACACCGACCGCACGGCTCGCGGCAAGCCCCTCCTGCATTAATGAAATCCCTTCCTCAAATTGACTTTCAGAGGCCAATGACCACCCTCGTAGCATCGACACCATCGGACTGAAATGGGGAAACCCATGCTCTGCACAGAGTTGGTTTAGCTTTTCACATTGGCTTTGTATTCGATGTGGTTCGCGTCGAAGTAGATAAACGGTCGAAGAAAAGCTAAGTGCCAGGGCCAAACTGAACGAGTGGTTGAGTTGCGTGGCCAGTACCACTCCATCCTCGGCCAGGTCTCGAGCCTGGTCTGGATATCCCAGTAAACAATTTGCCATCGCCGAGATGAATCGACTGCACACACCTGGATCGTGCCCCCCGTAGCGGAAAGTTTGCTTGTGATGCAAGTCTTTGTCATAGAGGGTAATTCCCTTCTCCGTGTGTTCACGCACTGACTTCAGATCACGTCCGGCAAAGCAACTGGTCCACGCTGCATGGTAGGCCTCCAACAGCAGTCCGGAGTCTTGCTGTCGCTTGCCGATCGCAATCAGCTCGTCAGCCAACGAACAAGCCTCATCGATGCGGCCAGTCTGGTTCATGCTGTGCCATAGGCCCCAGGTGGCTGGGAAAATCTGTGATTTGTCCCCGACTAAATCACACAATTCCCGCGCCCGCTTGTAGGTTCTGGCGACTTCGGGTGAAGCAAAGCCTCTGGTTGCCATCAGCGGTGTACCGATATCAATACGTAGGCCCAATTCCTGTTGATAGCGACGAGGGGATTCGGCAAGTTCTTCGAGTAGTTCAAGGGCCTTGGCGAAGTGATTTACTGCTTCTTTGTTTGCAGAACCTGCGACGGCTTGTTCACCAGCCTTTTGCCAATATGTAATAGCTTGTTCCGTCAATCCAGCCTGAGTGTAGTGATAGGCTAACAGTTCTGGCTCGGCGGCTACCTCAGCAGGAAACTGCTCGTTTAAGATACGGGCTATGTTGCTGTGAAATTGCACTCGTGTGCTTTTTAGTAGCGATTGATAGGCTACATCTTGGACAAGGGCGTGTTTGAACTGGTAGCTCGCCTTCGGTGGTTGACCTCGTCGATATACGAGACCGGATTCAACGAGTTGGTTGAGCGCTTCATCGAGTGCAGTGCCATCCAGCGGCGAAACCGCGGCTATTAATTCGTGTGAAAAAATACGTCCAATGACTGCACAGAGTTGTGCGACTTCCTTAACCGAGGCCAAGTGGTCGAGGCGGGCCATCAATGAATCCTGTAAAGACTCAGGGATTGCTAGCTGCGGCAATGGCTCGGAGAGGGCGTAACGTTCCCCTGCGTCAATCAAATAACCGGATTCCAAAAGATTTTTCGTCAGTTCCTCGACGAAAAGTGGAACACCATCAGTGCGGGCGACGATCTGGTCGACTATGTCGCTGGGAAGCGGTTTTCCACCCGCAACTTTTGCAATCATTGCAGCGCTGTCATGCCGGCTCAGATGGTTGAGCGAATAGGAGGTGATATTTGGACCGCTACTCCATGGGCATTGGAATTCTGGTCGGAATGTGATCACCATCAATACGCGTGTTTCACGTAGCCTTTCGACTAGCTGGCTTAGCAATTCAAGGGTCGTGGGGTCCACCCAATGGACATCCTCAACAACGAAGAGTACCGGTAGTTGAGCCGCCATCGCTTCGATCACATCGATCACGGCTTGTAGTGTTTTCGACCTGAGCTCATCCGGTCTCAAGTCAAGGTTGGTATACCGTCCTTCATTTGGTATGGACAGTAGCTGTGCAAATACAGACACTAATTCACCAGGCAAGCTTAGTCTGTTTATTACCTCGGTGAGCTTATCCAGTTTCTGATCTGGGGTGTCATCTTTATCTACGCGCAACGCACGTTCAAGCTGATCGATGACTGGGTGCAGGGCAGTGTTCTGGTAGAAGATAGAGCAAAACCAAAGCACCCTGTTGCGTGACTCGCCTTCAGTCTTTTTTTGGAACGAGCTGAGGATGCGTGACTTGCCGACGCCAGCTTCGGCCGACAACAGAACAACCTGACCTTCGCCGTCCTTGGCCTGTTGCCACCGTCTGACCAGTAAGCCGATTTCCTCCTCACGCCCAACTAGCGGTGTCAATCCACGTAAAGATGCTGCCTCGAAGCGACCTGCTACGCTAGTTTCTTCGATTACCTGATAGACATGAACCGGAGTTGAGATTCCTTTGAGTGACTGCTCGCCGAGGTCATTACAGACGAATAAACCCGCTACCAGCCGGTGAAGGCTGTCGTTGACCACCACACTGTTAGGTTGAGCGAGTCCCTGCAGGCGCGCCGCCAGGTTTGGTGTGTCACCCAGCACAGCCCGCTCCTCTGAACCACCCTCGCCAATTAGGTCGCCGGCAACTACGAGCCCCGTGGCAATACCAACTCGAACCTGCAAAGACCCCTTTTCCAATGCCTTCAGTTTGGGAACGCCATCGATAATTGCCAGTCCGGCTCGCACGGCTCTCTCTGCATCGTCTTCATGCGCTTGCGGATATCCAAAATAAACTAACAGGCCGTCACCCATGAAGCGCGCGATATATCCATCATACGCCTTGATCGCGTCAGAGCACGCTTTTCGGAACTCACCAATGACTTCTCTGAAGTCTTCAGGATCTAATTGTTCAGAAATCTGCGTCGATCCCACCAAGTCACAAAACATTACGGTCAGGTGACGACGTTCTGCTTCCGATATTGTGATTTCTGCTCTCGGCTCAGGCGTGATTTGAGGGTGACCATGGCTTGTTGTCAGTGCCTGTTGTAGCTTGCGTCGGGGGCCAAGCGGCAAGCCAATGCTCTCCAAGTCCTGGTCACTCAAGCTTGGTAGAATCGCGAAATCGATTTCGTTGTCTACAAATGCCTGTGCATACTTGCCAAGGCCGATCTTTTCCAGCCAGTTGGTAATATCACTCATGGTCATTTGTGCGATGATGGCAGCGGTTTATTAAATTTGTCTCCAGGCGAAAGGTGAGCTCTTGATCCAGATCAAGAATAGAGACGGATTTGCTTGAATATAAGCCAAGCGGCCACGGATCAAGTAGCGTTAAACCATTGCTCAGTCTACTCGGATCTCCATGTACTTGCCGTCGTCGAGACCAAACCGCCAACGATTGATACCGACTGGCATGAGTGACAATGAAATACGGGCGGGCAGATTGACTCTGTCGAGTTCGTCGATGTTATTCGATGACCAATGAAAGAGGATCAACGCTCGCCGGGACTGGTTCGGCAATAGCAGGCCATCACTACCCGATCTGAGGGTGACTACTCGGCCCAGACCGAGTTCAGTGCTGCCAATTTGATGGGTGCTCACACCTCGAATCTCACCGAATTGAGACAACGTCGGTTCGGTAAAGTGATAGAGGCGTAAGATACCGCCTATGTGTGGGGTTACCACAATCGCAACGTCAAGGCTACCATCGGCGTCGAAGTCACCAACTCCAAGCGGATTCAACCAGCGATGTGATTGGCCAAGAAACGGTGTCATGGCACGTCGGGTAATGCGTCGATTGACAACACTGTAGATTGCCAGTGAAGCACCGAGGCTAACATCACTTTCAACAACTAGAATCTCGTCGTTGTTGTCTCCATCCAAATCTTGTAGTCGTGGCTCTAAATCCTCAAATACCCGGGAATGAGGTAACTCCAATTTCAGTACGTCGCCATCCGGTAGTTCGACTACAAGTTGTGATGCTTCCAGGTCGTCACCGAGGACGCCGTGTTGATATCGATCAGTCGGGCCGGCAAGCCAAGCCTTCAAGATGTCTTTGTCTCCGAGAGCGACACGGCTATGCGGTAACTGATCGGGCTGCTCAATGAGGGTATCCCTTTTTGCAGGGGCTTCGGTTTTCTGAAGTGCTAATGAGTTGGCAAACACAGGGCTTGAACCACAAAGCCACAAACATGTCATTGTACAGGCATACATAGTATCCCTGAAAACGCGTGAAAGACGTATCGAAGCAATCGAGGAAGTGGGCGAAAAGTAAATAGCTGAAGGTAAAAGGTGAAATATCAAAATCAAAATAGATTCTTTAAGTTCTCAACTTTCGTTCTATTAAGTTCTTCCGGCTACTACGGGTGCAATATGGTTGTAGTGGCAGCATACATTAGTTCTGCATCCCCGCCTTGC
>JASJAT010000246.1 GCA_030066885.1 Arenicellales bacterium | reverse complement strand
CCAAGCTAATCTTCCTGGTCGACCCCAACCGGCCTTATCACCGGCAGAGCTGACCCAACTGAATGAAAAACTAAAGTACTGGGATGTGTTTATCACTTTGGTTGCCAAACAAGCCGCCCTGGCCACGAACAACGATACCCTTCGCGAGCAGCTCCTCAGCGTTCTGCTGAATGCGCGACACGAAATTCTCGAGGTTTTGGTTGTGGACAACCAACAGGAACAAGACCCGGTGCGTCAACTGTTTTTACACACGTGGAGCCAGTTAGCGCCACTGCTCAGGCAAATTTCCCTGGCAATGCCGGGAGACTCGGCACTTGATTTTGTGGGATTTATCGGCGCCGTAGATGCCTTACAAGCAATCGATGCCGTTGGCCCCAGCCTGAACTTGGATATTTCTTCAGATGGACTCCGGCGACTGGCTCGAATGATTACGCCCAGTGATGTAGACGACCCGCTTTTGTATGACGAGCGAGTCGATCCTGAGTTAAGAAGGTTGTTTGATTTTGGCCCACCTTTAGAGCTGCTGCCTGAACCAGAGCCTCTACCCCCTTCGGGCCTCAACTGGTTGATCAAAAGTGCCTGGGCCCAAGATTCGTGGGACAGAAAAACGATATTCAAACTCAATAAATGGATACCAACAAAAGACAATCTTCACGGATATCTATTGCGCGTACGATGGTTACTTGAGGACGTGGTCTTTAAAGTTCTTCGAGACAATCCTCTGGAAGACCCGGTCCAACAAATTTTCCATCCTTTAGTTCTTGCCTCCGCTTGGCAGGAAACCTGCTGGCGACAGTTCATCGAGAAAGATGGTGAGCGAAAACCACTCAAGTCGAGCATCGGTGCCGTTGGTATCATGCAGGTCTCGCCTCGGGTCTGGCGAGGTTTCTACCATCCTAAGCCTCTGACATGGAACATCCAGTACAACGCCAACGCAGGCGGCGAAATCCTACATCACTACCTGACACACTATGCCATTCGCAAACAAGAACACAAACGCACAAACAATATACACGACTTAGCCCGGGCAACTTACGCTGCCTATAACGGAGGCCCAAGCCACCTAACTCGTTATCGACGTAAAAACACGTCCAAGAGGCTCAAGTCAATCGACCAAGGGTTTTGGCATAAGTATCAGCTCATACGAGACGGCGACACCCTCGCGGTTAAACAATGCTACAGTTAAGATTAAAGTACAAAGTGTAAAGTTAAAAGGATTCAGACCTCGGTTCCTTTAAACTTTGATCTTTAAACTTTTAGCTGCCCGTCCGGATATCTGCGAAATGCCTGGTAGAGCGCCACCAATAGAATGACGAGATAAACAACAAGGGTCCAACCGGGAATTGTCAAACCCAAAAATCGCCAGGCCACCTCAGCACACTCGCCTGACCCGGTGAATACCATTTCTACAACTTGACCCAGTGGAAACACTCGTAACATATAATCCAGTCCGGGTCCGCATTCCGGCACCAACTCCGGCGGCAGGTTTTGCAGCCAAACGTGCCGGGCGGCCACTGCAGCACCGGCAAGCGCACTCACCGCACCGACAATGCCGTAGACTTTGTTACCCCACGTTTTGGGGTTATGAATAAATGCCACCAGGCAGATCAATCCAGTCACAACAAAGAATACCCTTTGTACTATACAAAGCGGACAAGGTTCTAAACCCATCACATATTGAAAGTACAACGCAATGGCCATCAAGGCGGTGCAACCCAGAAAACCAAACAGATAGATGCTTCTATGACTCATGCTTTTGATTCTTGAAATGGTGATTTGCTTACCTGCAAAAGAATTATAGTAGGTTATGACCCCAAATTTGCTTCAGCGTTCTTGCGTTCTCCAAAAATAGACTCTCGTCAAGGCGTCAAGAACGCAAGGACTAAACCTTTTGTTTGCCTCTTTACGCTGACGTAGGAAAAAATCCAAGATATATTGACAAGACAGGTATTTAGGTAAAAACGGTTCGTTCAGAACTAATCACCATGTCACCTTGCGCCGATTTGATCGCGGCGAAGGCGCCGCTCCTACGAAAACAAGAATATACAACCTCTTGTAGGAGGCGCGCCTCGCGCCGATTCCCAGTTTTCCATAGTTTCGAGGTTGTTCTAACGTTAGTGTATATTTCCGTCAGAATTATCAATACATATCTGCTCTCATTAGGAGTCAATAATGACGGAAGAATTATTTCGAGACGACAGCTATTTAAAGAATTGCGAGGCGACCGTGGTCGCCGTTCAAGACAACGCGGTGATCCTGGATAAAACCGTCTTTTACCCGAACAGCGGCGGGCAACCTGGTGACATCGGTGTTCTAACCATGGCAAGTGGTGAAAAAATAGAGATCGTTGACACGCAAAAGAGCCCTGAAGGTATTTTGCACATCACTGAGGAAGGCGCATCGCTTCCCAGTGTTGGTGAAACAGTGCAAGGTGAAATCGATTGGGACCGTCGCCACCGGTTGATGCGTATGCACACTTGCATGCACTTGCTTTGTTCGGTCGTGCCTATGGGAGTCACCGGCGGATCAATTCGAGACGGTAGTGCTCGCTTGGACTTCGATGCGCCAGATCCACTGGACAAGACTGAAATCACCCAGCAACTGAATCAACTCATAGAAGAAAACCACCCTGTTGAAACAAGCTGGATAACCGACGAGGAATTAGAGAAAGAACCGGAATTGGTGCGGACCATGTCGGTTCAACCACCCCGAGGGAGCGGCCGCGTACGACTAGTCAATGTCAAACAGGTTGACCTGCAACCTTGTGGGGGTACCCATGTAAGATCAACAAGCGAAATTGGCAAAGTGCTGGTTAAGAAGATCGAGAAAAAGGGGAAACATAATCGACGTATCAATGTTGTTTTCGCCGACTAGATAGTTAAAACGGGGGGGACAGTATCCCTCGGGATCCTTGTAAAGAACTCGTATTGCTGTAGGAGGCGCGCCCCGCGCCGATTATCGCGGCGAGGGCGCCGCTCCTACACCTAAAAATCGCACCCAAATTAGTGGACTAAACACAAACATCACAAGGCTGACCGCCGGATATTTCGCACAACTGATCATAAGTCATGGCCACGCCTGACCCATCCGTCCCCGCTGCTGGATAGATCACGTCATATCTTGATAATTTCTGATCGATAAATATATCGACGTTATCTAGTCCAAACGGGCAGACACCGCCTGGCTTAAATCCCGTTATACGCTCTGTCTCCTCGTAGTTCGCCATTCTGGTCTTGATGTTGAGCACAGATTTTAATTTTTGATTTGAGATGCGCGCGTCACCAGCACAAACAACCAAAAAATAGGTGTCATTTTTTCCTTTAATTAGAAGTGATTTAGCAATCTGACCGACTTCGACGCCGATTTTTTCCGCCGCCTTTTCCGATGTCGGTGTGGTTCCGGGTTCAAATTCCAATGCGGTCAGGCCGTGTTTCTCAAGAATCTTTTGTACATTTGTCGGAATCACTTTTTTACCTAGTGAATTGTGACCAGTGGCGAGGGCGCCGCTCCTACTATATAACTAACCATCCAATTGAGCTGCTTTCTCGCGAAGCACGAACTTCTGAATCTTTCCGGTTGATGTCTTCGGCAACGGCCCAAGAATAATCGTCTTCGGCACTTTGAAGTGAGCCATGTTTTGTCGGCAGAATTCAATGATATCTTTATCATTCACTTCGCCCGCGTCTGGTTTTAATGTAACGAACGCGCACGGTGTCTCTCCCCATTTTTCATCGGGCCGGGCCACAACAGCCGCCTCCATAACATCGGGATGCTTGTACAGCACCTCTTCGACTTCGAGACTGGAAATATTCTCCCCACCGGAGATGATGATGTCTTTAGAGCGGTCCTTCACTTCTACGTATCCATCTGGGTGCATGACACCGAGGTCACCCGTATGAAACCAACCCCCTGCCATTGCCTCGCCAGTTGCTGCCGGGTTCTTTAAATATCCTTTCATCACAGTATTGCCGCGTACCATCAACTCGCCAATTGTCTCGCTGTCGGCAGGGACAGGTTGTACGGTTTCCGGATCCGCAACCATGAGCTCATCTAACGTTGGATAGGTTACACCTTGCCGGGCCATCCGAGCCGTTTTCTCCTCATCTGAGAGTTCGTCCCATTCTTCCTGCCAGGCGCAGAGCGTTGCGGGCCCATAGGTTTCCGTCAACCCGTAGAGATGAAGGATGCGAAACCCCATGTGCTCCATGGCTGAGATTACTGCACTGGGTGGGGCTGCACCACCGGTCGCGACATCTACCACCTGGTCAAACTTTTGCTTAGCATCGTCAGGTGCGTGGATCAGCATATTGAGTACGATAGGCGCACCGCACATATGGGTTACCCCGTGTTGCCGTATAAGCTTAAAGATGAGTGCTGGATCTACAACCCTAAGGCACACGTGGGTACCACCCGCCGCGGTTACACCCCAAGTAAAGGTCCAACCATTGCAGTGGAACATCGGCAGTGTCCATAGATATTTGGACTGACTATCAAGGCCGAATACCAACGCATTCCCCAGAGCATTCAGGAATGCACCGCGATGGTGATATACCACGCCCTTTGGGTTGCCCGTGGTACCGGAGGTGTAGTTGAGTGAAATACCCTGCCATTCGTTGTCAGGCCTGTGCCACTCCGAATCTGGGTCACCTTCATCCAGAAATGTCTCATAAGTTTTCTCACCAATAAGGTCTCCATTGGTCGCCAAGGAATCATCGATATCAATGACGACAATATCTCGATCGATTTTGCTCACAGCTTCGCTGATGACCGGTGAATATTCACGATCGGTTAACAATATCTTGGCTTCACCATGGTTGAGAATAAACGCAATGGTGGCTGCGTCGAGACGGTAATTGAGCGCATTTAGGACGGCGCCTGACATCGGAACACCGTAATGTGCTTCTAGCATTGCAGGAGTATTCGGTGACATGATGCTAACGGTATCGCCGACACCAATACCTCGATTCATCAATGCGTTGGCCAATTGACAGCACCTTCTATAGGTTTCGGCGTAGGTGTAAGTCTGGGCCCCGTGTATAACTGCTGGTTTGTTTGCATACACCTTGGCTGCGCGCGCGAGATAGGTCAGCGGTGTCAAAGGACGGAAGTTTGCTGGATTCGGTTGAAGATCCTGATCGAAAATGTCACCTGTTCCCACAGGGGTTGCCCTCATGATATTGATCGTTCTCTTTACTCTAAGAGGTTTGGGTCTTTGCTGACAATATTGAATTGTAGCGTATGGATCTTTCGCTATAATGCGCGCCGCTGTCAGGAAATTATCTAATTAGACAATCCAATGATCCGACAAGTAGCACCACTTTTACCGCACATCATGATTGGACCGCGGGTACGCAAATCACCGTTTTATGACGCAACCCGGCGGTGGGGTTGCAACGCGTATACCGTATACAACCATATGTACATGCCTCTGTTCTATACCGATCCGATGACGGATTTTTGGAATTTGGTAAAGCATGTGACTCTTTGGGATGTGTCTGTTGAACGACAGGTAGAAATATCTGGACCAGACGCGGCTCGGGTCACCCAATATCTAACCCCGAGGAATCTATCCAAGTGCTCTGTGGGCCAAGCCAAATATATCTTCATCACCAACGAAAACGGCGGTGTGATCAATGACCCAATATTGCTCAAACTTGCGGAGGATAGGTTTTGGTTGTCTCTCGCTGACAGCGATATCTTGTTTTGGGCACAAGGCGTCGCCAGTAACATGGATGTAGACGTCAACATCTTTGAGCCTGATGTGTCGCCCTTGCAGGTTCAAGGACCAAAATCTACTGAACTCATGGTGGATGTTTTTGGAGACTGGATTCATGACCTCAAGTATTATTGGTTTCGAGACACTGAAGTGGACGGCATTCCCG
>JASJAT010000060.1 GCA_030066885.1 Arenicellales bacterium | reverse complement strand
CCGGCGGTCAGCCGACGAAAAGGAGACATTAACGCAGTACGGCGAGAAGAATCCCGCCGGGTTTCGGATCGAATTCCTCGGGATTGTTACGTGATTGCACTGGCGGAAAGCGGCAAGTCTCTGACAACCCAGGACCTGGCTAAAACGCTAGATCATTGGATGCAGCACGGCCGGGATGCTGCTCTACTAATCGGTGGTGCCGATGGTTTGGATAAGGCGTGTCTGGCGGGTGCGGATGAATCTTGGTCTTTGTCATCCCTGACATTTCCCCACGCGTTAGTGCGGGTGATTGTGGCCGAGCAGTTGTACCGGGCTTGGACTATTTTGTCGAATCATCCTTATCATCGAATTTAGTTGAAAGTAGAAAGTTGAAAGTTGAAAGTAACAAGGACGGTTATCTTTTTTTTCAACTTTAAACTTTTTACTTCTGGCCCTGTTTAGACTGGCTAAAGTCGTCTCTTTCGTATGATTTAAATGGAGGACTCTCAATTCTATCTGGCCTCTTCGTCGCCGCGCCGACGCGAGCTTCTCTTGAGTGTTGGTTTGTCTTTTGAAGTGATCTCGGTTGATGTCGATGAGCAACAACAACGAAACGAAGGTGCTACTGCGTTCGCAACCCGGATGGCCCTGGCCAAGGTCAATCGCGCTGCGGAACTGATTGTAGAAGACGATAAAAGCGACCTACCGGTTTTGGCGGCGGACACCTGCGTGACCATTGATAATCATATTCTGGGGAAACCCAGCGATGTCGAACAGGCTAAGGCAATGCTTGGTCTACTGTCCGGGCGGACACATGTTGTGCTCACGGCAATCGCCCTGAAATCAGGTGACACAATCTGGCAAGACCTGAGTCGAAACGAAGTGACCTTCGCCTCATTGTCTACACGTGAAATTAATGCCTATTGCGCTAGCCGCGAGCCATTTGACAAAGCGGGGGCTTATGCGATTCAAGGTCTGGGTAGTGCTTTTGTTAAACACATCGAAGGCAGCTACACTGGGGTTGTTGGATTACCCATGTATGAAACTCGCCGTTTGTTAGCAAAGATTGGTGTCGACTGGTTGTGAGTGAAGAAGTCTTAATTAATATAACTCCCCAAGAAACCCGTGTCGCGGCGGTGGAGAATGGAGTGCTGCAGGAAGTTCATATAGAGCGAACGCAGTCAAAGGGGATTGTGGGCAATATCTATCTGGGCAAGGTAGTCAGAATATTACCCGGGATGCAGGCCGCATTTATTGACATCGGCTTGGAAAGAACCGCGTTCTTACATGCTGCCGACATTGATCATCGTGAGGATAATGATCACAATGGATTCACCAATACCGAACCTCAACCTGCAATCAGTGAGTTGCTAAAAGAGGGTGAGGACCTGGTGGTACAGGTGCTCAAGGATCCGCTAGGCACAAAAGGGGCCAGACTCACCACGCAGACGAGTATACCTGCCCGGTACTTAGTCTATTTGCCGGCCAGCACGCACATCGGGGTTTCTCAAAAGATAGAACAAGTGGAAGATCGCGAACGCTTACGGACGCTCGTATTCGATCTGGTTGAAAATGAGACTATAGAAGGCGGGTTCATTGTACGTACCGCTGCAGATTCCGCTACTGAGGAGGAATTACAGCTTGACGTACGCTTTCTAAGTAAGGTGTGGCGACGGGTACAAGACAGAATGAAAACCACAACCGCCCCGGCACTGCTGCACGAGGATATACCCCTTGCCATGCGTACAATGCGTGACCTCGTCAGTGACAACGTAGAAAAAGTACGCATAGATTCGAAAGAGTCTTATCAAAAAGCAGTCAACTTCGCCAAAGACCTCATTCCTGAAGTGGTGGACCGAATCGAATATTATCCCGGTGAGCGACCGATTTTTGATCTGTACGCGGTCGAGGATGAAATACAGCGTGCCCTGGAGAACCATGTGCCTTTGAAGTCAGGTGGGTACTTGGTAATCGAACAGACTGAAGCAATGACTACAGTCGATGTAAATACCGGAGGGTTTATTGGCCGAAAAACGCTGGAGGAAACGCTGTTCAAAACAAACCTCGAGGCTGCACAAGCCATTGCCAGACAGCTACGTTTACGAAACATAGGCGGCATCATAATAATCGACTTTATCGACATGGAGGATGCGGAGCATCGTAGGCAAGTCATGCGGGCGCTGGATAAGGCCCTTGCCAAGGATAGAATTAAGACTTTCGTCACCGAGATGTCGACCCTCGGTCTGGTCGAGATAACGCGCAAACGCACTCGAGAAAGCTTGGAGCGGGTGTTATGCGAGCCCTGTCCCGTTTGCAAAGGCCGAGGAATGCAAAAAACGCCGCAAACCGTCTGCTATGAGATTTTTAGGGAGATACTGCGCGAGGCACGTCAATTTGATATCGACGGATTTCTAGTACTGGCGTCGCAGGTGGTAATCGACATGTTACTCGACGAAGAGGCCACAGCGCTTGCTGACCTTCAGGAATTCATTGGCAAACCCATCCGTCTGCAGGTCGAGGCTATGTATAACCAGGAAGAACGAGATGTGGTTCTGCTTTAAACTGGGGACAGTATACTTTATTAGCATGAAAAAAGATTGTAGGAGCGGCGCCCCCGCCGCGATTCGATCTGCGCGAGGACATGCTTTGTAAAGGTAGATTTAAACGTTGAGTTAAAAAGTATACTGTCCCCGGTTTAAATAATTTCCTATGGCTAAATGGACGATAACCGCGCTAAAGCACCTACTGGTCCGTACGGGCTCAGTCCTGACTCTGGTTGCTTTCATGTTGATCGCCGCTGGCTTTTTTTATCTTTCCCTCGGCGTAAACAAGGAGCTTGTGGAAAAGTATTTAAGCGAACAGATCAAAAGACCGGTACAAATAGAGTCGATTGACACGGGTTGGGGAGGGCTTTACGCAAAACTCGGCGCAAGGGGCATTAGTGTTCAGCGCAATGATGGTTCACAGTCCTCCTTGCGCCTCCGCGAGCTCGGGATTTCTCTCGACCCGCTGTATCTGCTAACGGGTCGGTTTCAAGTAGAACGAATCATAGTAGACGGACTAACACTTGAAATACTACGGCACTCGGATGGGACTATTCAGGTCGGCGACTTCGTTATTGGTAACAAAGATGGCACTGGCCCGAACATCTTGGATTGGTTATTGAGGCAACGTTATACCGAAATACGAAAGGGTAAGATTGTATGGCAAGACCGCCGAGAACCTGATCGTAAGCTTGCCATAACGGCAATCAACGCACGGACACGCAGAATCAACGATGCAACGCGGTTCACGGGAAGTATCACACCACCTGCAACATTAGGAAATCAAATCCATATAAAAGGCACGCTCAGAGGAGACTCTTTTGCAGAAAGATCCTGGGCAGGTAACATCAATGCTTCAATCCCTCAGCTTAGCCTGAGCCACTTGCCTTTAATACTACAGGAGGTATTGCCATGGAAAACGAAAGGCATGATGGACGCAGACGTGCAATCCCGTTGGAAAAGCGGTCAGATCAACAGGGCAGACGTTGCGCTCGAAATATCCCAGTTTGACATCCCAGTTAATAAGCGGGGCGACAAAGTCCCTGTTGAAAAATTCACCGGCTCAATTGCGTTTGAATACAAACCTGAATCATGGCGTTTGACGGTCGACGATCCCGAGTTTCATATCGATGGAGACCCACTTGGATTTGGACGTTTGGAAGTACACCGTTCAAATAATGAACAAACCTATTTCGCCGAGGTAGTTCAAGTCGATGCATTAAATCGCATCTTTGATGAAAAACAGTATGAGTGGCCCTGGTTGGACAGGTTGCGCAAAATTAGGCCGCAGGGCGAAATAAGAAATCTTAAAATAGCGAGCAGAGGATCATTTCTCCCATCCAGCGATTGGCGGGTGGAAGGTGAATTCAGCGATTTTGCGTGGGCTCCCCTGGCTCCGTTTCCTGGAGTAAGTGGTTTGAGTGGCAGTGCACTTGTGGGACCCAACAGTGGACGGATCCATATTCGAAGTCAAGGCGTCAATGTAAATTCACCCGATGCTTTCGAGCAATCCATATTCCTCGATAAACTCAATGCCGATATCGGTTGGAGAAAAGACAACAACAGCTGGAGAGTCAGGTTCAATAACATGGAAGTAAATAACGCCGACTTGAAAGGGGGTGAAGGAAATGTGGTTCTGCGACTAGCACGAGATGATTACAAGCCACTTTATGTCGATGCTGAGTTTACGTTGAATGAGTTGGGGGTCGAAAAACTTGCCAACTACCTCCCCAGGGGAGTCGTACCCCGAAAGACCATCGATTGGTTCGAAAAAGCCCTGTTAGAAGGGCGTTTTTCTGATTCGACCATCTCAGTCGTAGGGGATTTGAGGAAATTCCCCTTTCGCGAGGGCGGTGGATTCCTGGCCGTGACCACAAAGGTGCTGAACGGAAAACTACATTACGCTGATCGATGGCCGGCTGTCGACAAGGTTTATGGTAATCTGAGCATAAGCAATGTAGCTTTACACGCGGAAATATCTTCCGCAGAGATAGAAAACTCCAAGGTTCAGCACGGCACTGTTTCGAGTGACGATATTTTTGCCCGCAGCAAAGAACTGACAATTGACGCACGCTTAAACGCGCCTGCAGCGAGCGTTGTTCAGTTCTTAACCGAAGGTCCGCTGGTCAAACAGAAAAGCCAGCTCAACCTTGCGGCTACGGGTGGTGGCGAACTCGATCTCGATATTTTTCTTCCCCTCAAAGATCTGAAAACCGGGCTGAAAGTGTCGGGTCAATATGCAGTAAACGACACCGGTTTGACCGTCGCAGATCGTTTTCAGTTTGAGGACTTGAGCGGTGTTATCGATTTCACAGACTCAACTATCGAAGCGACGGGTATCGTTGGTAAGTTAATGGGCGGGGAAGTGTCGATTGACCTCGAAACGATTGAGCCGCAACGCCCACCTATATGGATGGCCCGTGGGCATGGGCATATCGACTCGGCTCAACTTATGCCTCTATTGGGTAACGAAGCGATTCAAAAAAGAGTGTCAGGACAAACTTCATGGAGTGGTTCTTTGACGGTGGAACCTGGATCGGCCGTGCTAAAAGTAAACTCCGAGCTTGAAGGGGTTGATATCACCCTGCCCAAGCCTCTCAATAAACATGCGCAAGATTCTGTAGCGAGTTCTTTGTCTGCAAAGTTCAAACGTGAAGCGCAATCGTTTGGGTTTGAGCTCGGCCCACTGCTGGGTCAGCTCGAGTATCAACAAGGGAAACAAGGTCTCAAGTTAGGCAAGGGGGTGCTTGTCCTTGGTAAGAAACAAGTTGGGACACTTCCGAACCGCGGTGTACGGATAGAAATACTGGAACCGGTTCTAGACCTCGATAAATGGTTTGGCCTGCTGACGCAGGACGAATCCGCTAAAGAAAAACGGCGTGGAACTTTTCAAACTGCCTTAAGCGAGATCGAAATGAAGGTGGACCGGCTGCACTTCCTTGCACGGGACTGGGGCAAAACGTTCGTTAAAGCGTCATCACCGAATGGTCTCGAATGGACCGCATGGCTTTCCGGCGAATCGGCGGTTGGCAACGGTTCGGTCGTATTCAACGACAACAACCAACCCAGCCAGTACACATTAGAGTTCGAACGCCTGCATTGGCCTAAAGCGGCAAGTCAAACCCTGAAGGCACGTGGCCCGGTCAATCCCCGTTCTTACCCAAACTTGGACATTCGGGCAAATCGGTTCAGATTCGGTGATTGGAACCTGGGGCGTTTACAGTTGTCTACTACCGGTTACGTCGGCAGATGGAGCATAGACAGACTGAATATGGAACAGCCCGGTCTGCACATTAAAGCCAATGGCCATTGGGCCTACGGTGAGCGTGGCTCGGGAACTGATATTCGAGCAACGGTGCTCAGCGATGATATCGCAATTGCTTTAGACCGATTGCAACTCCCACCCCACATCGCAGAAGCGAGTGCTTCGTTAGAGCTTGTTCTGAGGTGGCCCGGTGACCCGCAACGGTTTACGTTGGCTGACTTAGGTGGCGGTTTTGACGTGGCAGCCGGTGAAGGACGATTTTTAAATGTCGAGCCGGGTACAGGTAGGTTACTGGGTCTATTCAATATCGACACCATAAGCCGACGTTTTGACCTGGATTTTTCAGATATTTTCTCCAAAGGGCTGACTTTTGATCATATCAAAGGCCAGGGCACAATTAGTAAAGGAGACTTACACAGCGAGGGCTTGTTTGTAGTGGGACCATCCGCCGCGATCGAGATAAACGGGCGCGCGGGACTGGAGTCTGAAGATTACGATCTAGAAGTCGTGGTGGTACCGCAACTGGGTACACACATCAGTATATTGAGCGCCTTGGCCAATCCGCTTGCAGGTGCCATGGTGTTTCTGGCACAAAAGGTAATGCAAAACACGTTCAACAAGTTGCTCACGGAGGTAGCACATTTTAAGTATGACATCGAAGGATCGTGGGAAGAGCCCGTTATTACTTTGGTACAACGAGACCCTATTCCAGACGAAGATAGAGCGCGTTGATGGGCACGTTCAAAGGCACTTTGGCGGTGATGACCACACTGTTTCCCCTCTCTGCTGCGTTGTACGGAGACGAACTCATCTACTATCAGGATTGGGTTAAAGTGAAGAATGCGACTACATTGCTCCAACTGCCGGCCCTACAGCGCGTGGTAAACGAATTTGAAAAAAAAGAACAATCGAAAATCGTTATTCGGCATCCTGGTGGTGATGGGGGCAACGAATGGGCCATCGAACTGCGGGACTGGTTGGTTGCGTTGGGTATCAGCACAGAAGAGATACAACTTCAGCCTGGCTCTGGTGTGCCGCAAGCAATTGCCATAACAACCGAAGTAAGTGAGCTGCCGTGATGTCTCGGGTTGCGGCTATACAGATGAACTCGGGCCCGGATGTCGAGGAAAACCTCGTGCGGGCGGACGGTTTGATAGAGCAGGCGGTCAGTAATGGGGCGAATTTGGTTGTTCTGCCCGAAAATTTCGCACTGATGCCTCGCCAGGAATCAGATCGCATGCATGTTGCTGAAAATGAAGGCAGCGGGCCCATCCAGGCATTTCTTGCCCAACAATCCAAAAAATCAGGAATCTGGCTGGTCGGTGGAACAATCCCGTTGATGACAGCCCAAGGGAACAAGTTTTACGCATCCTGTTTGATGTACCGGCCCGATGGTGGACTTGCAGCGCGATACAACAAAATTCATCTATTTGATGTTGCGGTAAGCGATGTCGAGGCGTACAAGGAATCTGAGTTCTTCGAGCCGGGAGCAACGACCAGTGATAACCTGGTGTGTGTGGACACGCCAGTGGGCCGGACCGGGCTTACCATATGTTACGATGTGCGCTTTCCAGAACTGTATCGCCGTTTGTCAAGCATGGGTGCTCTGCTGTTGAGCGTGCCCTCTGCGTTTACTGCAACTACAGGCCAGGCTCATTGGCAGACACTGTTACGTGCCCGTGCCATAGAAAACTTGGCTTTTGTAATTGCCTCTGCTCAGAGCGGCACCCACGCCAGCGGTCGAGAGACTTATGGACACTCCATGATCATCGATCCTTGGGGAGAAATCTTGGGTCAGTTAGCGGGCGAACCAGAAGGTGTGATCACGGCGGATATAGACCAAGATAAGTTGCACGCCGTTAGGCAACGATTTCCATCTTTACAGCATCGTCGATTATAGAATCTATGTCACAAATCTTAGAGCTTGCACAAACGAAGATACTTGAACCTGCGGGTTTGGCCCAGGCGGACCTCGATAAGTTGTTTTCACAGCTGGTGGGGCCCGGTGTGGACTATGCCGATATCTATTTTCAATACAGCCGGCAAGAAGGCTGGTCCCTGGAAGAGGGCAAAGTTAAGTCGGGTAGCCACAGCATCGAACAAGGCGTGGGTATTCGCGCGATCTCTGGTGAGAAAACCGGTTTTGCTTATTCGGATGAGCTTCAGTTCCCAGCTCTATCACAAGCCGCCAATGCAGCGCGAGCCATAACCGCGCAAGGAGAAAGTAAATCGGTTGCCATAACAACGCGCAGTTCCGACGACAAGCTGCCCAGGTTGTATGCCACCATTGACCCATTGTCCACGCTTGCAGACGAAGACAAGGTTCGATTGCTTGAGCGCGTGGAGCAAGAGGCACGCCGGTTGGATCCCCGGGTCTCTGAGGTGATGGTCAATTTAGCGGCAGTGCACGATGTCGTCATGGTGGCAAGACATGACGGCAAGTTAGCGGCAGATATTAGACCATTGGTGCGGCTTAATGTGTCGGTCATTGCCAGCGAGGGGGATCGGCGTGAGCAAGGCAGCTTTGGTGGCGGCGGACGCTACGGCCTGGACTATTTCAGCGACGATTTAGTCAACGAATATGCTCGTGAAGCGGTACGTCAAGCTCTGTTGAACCTGGAAGCAGTCGACGCACCGGCGGGTTCGATGACGGTGGTGTTGGGTCCAGGATGGCCCGGTATCCTTTTGCATGAAGCCATAGGTCATGGCCTCGAAGGGGATTTTAATCGAAAAGGTACATCTGCCTTTTCCGGTCGCATTGGTGAGAAGGTGGCCACCGAACAATGTACGGTGGTCGACGATGGCACTATTCCAAATCGCAGAGGTTCTCTCAGCGTGGACGATGAAGGCACACCAACCGAGTATACGGTTCTAATCGAAAACGGGATTCTAAAAGAATACATGCAGGACACCCACAATGCCCGTTTAATGGGAACCAAGCCCACGGGCAACGGCCGTCGTGAATCGTTCGCGCATCTACCCATGCCCCGGATGACAAATACCTACATGCTGCCGGGAGAATATGATCCGCAAGAAATTATAAAATCCGTAGACAAAGGTGTTTACGCGGTAAATTTTTCGGGCGGTCAAGTCGACATCACATCAGGTAAGTTTGTGTTCTCAGCAAGCGAGGCGTACCTGATTGAGAATGGAGCAGTCACCAAACCTGTGCGCGGGGCCATGCTGATTGGCAATGGGCCTGACGTGCTGACGCGGGTTAGTATGGTCGGCAACGATATGCAATTGGACACGGGTGTTGGAACCTGCGGCAAGGAGGGGCAATTGGTACCTGTCGGGGTTGGGCAACCAACCATGCGTATCGATGGCCTTACCGTGGGCGGAGTGCAGGTATGAGTAACCATGACATCACTCAGAAAAGCGAAACCGATACTCACCCAGAGAAGGGTGAAGCCGCGTTGAAGGAATTGGCAGAGCATGTGCTCGACACGGCAAAGCGACTCGGCGCGGACTCAGGTGAGACAGCCATCAGCCGCAGTCAGGGGTTTTCCACGACTGTGCGGATGGGTGAGGTAGAAACGGTTGAACACAACCGTGACAAAAGCCTGGTTGTTACTGTTTATTTCGGTAAACGTACCGGTGCTGCCAGTACCTCTGATTTCACTTTGGCCGCGGTAGAGGATACGGTACGGGCGGCCTGCACCATAGCCAAATATACTGCGGTTGATGAATATTCCGGGTTGGCTGATCCTGACCGCTTAGCCACCACAATCAGGGATTTGGACCTGGATCATCCCTGGGATATCACCGTACAGCAGGCAATGGAAATCGCCCAGCAGTGTGAGGATGTGGCGTTGCGGTTCGATTCTCGAATAAGCAACTCCGAGGGTGCTACGGTAAGCACTCATCGGGGTACCGAAGTCTACGCCAACACCCATGGTTTTGTGGGTGCGACGTCGGGCACACGTCACAGCTTAAGTTGCAGTGTAATTGGTGAACATGAAGGCTCGATGCAACGTGACTATTGGTACAGTACAAACCGCGACTACAGGGAACTCGAATCGGCCGAGGCCGTAGGGCAAACTGCGGCACAGCGAACCGTGCAACGTCTGGGCGCGCGCAAAATTAAGACCACGCAGTGTCCGGTGATGTTTGAAGCCCCTGTCGCCGCGAGTCTACTGGCGCATTTCACCCGAGCTATAAACGGAAGCGCGTTGTATAAAAAGGCATCTTTTTTACTGGACCAGCTCGGCAATCCAATATTTTCCGATGACGTCTATATCGGAGAAAAACCGCATCTACCAAAAGCCGTGGGCAGTGCGAACTATGACTCTGAGGGCGTAGCTACGGAAGACCGAGACATTGTAAATGGCGGTGTCCTGTCGAGCTACGTACTGGATAGTTACTCCGCTCGCAAGTTGGGTATGGAAACTACCGGCAACGCGGGCGGGACACGCAATCTTTATATCAAGCCTGGACAACATGACTTAACAGCTTTACTCAAAGAAATGGATACAGGTTTATTGGTGATAGAGTTAATCGGTTCCGGCGTGAACAACGTTACGGGTGACTATTCTCGCGGAGCAGTCGGCTACTGGATTCAAAACGGCGAGATAAAGCATCCGGTTGAAGAGGTGACTGTCGCCGGAAATCTCAAAGATATGTTCAAACGAATTGTCGCAGTCGGTTCGGATGTAGATACCCGCGGCAACATCCGCAGCGGATCCATCCTGCTGGAACAAGTAACCATAGCTGGGGAGTAACGGCTGTCGTATGAGAACCACGCTCGCCACTCGTTGCTAGGAACACGCCACTTTTAGCGCACCCCGGCATATGCCAGAATAACCATCCCTATCAGTTTCTCCCCTAGTAAATGGCCCTCTACTGGCTATAATGCCTGGTTTGCTTTTAGCCCTGGCAGACCCCAAATAAGCAAGCTATACACAGTAGTTGGAGCGATTTAATGCCAATTTATCCCTATATATGCGGCGCTTGTGGGCACGAGTATGACAAGCTGCAGAAGGTGAGTGACAACCCCGACAGAGAATGTCCGGAGTGCGGTGAGGAATCGGTACGAAGAAAAGTCACTGCTGCGGCTTTCCATCTGAAAGGTACGGGTTGGTATGCGACGGATTTTAAGGACAAGGGAGCGAAAAAGGACAAGGGAGACGGAAAAGGTGAAGCTAGCGAGGGTAAGGAAGATACCAAGGCGAAAACGGAAGACAAAAAAAGCGACGGTAAAACCACTGACAGCACAACAAGCTCATCGACTGGTAAAGACAGTAGTGCAAAGAGTGAGTCGACTAAAGCCGATTCAAATTAAAAATGGGAAGACTAAGAACGTGGTTGGTAGCCGGCTTGCTCGTGTGGGTGCCTTTAGGGGTTACCTTCTTGGTGGTCAAGTTGTTGATCGACCTCGCCGATCAAGTTCTATTGCTTTTACCAGAGGCGTATCGACCAGATGTCCTTTTAGGATTCAATATACCCGGCCTTGGTGTCGCCTTGACTGTGTTGACCGTTCTTGCGACTGGTATGGTCTTCGCAAATCTGTTCGGTCGCCGGCTGGTACGGTTGTGGGAAGACATGTTGGCACGCATTCCGTTAGTGCGTTCAATTTACTCATCCGTTAAGCAAATAACCGAAACACTGTTCTCCACTCAGGGGAAGTCATTCAGAAAAGTCGTACTTGTTGAATATCCAAGGCGCGAGCTGTGGACGTTGGCTTTCCTGACAGGCGAAACGGCAGAGCAACTCATCGATATTACCGGGCGTGATCTGGTTAGCATTTACGTACCGACTACGCCAAACCCGACATCCGGCTTTTTTATCATGGTGCCGAAAGAAGACATCGTTGAATTGGACATAACGGTCGAAGCGGGTTTGAAACTCATCTTATCAACCGGGGTTGTTGTGCCAGATCATCTAAAGGAAAAGGCGCTGGAACAAAAAAAACTTGCGGCGCAAAAAGCCTGACGGTACCTGCAGCTCTGAAGATATAGGAATGTACCCATATGCGTAGCCACGAATGTGGAATCGTAGATAAGGCACTCATAGACCAAGTCATTACGGTATGCGGCTGGGCGCATCGCCGCCGTGACCATGGCGGTGTTATTTTCATAGATTTACGCGATCGTACCGGCCTGGTTCAGGTGGTTGCGGATCCGGATGAAAAGGAGGCATTTGATGCGGCCGACGCGGTCCGCAGCGAGTATGTGTTGAAAGTAACCGGTCGCGTACGCGAGCGTCCACCGGGCACGGTGAATCCAGACTTACCCACCGGTGAGGTTGAAATATACGCCCAGTCGGTTGAAACGCTGAACCGCGCTGCCCCCTTACCCTTTCAATTGGATGAAGACGACGTTAACGAAGCCGTGCGCCTCAAGTATAGATATATAGATCTCAGACGCGATTCCATGCAACAGAATCTGCGTTTGCGGCACGACGTGATCACCGAGCTCAGGGCATTTTTGAATAAGAACGATTTCGTGGAAATCGAAACGCCGGTACTGACCAAATCGACGCCGGAAGGCGCACGGGACTACCTGGTCCCCAGTAGAACCCATGCCGGTCAATTCTTTGCCCTGCCCCAATCGCCGCAACTGTTCAAACAAATTCTTATGGTGTCTGGTTTTGAACGCTACTATCAGATCGCTCGCTGCTTTAGAGATGAAGACTTACGTGCTGATCGGCAACCCGAATTCACTCAGCTGGATATCGAGACGTCGTTTATGGATGAGAGCGGCATCATGTCTGTAATGGAAACCATGATGCACACGGTGTTCAAAAACATTCTGAATATCGAATTGGCCAATCCGTTTCCACGACTCAGCTATGCCGAGGCGATGGCGCATTTTGGTACCGATCGACCAGACTTGCGCAATCCACTTCGGCTGACAGATGTGACGGACCTGATGCACGAGGTTGAGTTCAAGGTCTTTTCGGCACCAGCCAATGCTGCGGACGGACGAGTGGCCGCCGTACGTGTTCCGAACGGTGGGGCTTTGACCCGGCAGCAGATAGACCAATATACGGAATACGTAAAACGCTATGGCGCTAAAGGTCTGGCATATATCAAGGTAAACGAAGTCGGTAAGGGTCGGGAAGGCCTGCAGTCGCCCATTATCAAGTTTCTGCCCGATGAAGTCCTAGACGGCTTAATGCAGCGTACTGAGGCAGCACAAAATGATCTGATATTTTTTGGTGCGGATAAAGCGAGCGTTGTAAACGACTCCTTAAGTGCATTGCGTGACGAAATTGGTCGGGACCTGGATATTATTGCGGATAAGTGGAGCCCTTTGTGGGTACTGGATTTTCCATTGTTTGATTTTGACGACGATACCAAGAGATGGGTGTCGTTGCACCATCCCTTTACCTCGCCCAAAGTGAGTGATGTGGACAAACTACGGGCAGAACCGGGTCAGGCACTCTCCAGAGCTTACGACATGGTCATAAACGGTACCGAAGTCGGGGGCGGTTCAATCCGTATACATCAGCAGGAAGTGCAGAAACGAGTGTTCGAAGTTTTAGGGATTGACCAACAAGAGGCACGTGAAAAATTCGGCTTTCTACTCGATTCGCTGGAATATGGTGCTCCGCCCCACGGCGGTATCGCATTCGGAATCGATCGTATTGTAGCAATGATGGCGGGTGCGGATTCCATTCGTGATGTTATCGCTTTTCCCAAGACCCAAAAGGCGTCTTGTCTAATGACTGAAGCGCCAAGCTCCGTTGATGACAAACAGTTGCGTGAATTGAATATAAGATTGCGTAAAGGTGTGAAAGAAGCTAATCACGAGTAGCTGATATCCATACAAAAAGAAAAATTCTCGCCAAGACGCCAAGCTCGCAGTAGTGGTACATGGATGTACCGTTAACGGAGCTAAGGATGCAAAGCTTTTATACTAGCAAACAACGTAATTATTTCCTTCTTAACGTCTTAGCGCTTTTGCGAGAGAACAAAACATTTATTGAAACACACTAAGTTATTTTGTCGTCTGAACCGCGTTACAAAAGACCCGAATCGGTTTTGGTTGTAGTCCACGACCGAGATGGAATGATCCTGTTGTTAAAGCGGGCCGACATCGAAGATTTCTGGCAATCGGTGACCGGCAGCCTGCGCTGGGACGAACACCCACGACAGGCCGCGATACGCGAACTATTGGAGGAAACGGGGATTTCCAACGTGGATTCGCTGGTTGATTGGCAACGTAGCGTTACTTTTGAAATCCTTGAGCCATTTAAATACCGCTACTCCCCCGATACACATCAAAACCTGGAACATATGTTCTCTTTACAAGTCGAACCTGATCAGCCGGTTAAGATTAGTTCAGAAGAACACGTAA
>JASJAT010000245.1 GCA_030066885.1 Arenicellales bacterium | reverse complement strand
CCGTTTGGGCAAACGCCGAAAGTGGTGAAAGCCGGCGCAGTGCTCTATCAGCAACAATGTTCGGAATGTCACGGCGCACAAGGTATGGGTGATGGTGACGCCGCCAAAGCACTCACGCCTTCACCCGCACTCTTGGCTTACTTGATACAGATGCCCATGTCCGTGGATGAATACTTGATGTGGACCATTGCTGAAGGCGGGGTCGATCTCAAGACAGACATGCCTGCGTTTAAAGACAAATTGTCACAAGAAGATATTTGGAGGATTATCGCCTTCATGCGGGCAGGATTTCCTGACACAATGCCGGAGTAATTTACGTTAAACCCTAAGACTATGACTAAACATATCGATGTTAAAGAAGTTGGTGCCCCTGATCCGGAGCGCAAAAACTCACCAATATTTGATGACGAGAGTCAAGAGTATGAATACGAAGACCTCGAATTGGAAACTGGCGTTTGTTACTTTAATGATATCGCCTACCCGATTGGAACTTACGTTTCCAGTGGTGATGAGTTGCTACACTGCATGGAACGTGGTGTCTGGGTTCGCGTCGGCGTGTCGCGCACCAAGTAGTCCAAACAGATAGCGTAAACGCAGGTACAGCAAGGCGTACCAATCGGAGACAGACGCAAGTCAACTGATCGATTTATATCAAAAGGTGTGACAACCAGTAGTCAACGCGTTGCATACTGGCGAATCATGTGACCGCCATCGACGTCAAGCACGACTCCAGTCGTGTAGCTGTTGGTCATTAGAAATAGCACTGCCTCGGCGATCTCTCGGGTTTCACCGACTTTCTGCAAAGGGAGAGACGCACCGGTCGATTCATACATCTTCTCTCGTGCATTATTCTCCATCTTGGCATAAGCATCAGAGCGGACCATTCCAGGTGAGCAGCAGTTCACGCGGATGTTCGGTCCGAGCTCGAGTGCCAATGCACGGGTGAGACCTTCAATTGCACTGTTAACTGCACCAAGACCCGAGCAATTCAAACCGGGCCTACGACTCAAAACACCAGAGAAGAACGTAATCGAACCGCCCTTTGACAAGTTGGGCAACATTTCACGCGCAACAAGATATGGCCCAAAGAACTTTGCATCGAACATGGCGCGCACTGGAGCCATGTCTAAATTGGCAAACTGTCCGTGGGCGGCGCTCGATGCAGTAATGACTAGATGATTTGCCGCGCCGACTTTCTGTGCCCAGTTTTTGACTGCCTCTTCATCCGTCATATCAACAGGAGCGACTGCAACACAGTCACCGAATTCGCTTGCTGCTGTGTTTAATTTGTCTAAGTTTCGGCTTGAGATTGTTGCTCGCGCCCGAAGTGATACAACTGCTTCTACCACGGCGCGGCCAATACCGCTACCGCCGCCAACTACGACCACATGTTTGTGTTTCAGAGACATGGAGAGACCAGGATTCGGATTGTTACAAGATCATAGAGTAAAGGTCCTTGGTATCGACGGCAAGACCGACTCGAACATCGAGACGCTTGTTGGTCGTTCTACGCCGCGCCTCAAGCCGCCTATGCAAATGACCAAACTAGGTAAAGAGTGGCTTTATTCTTTTTGGAGTAGCTACAGCCGACGTTGAATTCTCATCCACTGTCGGCCAACAACTGAAAGATTTAGTGAAGACTATCTAGCCTTTTTGGAACGTCTGGACGGTTTTTTTGAAGACTTTTGTTTTCGATGACCAGGCTGTGCAGCGTTGGTTACGTCTTTCCCCTTGGTTTTTTGTATTGCATAGAAAAAACCTAAGGTGGGCAACCCCACCAAGAGAAATTTATAAACCGTGTTAGCGCTAGTCCCGTTTAAACTGAAGATTTCAGAAATACCGCCCAAAAGCACCATCGCTGCGCAGAGGATGGCAGCACTAAATCCGATGGCTTTAGTCATTTATCCGCACCCCTGTGAAAATTCTTGACTGACCGATAGCGATGGATCGCACTGTCCGACCCAGAAGATCCTTCTTCCAGATCGATGCGATGACTTAGATTGTCCGATAAGTCCATGACGACATCAGTTTGAACAAGGGATCTCGACCGTTCTGGTTTGACCGGTTGCTACCACCTGAACCGACCGACCTTTGTAACCCGAAACTCGAGGACATACATCGAGCGCAAATACAACGGAGCCACCGCCGCTCGTAACGCCGCCGCCACCGGAGCCACCACTACCTCCTGATGACGAGGTGCCGCCACCACTGCCGCCTTGTTGACCACCGCCAGCATCGCTATCGTCATCGCTACTACTGCCAGCATAGGCGGAACCAATAGGTAAAAGATTGGCGACCAAAGTTGTAAACGGTAAAGGTTCATATGGGCCAAAGGCGATGCCTTCAAACTCATTCTGTTCAAGGTCGGCATCCGCCAACGCCCCGTTCGACGCGAATCGGATAAAGGTTGGACCAGCGACTAAGGTGATGTCCACTTCGACCTCCTGCTGAATTCGCAGGACCTCATCAGGCCCGTCCATTACACCCGCTATGGGCTCATCGGTAAATACCATCCAACCGTCATGCCAGCCCGCAGTCGTGCAGTTGGTATAGTCGATACTAGCGCAAGCGGTGACGGGCATACCCCGTTTGATCGCCTCAGAGCGTGCGGTATTGATCGCAGATACCACCAGATTGGTGGCCGAGATGGTTCTGTTATTGATGATCAAGCTTTGAAAATTCGGCACCGCATAACCCAACATCACCGAGCCGATGAACAGAGATAAAAGGACTTCGGTAATGGTCATACCAAGGAGTCCACGCTTGCCGAGCCAACGCGGCAAGCACCGTTTGCTTAAGTGTTTCATGACAACCCCCACGGTTTTCTTTGAAACGTTCTACACAATAACTTTAGACAACAATCATTAACCCCGCCAACTTTGCTTACATACCGGTTCCAAAAGTGTTAACTGTATTTAACATTATGATTTGTGCACTTAACATGGGGTGAGAGAAAATATCGTTCAAAATGACTTGGGAAAAGCACTCGTCGGAAATTTGGATGGGGAATTTAATCCTCCACTACGTATCCCTAAGAATCCACTGAGTAGGGCCTGATCAGCCAGCAGAACCTCCCCGGTAATCCTAGAACTACAGCGATCCTGCAGTTCGCCTCCCTAATTTCTGCACAAAATGCTACCAATAAAACCGTAAACCGGTGTTCAAGCCGTAGCCCCTATACTCCCCCCCGTCCCCAGCACTGTCTTCCATGACGCCATATTCAACACCCGTCTGCCATTTGAACTTGTGGCCGTAGAAGTAGACGTTAAAGCCAAGGTAGATTTCGTTGTACTGTTCGCCTCTGCCGTCGACGATCGTGCCTGCGTAGCGTGGCAGTCGAACGCCGTTTTCATCTCCACTCGAAACATATGTGTAACGCAAGACTAACTGGTAGCGTGGACTGATGTTGTAGAAAGGCATGAGGACCAATCCCCAGACATCACTTTGCCCGGCGTAACCCTTGCCTCCGGATAAGTCTGTCCACAGATTCCAGGGACCAGCTTGCCACTTGGTCACCAACGACAGCACTTGGGAGAAATCCCGCGTACCCGAGTTGATATCTTCTTTGTTATATACGTAGTCGACTCGAATTGATCCCTTATCAAACATTGGGGATTCGGTGATGTGATAGTCTAGGGAAAGCAGGGTAAAGTAAGAGGCATCGAGTCGACTTATCTCGTCGTGGTCCTCTGACGAGAAAATGCCCGCCTTGTAACTCCACTTTTCATCGATTTTTCCTTTGGCTAGGATTCCCGTGAAGTATTCTCGCGTAAACCACAGATTGTTAGTCAGATCGTTACGCTGCATGGTCAACAGACTCCTCGACGACGTCGCACCGTCCAGAGTAAATCCAACGGACTGCTTGACGAATTTCAGATCGAGATTATCTTTCGGAGACCAACCGATATAAGCATCGGTAATACGCTGATACATATTTCCAAAAGACTCATTAAGGTCAAAGTCTCCTTCGATATGCAGTATCCATTTTTTAAGCAGATTTGATTTAAAACCGAAGCGAAAGCGCCGCCACAAAAACTCATCGGCGAAGTCACCCTGATCGGCCTCAAACCAGGCCGACTCGGGTTGCAAGCGTCCGCTTAAAACAAATTTCTGTATAAAGCGATTGTCTTCATCTTCGTAGAGCGTCGCATAGCTCCAGATTTTGTCGTAGATGGAAGTATCTTGTTCGTCAGCGGCTGTGACATCGGCAAATTTGGCCAGGGAGCTGATAACTGCTGCAACGCACAGCCACGAATGTTTCATGGATGTTAGTCTCTTTTCGATTTGATGCAGTGGAGCGTTTCAAACCTCAATTCGCTCGGGGAACAAGATCGCCGCATCACTTTTATTAGTTGGTTGCTGCGTGAAGTAGGGCGCGAGTCTACAAGCCCATGATCACATCGGCAACGCTATTCTCGGAGAGATGTGCCAATATTTTGACGAGCACATTAGTTTTTCGCTGCTGGCCTCTAGATCCTAGCCACTCGCCACTGTTATATGGGATGATCTAATTCTTTGAACGATCGAAGGTGATAATTCGGGAAACTCATGAACGCATGTTGTCCGCACGCCCAGTCTGCGAGTCGGGTATTCTCGTTTTTCGCTAAGCGTTACCGCAAGCGGTTTGGTAAACGGGGTTTCGAACCCTCCCAAGAGCAACTGTTACAAGGCCTGGAGTCAGTTGGCTATCGCGACGGTCAGCTGTTGGAGATAGGTTGTGGCGTAGGTCACCTCCATCAGACCCTGTTGGAGCGCGGTGCACGCTCAGCAGTGGGCGTTGATTTGGCTCACCAAATGTTAACAGAAGCGCGGGACTGGGCAGCGCAGCGTGGGTTGGCCGATCGGACTGAATATATCGAAGGTGATTTCATTGAACTGCTGGATGAAATCGCGCCGGCCGACGTTACCTTGATGGACAAAGTTGTTTGCTGTTACCCCGACGCAGATACGCTAGTACACAGGTCTTTGGAGAAGACCAAACAAGCCTATGCGCTTACTTATCCGCGTGACCGGTGGTTTGTGAGATTTGGTATGGGGGTATGCACGTTCTTTTTTTGGTTGATGCGTTCAAGTTTCCGACCCTACGTACACAACCCAAAACAGATAGAAACGTGGGTGAGGGAAAAAGGTTTCGATAAAAAGTTCCAAGACACCACTGCAGTTTGGTTGACACAAGTCTATGTAAAACCTTTAGGTGGGGTTGCTTAGTCGCCCACACTTAAGTGCGTTCATTAGCGAGGACGACCGAAGTCTGAATTTGCCGCTCGGGGATTCTCCAGTATTTGCGGAGCAGTCGATCTTTTTCCGGCTCTGACAGGAGGCGGTAACCGTTTTTTTGATAGAACGTGATTGCCCAGGTTGCGTCTGCCCATGTGCCAACGAGGATGGCTTTGTCGGTTGTGGATTCTAGAAAGTTGAGCAGCCGTGACCCAATTCCTTCATTCCTTCGCTCAGTCCTGACGTAGGCATGGCGAATTAACGCAAGGTCGCCTTTATCCTGTATTCCCATAACGCCAATCAGGTTGTTTTTGTCCTCAACACCCCAAAAAACTACCCCGTCTTGAAGTTCTTGCTCAAGCTCTGTCTTCGGCATGTAGGGTTCATGCCATCTGTCTTCTGGTATCACGCCCCTGTAGGCCTGCGCAGCGTCGTTGATGATCTCATAGATCACATCGACATCTGATTCTGTACATTTCCTTATCACTTTGTCACCAGTTACTTAAACAAAATACAAAGTTGAAGGTAAAACTGAAATATCAAATCTATAGCAACCTATTGAAACATATTCTTAAGAATTTCAACTTCATGAT
>JASJAT010000244.1 GCA_030066885.1 Arenicellales bacterium | reverse complement strand
TTTCTTCCGCACCTTGTCTACCGGTGTAGTCCGCGCTAACAGCAGCATCAAGTCAGAATGCTGCACACGAGAAGTCCAAACCTTGTCCCCGTTGATCTCATAGTGATCACCCCTCAGATCCGCGCGTGTCTTTAGTTTGGTCGTATCCGACCCTGTGTTGGGTTCGGTGACACCAAAGGCCTGCAGACGAAGTTCACCGTTGGCGATACTCGGTAAAAACTTCTGCTTTTGCTGGTCCGATCCATGGCGCAATAATGTTCCCATGGTATACATTTGTGCATGGCAGGCACCTGCGTTCCCGCCACAGCGGTTGATCTGTTCGAGAATGACCGAGGCTTCGGCGATGCCCAGCCCGGTACCGCCATACTCCTCCGGGATGAGTGCAGCAAGCCAACCCGCATCGGTGAGCGCTTTAACAAATGTCTCAGGATACTCGCGGTTATCATCGAGCTTTCGCCAATACTCATCTGTAAAACCTCTGCACAAATCGCTCACTGCTTCGCGCAATTCAGGATAGCGGTCCGAAACTGATGAAATCATTTTGAGATACCTTTTGGGGGACAGATCGATGTTTAGACAAAATCACTGCGCCATTTTTGTGATTAGATGCTTAGTTTACCCCTTGTGCCTCAAAAGTAACGATCCCGTAGTAAGGTGAGTTTTCAATTCCTACTTGGCTAAGACTTCTGTTTGGAAACGTGTGCGTCCTGTCAAATACGACAGGAATAGATGTACTGTACACCCATGTAAAATAACCCTTTTTTTATAACACTAACAAATAAGGATCAGGTTAAGTGAACTTTGTAATACAAGCGTCGTTGCTATTCGGGGCTGCTGTGATCGCAATACCCATTGCCAAACGCATCGGCCTGGGCGCGGTATTGGGGTACCTCTTCGCTGGCATCGTCGTTGGACCCTGGGGATTTAGATTTATCTCCAACGTCGATGACATTTTTCATTTTGCCGAACTCGGCGTTGTGTTTCTCCTATTCTTGGTCGGTATCGAGTTGAATCCCAAACGATTGTGGGTAATGCGTCGAACAGTCTTAGGTCTCGGTGTGGCGCAGGTTGTTATAACAGCGATACCAATTGCGATCATCGCTTATGTATTTCTTCGGGAGTTCACCCCTGCATTGATCATTGGCGTCACCCTGGCATTGTCGTCGACCGCTTTTGCCCTGCAGACTTTAAGCGAGAAGCAGCAGCTCAACACGCGTCATGGCCGAGCGGCCTTTTCCATTCTACTGTTGCAAGACATTGCAGTGGTGCCCCTTTTGGCAATCATACCCCTGTTAGGAACCGGTGCTGAGACCAAAGTGTTTTCCTGGTGGGCACTGATCAAAACTATAGGGATCGTCGCACTGGTGATTTTGGTCGGCCGCTACATCGTGCACTACTTCTTTAAGATCGTCGCAGAAACCGGTGTGCGTGAAGTATTTATCGCCTTCGCCCTGCTGATCGTGCTTGGAACAGCGCTTTTGTTAGAAGAAACAGGGCTATCTATGGCACTCGGTGCTTTTTTGGCCGGGGTCCTACTGTCGGAATCGGAGTACCGTCACGAACTACAGGCGGACATCGATCCCTTTAAAGGACTTTTATTGGGATTGTTTTTCATGGCGGTCGGCATGACGGTCAATTTCGGATTGCTAAACAGCCACCTTTTGGAAGTCGTACTTATCGCGATAGGTCTTATGGCGGTGAAGTTTATCGTATTGTTATTTTTAGGCCGTGCGTTTGGCTTGTCCTGGACCTCGGCGACCAGTCTGGCAGCGTTTTTGCCCCAAGGTGGCGAGTTCGCTTTCATTATTCTCAATGTCGCTGTCGCATCGTTCGTATTGTCTTCGGATATATCGCAACTGCTCATACTGGCGGTAACCCTGTCAATGATTGCCACACCTTTGCTGGTTTCCGGCGTCGAGACAATACAAAAGAAGTGGAAATCATCCGCTCCAAGTTACGACCATATGCCTGAATCTGAAAACCAAGTTGTCATCGCCGGGTTCGGGCGCGTCGGGCAGATTGTGGCGAGGATACTCCGGGCTAAGAGAATCGGATTCACAGCTCTGGACAATAGCTCGGGGCAAGTCGATTTTGTGAAACGCTACGGTAATAAAGTTTATTACGGAGACGCTTCACGTCTCGACTTACTTCGATCTGCCGGCGCTGAAAAAGCGAATTTATTCATTCTTACCATCGGTGACCCCGAAATCTCACTACGCACTGCCGAAATGGTGACAAGAAATTTTCCCAATCTGAAAATCATCGCCCGAGCACGCAATAGAAAACACGTCTACCAACTCATGGACCTGGGGATTACGCAAATCTGGCGAGACACGTTCTATTCAAGCCTTAAGATGGCGGAAGCGACGTTGGAATCTCTGGGACTGCCCAGACAAGAAAGCTCTAATGTAGTTGAGACATTTCGCCAACACGACGAGCAAAGGTTACATGATGACCACGAGCTTCATAACGACGAACAGCGCATGATTTACTTAGCCAAGAAGTCAGCGAAAGAACTTGAAGAACAATTTGAACAGGATGAAAAAGAGGCTTCCTAACCTAATAGCAAGACCTCATTTTCTCATCAGTTTGGCGTTTAAAAGAAAGACAAGTACCGCGCTCGGGGGAGCGCGGTACCAAGCCCAATTGCGAGGAACTTCAGGGACTCAGTAAGGGATGGGGCTTTACCTCGCCAGGCTTTCGAGTGTCGGTAATCTAATAGCCGATAACCACTGTGGAAGTAGAGAGGATTTTTTGGGCACCCTTTTTGCAACCGGTGGCAGCACATCCTCCGGATTCAACTCCACCGAGAGCCAGTGATAACAGGCTTGGCCTGCTTTATATGGCAGCACGGGTCCTTTGATCAATTCCGGATGATCGTACAAAATCTCGTCTGTCAGTGGTACAAAAACTTGCTTACCCATCAAACTCTCCAGTGAATTGTCCAAGTATGAAGCAACATCGCACGACATCCTTGCGGTCTGGACAACTGTTTCTGTGTTAGATTGAATTAAACTCCCATGATCTGTCTAACTTTGTGATAATTCATGGCGAATTAGTGGTGTTTGAGAAACTCTGAAATAACCGTAAAAACTGTTGTATCTTATTGAGTTAAAAGGTTTAAATAGAGCGTTATGTCCAAAAATATTGCCATAGTCGAGGACGATATGGACCAAAGGGAGAATTACGCCGACGCTTTGACCGCCAACGGTTACAAGGTTAAAACGTACGGTAACCGGGTCGACGCTTTCGCCGGCATGAAAAGGGACCTGCCGGACCTGGCTATTCTTGACATCATGCTAGAAGATGAAATGGACGGTGGCTTTGATTTGTGTCGTGATCTGCGAGCCATCGCGCCGAAACTCCCCATCATTTTTTTGACGGCAAGGGACACGGATATCGACCGCGTGTCCGGTTTGCGGTTGGATGCCTGGGACTACCTGACCAAGCCGGTGAACTTGCAATTTCTTTCTGTACGCGTGACTTCACTATTCCGCATAGTCGATACACTACACACGCAGACCACCGAGCTGGAAGCGATCTTGAGGCTGGGCCCGTTGCAGCTCGACCCGAACAGCATGTCCGTTCGTTGGAACGACAAAGAAGTGAACCTTACATTGACTGAGTTTTGGCTGGTTCAAGCTTTGGCAAAACGGCCAGGCCATGTAAAGACTTACGAAAACCTAATGCAAATTACTCGACAGAGCTATGTCGAACGCAATACGATCAACGGTTACGTTCGCCGGATCCGCAAGAAATTCAAGGAAGCGGATCCGGATTTTTCGATGATTCAAACGGTGTTCGGAGTAGGTTATCGCTGGCAGCCTGAATAAAATGGGTACGCGTTCATGGCTAAAGTTAATTACTCTAGTGGTTTAAGCATCCGATCCAAGCTGCTCCTGGTCGCACTGGCGCTGTTGCTCGTTCCATGGATGGGATATGAATACGTCCGGGGTTTAAAGACGTTCTTGTTGCAGGGACAAGAAAATGCTTTGAGCTTAACCGCCCGCGCGGTTTCAACTGTTTTAAATGACCGGCCAGAATTTTTTGACCCGGAAACGGGTGCTTCCGAATTGATCGGCCAACCTTCTGACCTGTACGCGTTTGCGTTGCCTAATTACATTCGTCTGGATGGGGACCTAGGCGACTGGGGCGAGCAGATCGATCAAGTATCACACTATGACGGGTCCAAGGGCTTATTATGCGGTCTGGACTACGACCCCGAGTCCTTAAGCTACAGCAGCATAATCGGCTATCGCGGTCCCTATCTTTATGGCTTGTTTCAAGTTACGGATGATCATTTCGTGTATCGAGATCGTAAGCTTCGAAGCTTGAATAAGAGTGATCATCTTCGTCTCGTGCTTGAGAATCCCGGTGGTCGAGTTAAGCGATATCTACTCACCGCAGCAGAACCGGGACGTATGAGCATCTACCTTATGGACAAGGATTGGCAATACCCTCTCACCGGTGAACCGAACTATGACCTGGATGCCGAGATCACGCCCACCAGCGAGGGCTACGTTGTGGAGCTACGCATTCCGCGGTTCATGGTGAGTTCCCAATCGCGATTGGGCTTTGTAGTGGGCGACGTGGACGATGAACAACAACGGACGCTTAAGACTCTACTCACCGCATCTAAGAGCACCGGATCAGAATCCAGTGAACCGCTGAGTCGATTGCTGATCCACTCCCCTGAAATCGCCAAGATTCTGCGTGGGCTGGATCGACCGGTAGCTCGAATCTGGGTGTTGGATCGACAGCAACAAGTGAGAGCGGTTGTCGGGAAGTTGTCTAGCGACCAACCAGAGGAATCACCCCCGCAATCTTGGAATGATCGACTACGCCACTGGTACGACGGGGTATTGCACGATATCTATAACCTGATCATTGGCGGGTCTGAGTCAGACTTCGAAGACATCGCCACCGACGTCTCTCATCGAAACGATGAGATATTCAAAAAAGCTGTGGCAGGATTATCCCAAACTGAGCGCCGACCGTCCCTGGATAGAAAAGCTGAAATCTTGATGGCAGCTCACCCAGTTTGGTCGGGCGATGGGGTGCTGGGGGTGGTAGTGGTAGAACAAAGTAGTAATGAGGTTCTAAAAAATCAAAAGCAAATATTAGAGAACATCATTAGCGTGACCTTGCTGGTTATCGTTATCATCACGGCAGCTCTTTTGGTATTTGCCTCTCGACTAACGCTGCGGATCCGGCGACTGAGAAATGCTACGGACATGGCTATCGGGCCTGATGGACGGGTTAGAAATCCACATATCACGGAGGAAGCAGAGGCCGGCGATGAGATCGGGGACCTGTCGCGTAGTGTGAGCGGCATGCTGGGCAGACTAAGTGCATACACCCGGTACCTGGAGGGGCTGCCGGATACGCTCGCGCACGAACTCAACAATCCTCTCAATGTCGTTAACTCTTCCCTCGACAACCTACAAGAAGAAATACCTTCGACGCAGAAAAGCAAATACATGACGCGGGCTAAGAACGGGATCGTTCGCCTGGGGTCCATTCTGACCAATCTCACCGAGGCGGCCAATCTTGAGGAAGCGCTGAAAGGCGAGGTGAGAGAACGTTTTGATCTAGTGCGCCTGGTTTCCAGCTACGTGGAAGGTTACCAGCTAACCCATCCCGATCGGAAATTCGAGCTGGAAGTAAGGGCCACACCGCTTAACGTGGAAGGCGTGCAAGACCACATCGCACAAATGCTCGACAAGCTGGCCGACAATGCGGTCGATTTTGGAGAAGAAGGCACCCCTATCCTGGTACGCTTAGACAGGTACAACAATCAAGCACGACTCATGGTCATCAATCAGGG
>JASJAT010000059.1 GCA_030066885.1 Arenicellales bacterium | reverse complement strand
ACCATTAATGTTTTGCGGATAGTATAGACACATATTATTGAAATCAAAGGATATATTTTCATGCTAATCATGAGTAATTATTCATGATTCATACTAAAGGCCTGGTCGCCTTCGTGCACAATGCAAACCAGGCTGGTGCCATTTATTAACGGCTCGAGTTATGCGAATTAGAACCTTATCCGGCGGGGGTACCCAAAGAGACAGCGTATAGTGATGTTCGCGTCTGAGCGAGAGTTGTCCTTCTTAGATCAACTTAGAGCAATCAACTGTGTTAAAGCAAAGTGGGACGGGAACAAGCTTTTGTCTTTAAACTTTGTACGTTACACCTTTAGACTATATACATGACCGATATTGCAACGCGTGTATACAATCACAACTGGAAAATTGATCCAGTGGTGCGATCCGTTCTCGACACGGATTTTTACAAGCTCCTAATGGCGCAGAGTATATTCCGCCACCACCGCAACACTAAGGTCACTTTTAGCCTTATCAATCGCACCGACTCGGTCGCCCTGGCGAAACTCATTGACGAAGGCGAACTGCGTGAACAGCTGGATCACATACGTACTCTGAAACTTTCGCGTGGCGAATCCACATGGCTAAGAGGTAACACGTTTTATGGCGAGCGTCGTATGTTTTCCCCGGATTTCATTGCGTGGTTGGAAGAATTTCGGTTCCCAGATTATCAACTTGAACTCCTAGGCGAACAGTACGAACTCACATTCGAGGGACCGTGGATCGAAACAACAATGTGGGAAATTCCCGCCCTAGCGGTACTCACCGAGCTTAGGTCCCGTGCGGTGCTCAGAAACATGGCCAAGTTCGAGCTTCAAGTTCTTTACGCAAGGGCGATGACCCGTGTTTGGGAGAAAATCCAGCGTTTGAAGCCGCTCGAGAAAATCAGTATCTCTGACTTCGGTACACGACGCCGGCACGGTTTTTTGTGGCAAGACTGGTGTGTGCAGGCAATGATTGAGGGACTCGGGGAGAGTTTTCTCGGCACGTCGAACTGTCTCATCGCATTGCACCGTGAGGTGGAAGCCATTGGGACCAATGCCCATGAGTTGCCGATGGTATACGCGGCGCTCGCAGAAGATGATCAGTCTCTTGCTGCAGCACCGTACCAAGTTTTGCAAGATTGGCAAAAGGACTACCACGACAACTTACGTATCATCCTGCCCGACACCTACGGTACGGAAGGATTTCTCGACCGCGCACCCGACTGGCTTGCCACCTGGACCGGACTACGGATCGACTCGGGTGATCCGTTTGAGAACGGTGAAACTGCGATAAATTGGTGGCGGAACAGGGGCCAGGACCCAAAGGAAAAGCTGTTGATTTTTTCCGACGGTTTAGACGTTGGGATCATTGAACGCCTTTACCGACATTTCCACGGACAGGCTCGGTTGGGCTTTGGGTGGGGAACTTTGCTCACCAATGACTTCCGTGGATTGGACCCCGATTCGAATTTGGACCCGATTTCACTTGTGTGCAAAGTCGTTTCAGCAAACGGCCATATGGCAGTGAAGCTTTCGGACAATCCTCTAAAAGCGGTCGGTCCACCGTACGAAGTAGAGCGCTACAAGCGTGTTTTCGAGGTTGGAGTACAACGTCGACAGGCGCTGGTTGTATAACCCGTATATTCATCGGGACCCCGGATGATGGCGCAGGACAGGGTCGGTTGGGCGCCGGGCTGGAAGTCAAGGCATAGCCGTAGCTATGGCTTGAGTGAAGCCCAAGTCCAAGCAGGCCCGGACCAGCCAGGGCCGGGGTAGGCCGACCACTGGAGCAAACCGTACACATCGAAGGATCCATTAGCTTGTCGGTCTCTATCTGAAAAAAGCGCAGGTCATTGTGTTATGTGCCACAACACGGCCGCCTTGGTGCAATATGCGGGTTAACACTATATTGGATATATCGTCCGCGTTAACGCAACGAACACGATATACAAAAACACAAGCTGTGCCATGAGCCAGGTTACTAACTTTGCGGTACGTTTATGGCACAACCTAAACGCCGATGTGCCTAACAGAATATATACTACCAAAGCGATAAGTTTGGCGTTCAACCATGTCTGTTCGCCCGGGTATTGATTAGTCAGCACGACCAGACCGATTGCGCTGAGCAACAGAATACTATCTACAACATGAGGGATTACAACCATTCCTGGTAGTGACAACGGACGAGAATTGGTAATCAACCAGAACCCACGTATAAAAAATAGTACGTATGTTATAAACGCACAGCCAAGGTGGATGGTTTTGAGAACCGTGTAGCTCATCTAAAGACAAAACAGAACCAGAAAGCAGGAGTACTCACCATTCTACCTCCAGCCTACCAACACCTGTTAGTGAGACAATTCTCTCAGGTTATCAACGCGGGGTGCGTTTTTCTACCCAGCCCAAACATCGAGCCTCAAAATATGTGACCTCCGCAGGCTAGCACCACTGAAACCAACTGCTAAGCTTATATTCAGGCCATATTGAGTTTCTGTGATGCGTGGATTCTCTTTGATACTACTGATTGTCGGATTGTTGTTTGTTGGCTACCTATACCAGCGAGGTTCCAACAACGTCGTCTATACCAATACCGGCAAACCTACGACCAAACACATAGAACAGCAGGCCAAGGATATACTCCAACAATACCAAAAGAAATTGGACAAACAGGCTGAAGATCAATGAAGCGATCTTAGTACTGAGAACTGATAAACATTTCAAACAACCGGATTGATCAGTCTACCATATCAACCTTCACGTATATCCCGCTTTGCCTTGCGGCGTCTGAACGCGCACCACTAAGAACACCCTTTTGGCTAAGTTGATGTGTTTGGTTTACCCCTCCAATGTATATCCATTCGCCAAGTTGTCCCGAAATGGTTGAACTGGCATTTTGCGTGTCAATCGTGTTGCCGTAGCCCGTCAAGCTCTCCCGGTATGGGCTGATCTCTAGGTTGACTTGTTTACCATTCAAGCGGGGAGCAACAAACAACCCACTTCCGATACTTTGCCGGGCAGTCTCCTGCACTACGACTCCCGATTGAGAAGGATAATGAGTGGGAGCGGTGTAGAAAGCCTTGCCGGTATGTATATACGCAACACTACCTTCTAGCACTCGCACTCGTTGACCGAGCTGTGAACGGTCGTGAATTTGATCGTGTTTGAAACGACCTGAAACCGCACCGCCTTTTTGGCTATCGTAAAATGCATCCAACTCTCCTTCGCTTTGCTCGGTCTGAAATTCGTCACCGTGCCGAACAGATATTATTAGATTTCGCAGGCCGGTATCGATTTCAGACAATACACGCCGAATTTCCGCCACGGTTTCCGAACTCGCGCGTAGAATCAGTTTGTAGCCTGTGCCGGATATCGCCTCCCCTGGTTTAATCATCGGACCCACGAGCGGGATAACTTCGTCTACAGAGCGATTGTGCAGCTGAATCACCTCTATCTTGTCGGCAACCACACGCGGCGGTGAAATCAATAGCATAAACAAGATGACTAATAATTTTGTTGGATTGGAACGAATGATCACGAAGTTTTCCAAATCTATTATCAGTACTCCTTAATCCGAATACCGAAAGGTATGGACTACTCGTTTCCGCACATGTTTACACTGACATGTCGCTTGTCGGTAAAACCCTGCGAGTCCGCAAAGACGATGACCCCTTTAAAGGACCGGCATTCATGCTTATGCGTAGACTGCCCAGTATCAACAAACGACCAACTGATAGGGATGACCAATACGATCAACACAAGTAACCACACCAGTCTCTTGTGAATAATACTCATAACTACATAGTAGACGGTACACTCGAAATGGCCTCCATAAATTCGTTGCTAAAATCCCACAATACGCATCAACACTGAGTTTCAGTTATACCAGGAGTGAAGGAATGACACTTTGGGAATCCATTTAACAAAAAAAACCCCCGGAACAGTAAGATCCGGGGGATCAAAACCCATTGGAGGAGATACCCATCTCCAACGTAATATAACTTACCTTAAGGCCGCACTATAAATCGTTGACCCAAGTCAAAATAAGCTCTTGCTGATCCAGTTAGGATACCTGCTGTTTCACACTTGGGCGAGTCAGATGAAGAAAGCAAAAGAAATTATGATGGCTCCAGTGGTAACGGTTCCGCTGTCGATGCCCCTCAGTGAGTTAGAGGAATTCTTTGCTTCAGAAGAAATAAGCGGTATACCAGTGGCATCCAGTTCTGGGGAAATCGTGGGTATCGTTAGTAAAACAGACCTTATACAAGCGGCTCGTCTTCACAAATCAGAAAAATTTAGTGAACTTTTTGCCCGGGAACAAACGGCTGGTGACTTGATGCACCAGGGTGTTTTTTTTGTTTCACCCGACACAACCGTGAGGGAAGTGGCCGATATAATGATCGACCAACAAATTCACAGAGTTCTAGTCGGAGACCGCGATAACATTGTTGGGATTATCAGCAGTCACGACCTGCTTGACTTAATACACTAAAAGAAGGTTACCTGTAACAGGTTGAACACCGCTGTAAGGCATGTTTAACCGCTCGTAGTCTAACCGGCCTCACAGGTCGAAGGTAACTGAAATCCCAGGTAAGTCAATGCCATCCAGATTCGTAGTCCAATTCTGACCAGGCTCAATTGGAAGAGCATTCGTTAAAGTCCCTGTTGTCACCAATTCACCCGACTGTAAGGGTAAAGCATGTGGTTGTTTGGCGATGACGTCGATCAGGTAAGCTATTGCTCTCAGAGGGCTCCCTAGCGCATTGGCGCCCTTCCCACTGTCGCGCAACTGGTTGCCACACGACAGGGTGATCTCAAAACGCTCTAGATCCGATATAACAGTCGGTCCAAACTTGTTGAGGAACTGCGGCTCGCCTACCAGCAGTGCTGCGTGCAGACCCGAATCAGCGATGGTATCTGCGGCCCGGAACTTCCATGCAGGATAATGGGACTGTACGATCTCGATCCCATGGGCGATCCAGTCAATACATTCTAAAATCTTCTCAGGGTCGTCTGTTACAGGTGGCGTCGACAGAAAGTGCACAACAACCTCTGGCTCAATTCTGGGTTCGGCGAATTGTCCGATCGAGCACCGTACCTCAGATCGCTTGAGTCTGGTAACCGTCGTATCATAAACGTAAGCCCAGACCGGTTCGTAAACACCGTAGGTAGACCAAATCTTTGGATTAGTAAAACCGATCTTTCGACCTATGGGAGTCGCACCTTCGTCCATCCGCATCTCATGGATGTGACGTGCCACCGCATAGGCTTCAGTATTCCCGAAGTTCTTTACGCACGAGGTGAACGGCTCAAGCTGCCTGCACTGGTCCTGTGCGACCTTTATTTCATGGGCGACTGTCCGAAGATTGATTTCGTCTGCCATGTATTCCGTTCATCCCGATCATTGATGTAAAGCATAGAATCTATACCTCTTATTACTATACCCCCAAGGGTCATGTTTTATCATGTCGCACAGAACACCCGATAAGGTCGGTCAAGGCCCTTGTATGCCTACTAGGCGGTCAACTCATAAAGTACATAAAACCCGCTGGGTGGCGGTATTGTAAACTCATACGTCAGACTGGAGTTGCGACAATGAACAAAAAACTGATAGGAATTGTTGCGGTTGTCCTTTCACTGGCTGCGATGCTGTTGTATAGGCTGGTTACCTGGCAGAACCCAGACCCGGCTAAGGTAGGATTTTTTGCTGGACCAGACTTACCAAATGCTCGTGGAGTTGGGATCGTCGAGTACTTCGAGCTTTACTTTGCATCACTCACACCAGTGCAATGGTTGCTATTTCTAATCGGTGCCTTGGTCGCCATAATGCTGATCATTGGCATACCCCAGCTGCTCGACAGATACGGTGGGGATAATTGGAAATAGCTGTGTGATATGACCTCACCTGCTGAATCTTTAAATTACTGGAACTAGCGGGTTATGGCAAAGAAGCGTCTTTCGGATCAGGAGACTAACCAATATGCCACACTGTTTCTGCTCGCCCACCGCCAACTGGCTGCGGTACAGAGACAGCTAGGACCGGGTATGAGTTTTCGGCAGCGCTGGAGCTTTCGCTTGCGCCACCGGCGGATATGTCGGCTACTCGGTACACTGATAAATCTTAAGGGGGGATCAACGGAAGAGGCGGAGAAAGGTATTGAGCAAGACCTGGAATTGATCAATAGTGGTAAACAGGGCTGGTCTTATGTTTCAGCCGGGGAAATTGAGTATCTGAAAAATGTATTGAAGGGGCTCTAACTGACCGGCAAGTTTCTCTCACCGCGTCCTACGTGGCGAGGCCTCTGACCGAGCCGTGCTAAAATCACTGGCCGTATTCCTCACCGCAATCTATACACAAGCAAGGCAATGAAAAGACTATTACTATCTATCGCTATCATCTTGGCATCACCGGCTGTACTGCTCGCAGGCAAGTTCGAGCCCTACGAAATAAAGCCCGGTATCCCCTACTACTCAGATGAATATACCGACAATAACGGCGTGTCAGAACTTGGCGAGGAAAAGAACTTTGAGGAAGTCTTTCAAAACTATAACTACTATGAGGCCGTCTTTGATGCAGATAAGCGAATGATAATTTTTAAAGCCTACGAAAAAGGTGCTATCGAGTTCTCTGAATCGTATCACTACGATAGTGAAGGACACCTGATCAAGAAAGTCGTGCAAAACTCAGATGGTTCGGAGACGGTTGTTGATTTCTAGTTACCAAACCACATCCATGGCTCGCTATGCGCCGCGGTGAAAAGCATTCGCGTCGCTTGTTTTACCCCTCCTTGTCCGATTTTTCTCCAGCCGTTGTTTCCGACGCTGTCTTCGGCCACTTCACTTCCTTGTGCACGAGATTATAGTGGCATTCGATACAGGTCTTTTCCATCTTTTTGTGTCGTTCGATTTTGTTAAACCATTTGCTTTCGGGCTTGTGACAGTCTTTGCACTTGGCGCTGTCCTCCTCAATCATCTGCTGTCGCACTCGCATCGCCAGGGGGATGCGTAAATCCTCCCACTCCGGAACATCACGAAGCCCGCTCGAGATGGCATGGAACGGACTCTCCCCAATCGTACCTCTATTGATGTAAAAGAATTTCCAGACAAGAAACTCCATCACACTGTGCGGATTGTGGCAACCTAAACATCCCGCCCTGACGCCACGCTCATTTTCGTAATGAGGGGACTCCCGATACTCCTCGTACGGATAGGCATGGCACTCGGCGCAACCCACGGTCATGTTGAAGTGCCCTGTATCGATCGCTTTGGTAGGCTTGTAGTCTTCTATGGTTTCGCTAAGCAGACTGGTTTGTTCGTATTCTTCGTGGTCAACAAATACCTCATGGCAGGTGATGCAGACATTAGGTCTCGTAAACCTGCTATGACTCCAACTCAATAAACCAACTACGAACAGTACACCAAATACCGCGATGGCAGTGAGGACACGCCCCGACGTGGATTTAAGAAAATTCGGGAGTTTCAATTTACTTTCTCCGTCATTTTTGTCTGCACGGATCAGGCCTGGGCCTTTGACTTCTTATAAAGGTCGAAGTGTTTGGCGTTATCCACCTTGATATCGCCATAGTTGTCGTCTGCTTCGGCCGGGGTTACGGTAACAACCGTGTCGTTCCAGGTCTGAGTACCTGTCTCCGGATCAATGGAGATAGGTACGATATCGTTAGGGTTGGTACCCGGATCCCGCCACCAGAGATTGTGATCGATGTCGGGATCTTCCTGCTCCTCACGGGCGAAGGAGGCGTGCGCATGAGGATCGGCGAGGGCAACACGGCCATAGGAAGTTCGACCCACTGACGTACTGATGCCGACTGCCTGGGGATGGATTCCGTTGGTCAGCCATGCCTTGGTGACCATGTGGCCTGCTTCGCTGGTCACCCGGACCAGATCCCCGTCTCCAATCCCGAGTTCCTTTGCTACATCTCGGTTGATCCACAATGGATTCGAGTGCCACAGTTCAGCGAGGTATTTGAGGTTAGACGTCATAGAAAGGGTTTGGTACGCGACTTTAAAGGTTATCAGAATGAACTCGTCCGGCTTCATATCCTGGTGACGTGGGTTCTCACGCCAGGCAGGTGTGCGAATCTCGATCCTGCCAGAAGAGGTGGGAAAACCTGCTGCTTTGTAAGTAAGATATTCGGCTTCGACTGGCTCCCCTTTGTTGACAATCTGCCGCGTGGCCGGATCGATCTTACCGTATGACGGCCAAACCCCCTTAGATCTCAATTTTTTGTAGCTTTTCTCTTCTGTATGCGGGGTTGCTTTCACGGCCTGCTTGACCCACTCCTTGGTGTCGGCGAACGTCCAGTACTGCTTCATTCCCCGGCTACCGTCTGGGTCTATAGCTTCGACCACTCCCTTCAGCGTTAACCTCACATCCTGTGCCTCGCCCCGGGGTTTAATGCGAGGGTTGCTCATACTGATCCATGGCCAAAGGGCAGTCGGACTGCTGGCCACATCGTGGCGCTCCACATCTACCACGTCCGGCAGAATGATATCGGCCAACTCAGCGGTTTCACTCATGAAGGGACTGAAATCGACGAGATACGGAATCAATTTTGGATCTTTGAGGACCTCCCGCCAGACACTGGCTGCTGGGGAAGAGTAGACGGGATTGCTCATGTGGTTAAACAGCACCTGAACCCGGCGGACACCCTCCTTTACTTCGAAGGGAAACTCGGGATTCAACCGTTTGGAAGTGCTTCCTGCCGGTTGTGGTGCAGGCTGCGGCATAGCAACGTCGAACCGTCGCGGCAGACAATATCCACCCTCCGTGTCGATATTGCCGGTGATTACGGCCAGCAACAAGCAGGCCATCTCTCCATCAGTCCCGTTCTGGTGCCAAACGACACCGTTGTGACTGAAAACCGTTGCCGGCTTCGTCTTAGCGAATTCAAGTGCAATTCTTTTAATTATCTTAGCCGGTACCCCACTCGCCTCTTCAGCCCGTTCAGGCGTGAACTCTTGTAAGTCCTTCAATAAGTGTCCGCTGGAATAGTCGGTTCGGAGACCCTGTTCGCTTGTATAGTTGACCCAAGCATCGACGAAACCCGTTTCGGCTAAACCCTTCTCCATAATGACATTGGCCATGGCCAGGGCAATGATGCCGTCGCTACCGGGGAAGACGGGGAACCACTCGTCACTTCTGCCGGCAGTATTCGACATGCGCACATCGAAAGTGACCAGTTTGAGCTTGTTGTTTACGACACCGTCGGTTAATCGCTGCGCCAGTGGGAGCGCAGTCTCCATGATATTCGCACCGAAATTAAGCACATATTTCGTGTGCTCCAGGTCCGGAAGAGCGAAATTAAACCCAAGGGCCTCTTCAAGCGCCGTCTGCTTAGGCTTGGTACCGATGGAAGGCAGGCGGCTGCGTATGACCGACCGTGACCCTATGGTATCCATAAAGCGGACCGTGCCCCCTTCCTTAAAGCTCCCTTCGTTTAGATAAATGCTGTCTGGGTCCGCCAGGGCAACACTTACCTTATCCGCCACCTCGGCGATGGCATCTTCCCAGCTGATTTCCTGCCATTCACCAGCGCCACGTTCACCAACCCGCTTCATGGGGGCGAGTATTCTGTCTGGATCATATCTACCAAAAAACGAGGCCAGGCCTTTGGCGCAGAATTTTCCTCGCGTAGCGATATGATCTGGGTCGCCCTCGACTTTTAAGATCTCCCCTTCCTCTGCAAAGGAGAAACCACCGTCGAAATAGGAGCACAACGTGCACAAATAGGGTTTTCTCTGCCGTGGATGAAAAGTCCTGATCTGATGAAAGTCCTGACCCCCGAGTTCGAGCTCCATTGCGTGAAGGAGTGCCGGACAGGCCGATGCGGCCGCCGCTGCAGCACTAAGTTTCATGAATTCGCGTCTGTCGATTTCCGTCATCGCCCGGGCCTCTTAATAGAATGTCTGCAGATACTGGCCACCCATGACCCACCAGATCCTCATGCCATAGACGCCGACCGCAACCAGGAAGGCGGCGACAATTATCCCCGCTCTGGTCCGCTTTAAAGGTGACACCAGGATGATGAATGGAATGATCAAGCCCAAAACAATCTCCATCCAAAGGTAAGGAAAGCGGAAAACCCCCATCAGCACCTCTTCGTGCCCTATCACTAAATTCAGACTGCCGTACAGGGACTGCATGAATTCCAGAAACAACAGGAAGGCGTCGAAGACAAGCCCGTACATCATGTATTGGGCCATCTCCTCGATCAATGACCAATTAATCCGCTTCTCAGCAGATACGATCATGTTTTGAATCCATAGAATCAGGATCAGCAAACCGATGCCCGATATGAACGCACCCGTTAAGAACAGCAGTGGTGCCAGGGCGGTATGATTCAGGAACCGCCCCGGATTGAGTTCCATGACCACACCGGTGTACCAGTGTGTAGACAGGGCCAGCACTATGGATACGATGCCGGCGATCTTGGCCCAGGTCACGTTGTTCTTCACCACAAAGTATGTGTAGAAGATCATCGCGATGGGATAGCTGAAGATCAGAGCCGAACCCCACGACATCGGCCCGGTAGCATGCCAGTAGCTGGGCAACAACAGATATATAAAACGCAGTGGTTTACCCAGGTCCCAGATCAACAGGATGGGAACCAGTAACAGCAGGATGATTGCGGTTATCGACGCCGACAGGGCTAGAGGTTTATAACGCGTGATTCCAAACACCCAACCGAAACTCGAAATAACAAACGAGCCTGCACTCGCCCCGACCAGCCAGAAATATATGGCAATGGTCGTGCCCCAGGCAACGTGGTGGAAGACGTTGGAAATGATGACACTGTCGTCCATTAGTAGAGGCCGCTTACCTGAGGTAAAGGTTGACGAAGGCGTCTACGACTTCCTTCGCTTTGTGCGGTATCGTACGCAGGAAACCTCCGAAATTTTTACTGACCTGGCGCATGGTCGGTTCACCCTCCACGATGTCGCCGAAAGCATCTCCTTCATGGTTTCTCTTGAAGGTGTTGAATTCCTCCTTGAGTTGGGCAGTTCGGTTGTTATAGCTGTGCGCCTCATCCATGATCTCCCAGTCACCGCCGATGTAGGATACCGATGGGCTGGTACCGAGCTCTGGCTTCAACACGGTCAATTTTTCCTTGCTGGCCAGTTGGGCGACCTCGCTGTTGGGATCGTTCATGTCACCGAAGATTCGCGCCCCGCCCACGCAGGCCTGAACGCAGGCAGGCACAAGGCCTTTTTTCACCCGGTGGATACAGAACGTACATTTGTCGACGACGAGCTTGGGAAGGTTGTCATCGGTTCGTTTGGCCGGTATGAGGTGCCTGGCGTTGTAGGGACAGGCAACCATGCACGTGCGGCAACCGATGCACCGGTTGTAGCGCTGCAGGACGAAACCGTCCTTGTGCTTATAGGTAGCCTGGGTTGGACAGTTGCGCACACAGACTGGATAGTCACAGTGGTTGCACAGGCGCGGCATGAAAACACGTCGGGTGTTAGGGTACTTGCCTTTGTCGGCCACTTTCACCCATGTCCGCCAAACCCCCAGAGGGACGCCATACTCTGCTTTGCAGGCAACCACACAGGACATGCATCCGATGCATTTCCTGAGGTCAATTACCATAGCGTATCGTTTGGTTCCAGGTACACCTCTGGTTCGAGGCGTCTGAAGTCCGTACGAACTGCGCTGGTTAGGTGGATGGCTCATGATTTTTTTCCTTATTATTTCAAATGTACATACGCCGGTTTTGTCAGGCGGATTTCTACTTCGTAAATGTTTTACGCAGATAGACGATTAACTGCCACAGCTGCTCCTCGGAAAGACCCTCGTCGGAATAGGGACCGACAGGTGCCATCTCGGTACCTTCACTCCCGTTCATCATGATCCAGAACAGCTGCCCATCCTTCCTGCTGGCGAGGTAGCCGGGTTTGCTGAACGCGGCGGGCTTTATGATGAAATTCTCGGCGTTGGGCCCTTTACCATCCCCTTTCTCGCCATGGCACTTCCGGCATTTCCTGTGGTACAGCTTGCCTACCTTTTTGAGAAACTTCTCATCAACCTCGTCGGCTTTGATGGGATTTTCCATGGCAAGGTACTCGGGAGGCGCCTCGGGAATCTTGTGTTCCTGTTCAGCAGCTGCGGTACCCAGAGCGAAAAGCAACAAACCCGGGATAATCACCAATGTGCCTGCAGCTTTCATGTTCTTCTCCCGGAGGTACCGTCAGTTGGTGAACTTGGCGCGCATATAAGTCACCAGCTGCCAAATCTTTTCCTCGGATAGGCCGGCATCCGATTCGGGACCGAAACCGTTCATTTCAGTACCTTCACTGCCGTACGCGACAATCCAGTAAAGCTGGCCGTCTTTTCTCCCTTCCATATAACCCGGAGCGTTCAACGCGGTAGGCTTTGGATCTGAGATGTCCTCTGCGGCGGATCCCTGACCGTCCCCTTCCGCACCGTGACACTTGGTGCACTTGCTCTTGTAGAGCCTTCCGACCTTCTTGAGAAAGTCATCCTCGACGTCATCTTCATCAATGGGATTTTCCATGTCGAGATACTCCTGAGGGGCAACAGGGATTTGGTGATCTTGCGCCCAGGAAACCGCCAGTAAAACAGAAAAAACAAATCCCAATGCAAGGGACACCACACCTGTTTGTTGTTTCATGTTCCTCTCCTTTCGTAAAAGAAAAAGGGGCTGAAGAAGTACTCCAGCCCCCTTTGTTCAGGATGATCTACACGGAATAGCCCGATTAGTAGATATCTTTCATGGTGTTGAAGACGTTGAACTTACCCGTGGGGGTGTGCAGGCCGGTGATCCTGGCCTTTTCCTCCAAGGTCTTGTCGTCTAGCACCACGACTGCACCTTCCTTGTCCCACAGAGAAATCCACACCTCGTCGCCAGCCTTGTTGAATTCCATGTGCACGACCTTCTTATCGAACTCGATTTCAGTAGGCTCGGCTTCGGGGTTGTTGATGTCAAACACGGTTAGAACGTTAGACTTGTTCAGGTTGATCGTGTTATCAGCATAGACACGGGAGCTATTTGGGTGCGTCTTTATAAAGAGCGAGTTGCCATCCAGCGCCCATTCTCTGACGACCTCCCAAGCATAGTCTTTAGAAGGATCAGTACTGATGATGGAGATCAGTCCTTCACCAAGGTGCACCGTAGCCCACACATTACCGAACTCGGGATCGACCCAATTGGCGCCCCGGCCTGGGTGTGGTTTCGTTCCAGTTATGATGTTCGCGACCAGCTTTCGTTCCACGGTATCGATGACTGAAATGGTGTCCCGGGCATTGGCCGCCACCAGGAAGTATCGTTTTGTGGAATCCCAGCCACCGTCGTGCAAGAAGCGCTCAGCATTGATCTTGGTCTCCGTGACCGTACCGTTCTCCATCCCGCTGTAGTCGACCAGCAAGACCACGCCGGTCTCCTTCAGATTCAGGATCCACTCGGGCGCGTTGTGTGAGGACACGATAGAAGCAACGCGCGTCTCGTCGCGGTACTCATTTGTATCGTAGGTGTAACCCCGGGTTCCTACGACCTTCAGCGGCTTGAGCGTATCGCCCTCCAGGATGACATAGTGCGGTGGCCAGTAGTCGCCGACCACTGCATATTTATCCTCGAAGCCCTTGTATTTACTAGTGTCGATGGACCTGGCGTCGATCCCGGTCCTGACTTCAGCCACCAGATTGGGCGGATCAGCCCACATGTCCATCATAGTGGCCTTGCCGTCACGGCCGATGGCATACATATATCGTCCAGAAGCGGATGTCCTCAGGATATGGGTCGCAAAGCCAGAGTCGATGATGTTCAGGACTTCCTTGGTGTCACCATCGATGATGGCGACCTTCCCCACGTCCCTCAATACCACACCGAAATAGTTCTGCCAGTTTTTTCCCTCAGGTGGGCTACTGGGCCTGTCTGCGACCGGGACATGGACTTTCCAGGATTCGTTCATCTCTTTCATGCCCCATTCTGGAGGCTTCGGAACTTCGTTCTGGACGAACTTCGCCATGAGCTGGGTTTCTTCGCGAGTCATAAACCCGTCCTTGCCCCAACCGGGCATGCCGCCTTCCGTACCCTCATACAGAATCTTATCCAAGGC